>NZ_JACUUB010000136.1 GCF_014859525.1 Marinobacter sp.
TACAGGTGCAATTCCTGCTCGCTGATGTTCACGTATTCCAGCACCCGGCCATAGAGCATCACCGTAGGCACATTACGGCCACCCAGCTCCTTCTGGGTTTCACTGAGGACGTAAAGTATCGTCCTTTCGGTTTTTGTGAGACCATCCCGCGCATCGGGGATCACCTCGTCTATTCCGCGTAAACTGCTCATCTTTCTGAATCCGGTAAGCTGCCCATGGAAATCAAAGTCAATTATCTCGACAACCTGAGGCTTGAGGCCAAATTTGACGATTTTACCGTCATCTCAGACCAGCCCGTGCGTTACAAAGGCGATGGCTCGGCGCCCGGCCCGTTTGACTACTTCCTGGCCTCCTCGGCCCTGTGTGCAGCCTACTTTGTCAAGGTGTACTGCAACGCCCGCGACATTTCCACGGAAAACATCCGCCTGTCGCAAAACAACATTGTAGACCCGGAAAACCGCTACCAGCAGATTTTCAAGATTCAGGTGGAGCTGCCGGAAGACATCTCCGACAAGGATCGCCAGGGCATTATCCGCTCCATCGACCGCTGCACGGTTAAAAAGGTGGTACAAACCGGCCCAGACTTCCAGATTGAAGTCGTCGAAAACCTGGACGAAGACGCCCAGGCACTGCTTACGGTGAAGCCGGAAGGGGAAGCGAATACTTACATCGAAGGCAAAGACCTACCCCTGGAAACCACCATCGCCAATATGAGCGGCATATTGGCAGACCTGGGCATGAAGATCGAAATTGCCTCCTGGCGCAACATTGTGCCCCATGTGTGGTCGTTACACATTCGCGATGCCGCCTCGCCCATGTGCTTCACCAACGGCAAAGGTTCCACCAAGGAAGCCGCCTTGTGTTCGGCCCTGGGCGAGTTCATCGAGCGGCTTAACTGCAACTTCTTCTACAACGATCAGTACTTCGGCCAGGACATCGCCAACAGCCCGTTCGTGCATTACCCGAACGAGCAGTGGTTCCAGCCCGGCCCGGAAGGCGAGTTACCCGAGGGCATTCTGGACGATTACTGCCTGGAGATTTACAACCCGGACGGCGAACTGCTGGGCACCCACCTGTTCGACACCAACTCCGGCACGCCGGAGCGCGGCATCTGCAGCATTCCCTACGTGCGCCAGTCCGACGGGGAAACGGTGTACTTCCCCTCCAACCTGATCGAGAACCTGTACCTGAGCAACGGCATGAGTGCCGGCAACACCCTGCAGGAAGCGCAGGTACAGTGCCTGTCGGAAATCTTCGAGCGAGCCGTGAAAAAAGAAATTATTGAGAACGAAATCGCCCTGCCGGACGTGCCGAACGAGGTACTGGCCAAATACCCGGACATCGTCGAAGGCATTCGGGCGCTGGAAGAGCAGGGCTTCCCGGTACTGGTGAAAGACGCCTCTCTCGGCGGCCAGTTCCCGGTGATGTGCGTGACCCTGATGAACCCGAAAACGGGTGGCGTCTTTGCCTCCTTCGGCGCTCACCCGAGCTTTCATGTGGCGTTGGAACGCAGCCTGACCGAGCTGCTGCAAGGGCGCAGCTTCGAAGGCCTGAATGACCTGCCCGCCCCAACCTTCAATTCCATGGCGGTAACCGAGCCCAACAACTACGTCGAGCACTTTATCGATTCCAGCGGCGTGGTGTCCTGGCGGTTCTTCAGTGCCAAATCCGACTACGATTTCGTGGAGTGGGATTTCTCCGGCACCAACGAAGAAGAAGCCAACACCCTGTTCGGCATCCTTTCCGACATGGGTAAAGAGTGCTACATGGCCGTGTTCGAAGACCTGGGGGCTCCGGTGTGCCGCATATTGGTGCCGGGCTACTCCGAGGTGTACCCGGTGGAAGACCTGGTGTGGGACAACACCAACATGGCGCTGGCATTCCGGGAAGACATCCTGAATCTGCACCGCCTGACTGAGGACGAACTGACCGGCCTGGTAGAACGGCTCGAAGAAACCGAGCTGGACGTGTACATGACCATCGTCACCCTGATCGGCATCGAGTTTGATGAGAACACCGTGTGGGGCCAGCTCACCATTCTGGAGCTGAAACTGCTGATCTATCTGGCGATTGGCCAGCTGGAAGAGGCCCAGGAACTGGTCGAGACGTTCCGGCAATTCAACGACAACACGGTTGAGCGTGGTCTGTTCTACCAGGCCATGAACGCGGCACTCGAAGCCACGCTGGATGATGAACTGGCGCTGGACGATTACCTCTACAACTTCCGCCGCATGTTTGGTAATGAGGTGATGAACGCCGTTGTGGGCTCGATCAACGGCACCGTGCGCTTCTATGGTCTCGAAGAAACCGGCATGGACCTGCGCGGTCTGGACCGGCACCTGAAGATGATCGAGAGCTACAAGAAACTGCACGCGGCCCGGGCACGCAAAGCCGGAATCGCCCTGAGCTGATAACGGCTGGGGCGGCGCATCCACCTGCCCCTGCAGGAACAGCAATCCAGCGGAATCTGAAACTGACATGAAAACATCCAGAGCTGCATTCCCTTCGGGTTTCAAACAGACCCGCAACGATGAGATGATAATGCCTGTCTACTCATCCATCGTTCAGAGGGACTTACGACTATGCGAACCAGCTCTCCCGTATTCCAGTTAGGCCTGGCAAGCGCCGCTGCATTTAGCCTGGCCACCTCAACCGTAAATGCCTCCCAGCACGGCTCATCAAGCGCAGACGCCTTGAACGCCGAAGGCATGAGCCTGCTCATCCCGGCCTATATCAGTGCCGAAGGCGATGCTGTTTTTTACAACGAGGCACTCTACCATCGCGACTACTCTGCGATTCAACACGCCTTGGCAAGCGCTGGCCGGGTGATGCGTTCAAGTGAAATGGGGCATGAGGCCTACCAGCCGGACCTAAGCGACGACCCCATGCGCGTGCAGGGCGAGCAATGGCTGCAAGTGATGCAGGCCGCCAACCGCTTCCTGAGCCCCGAAGGCTTTGCCGGGACCAAAGTGGCATCTGAAGGCCAATGGCAGCCAGGCCGCGATATCCGTCTGAATGAACTGGCTCAGGCAGCCTTCAGCTACCATATGCACCACAGCGGCGGACGCTGGGGCAGCGACGCCCTGTATCAACAGATCACCTATTCGCCCACAGCCTATCTGGCCGGCATCCCACGTTATCTGAACAAAACCCACTATCGGGATGGCGCCTTCCATAACAGGGACGGCGAAGTTACGCAGGCTACCATGGCCTATGGCCTGGACGTTCTGCATAGCCTGAGCTACGCCTGGGTTCGCTGGCACAAACCCGGCGGATCGGACGACATGGGGCAGTTAACCGAGGAGCGCATGGCCGGTGCTCACGGCATCAGCAAAGATGGGTTGGTGGTTAAGGCCCGAGCCCTCGCCGACACACTGAATGACGCCTGGAACAGCGACATGTCCAGCTACAATTTTGGCAAGGGCTCCCAGTTCAGCCTTGATGAGTTCGGCAGCCTGGTGCGTGGCCATAAAGGCCTTTACGAAATTCTGTATGTTTTCGGAAACGACCAGGACAAACAAACCGCTGAACAACTGTTTAATCGCAACGCCGACATGTTACTGGCGGTGCTGAACAGTGAAACGGTGCTGCAGCCCTGGGGCATGGTGTCAGAGTTCCGCTTTACCGAAAACGGAGTGAAAGCGGCAAGTGACCGGGTAGAAACCGAAAGCCAGTGGCGATTCGTCAACCACCTGACCGGCGGCTTTGGCCCCCTGCGCGAACGTGACGGCACATCCAGCTTCCTCAAAACGCGCCCGGAACTGCCTGAGGCTGTCGGCCGGGTGAATGACCAGCTGTTCCAGGCCGCCCTGGAGTACCAGCACGCAGAGGACCTGATGGTGCGCCAACTGGACTTCAACACCGGTGAAGTCACCGACCAACGCAAACAGCTGGCAAGCATCGCCTGGTATGTCACCGCCGCCGGCAATGGCTATCGCAGCGGCGATCGTTTCGACCGGCCCGGCAGCTGGGAAGGCAATGCCGAACTGGAACAACGCAGCCGGGCTCTTTACGACAGCCTATTGACCAATAACAACTGGTTATTGCAACAGCTCTAGCTGCCCAA
>NZ_JACUUB010000137.1 GCF_014859525.1 Marinobacter sp.
CAACTCTATGTAACCAGTGCCTACGAACACTGGAACAGCCCCTGGCCGAAACACCTGATCAGTGACCGGCAGATGGCTCAACTGGCCGACACCAAAAGCCCCCAAGGTATACTGGCGGTGGTGCCGATGCCGCCGGCTAACAACGAAAGTCCCGCGCCCGGCGATAAAGCCATCTACCTGCACGAAGTCCAGGACCCCGGCAACCTGGGGACGATTCTGCGCACCCTGGCTTGGTTTGGCGGCATGCGCTGCCTGCTGAGCCCCGGCAGCGTGGACCCGTTCAACCCGAAAGTGGTCCGGGCCAGCATGGGGGCTATTTTTCACGTATCGATTGAAACCGAGGTTTCGCTGGAGACTCTCGCCAGCCACTATCCCCGCATCGCCTGTTTGGACATTGACGGCGAAGCCATCGCCAGTCCAGCTTTTGCAGAACACGACTGCTACCTGTTTGGAAACGAAGCACGCGGCGTGCCCCCGGAAGCGTTGAATGAGCTGGCCGCTCAGCGCTACACCATTCCCGGAGCGGCGAAGATCGAATCCTTAAACCTGGCCTCTGCCGTGAACATGGCGGTTTATGAGCTGAACCGAAGCACCGCTGGCAGCGTTGCTTCCACCTTAGAGGCAAACCGATGATTCGCAAATACGTGATCGGAACACTCTCTCTCGGGGTGTTCCTCGCTTTCATCCTGGCCATGGTGCTGATGGTGCAACTGCACCGCTACGGCATCGCCGTGGACGTTACCCGCCTTGAGAACCTGCAAACCTGGGCCGGAGACGATGCCGATCGCCAGGCGCAGATGCAGAGATACTTCGAGCAATGCATCGACAACCATCGGGATATGGAAGACAAACGCAGCCCGGAACATATTCGCTCTTTATACCAGTGCGCCAAAGAGCATGGCTCTGCCGAGATTGCCCAAGTGGTGCGGCAAGCGCCCAATACGGTAGAAGCACCGGCACCGCTGCGCTGGATCTGGTAATTCAAGTTGGGGTCAGACCCAAATACATTTGGCGAGGTGAAATGTGTTTGGGTCTGACCCCCATCATTCCTTCATGATGCGCACGGCCCGTTCATCCATACAGCTTCGAACAAATGTGTTCATCGCCTTCTGGTCACCAGATTCGTAAAAATCCAGCATCAGTTCATTGAACTCCAGCTGACGTGAAGCAGGGATATTAATAGCGGGGTATCCGTTATTCAGCAGGTGGCCGTTCATCATAAACCGGCCCATGCGCTTATTAACATCGTAGAAGAACTGGCAACGGGCCATGCTCAGGAAGATGTGAATGGCCTGGTCATAGACATCTTCATATTGCTGCATCGCTTCGATCATGCGCTCGAATAGACCCGGAAGCTCACTTGCCGACGGCGGTTCGTAATCCGTGCCGGCGATCAGCACAGAACCGGTGCGAAAGCAGCCCCACTCCAAAGCTTCTTCCTTTGCAGCAATAGCGTGTAGATCCGTAGCACACTCTTTGTTCAGTGCGAACTGCCCTTCCCTGATCATCTGAAACAGCCGTTTCCAGGCCTCCCCCTGATTGACCGCGATTTGCTGATCACTCAGCTTATGCCCACCCACGGTGACGCCTTGCAGCAGGGTTTGCACTTCCGGGAGCGTAAAGTTAATACCCTCCAGCCGCACGGCATCGTACACAAAAACCGACACGGCTCGCTGGGCAAGCATGAGCGCCTTATCTCGGTTTGGCTTCATCGACCAATGCACATCAGTTGGGGAAGAAGGCTGGCGCCCGCTCATGACTGGAACCTCAAGTAGCCAATGTACAGAAAACGTACCTTTGTTGGACGTTCCAGTATTACGTGATTGCCGGTATCAAAACAAGGTGGTCTGGCTAAGCGGATGGAACTTCGGGGTTTCCCGTGAAATTGTGAAGTCGGGGTCAGACCCAAATACATTTGGCGGAGTGAAATGTCCTCGGGTCTGACCCCAATTCGTCAGTCATGGTATCCTTCAGGGCCTGTTTCCAGCAGATCCGCTCATTTCCAAACAGTTTAGGTCTCATTATGCGAACGATTATCCGTGCCTTTTTCCGACTGCTTCGGTTGGTTCTGACACCCTTTATGTTGCTTTCAGAGAAACTCAGCACACCGAAGGCCATCGGCCGCTCGTCTGAGCAGCAAGCGGAGATTGATAAAGCTACCGAAAACCTGGCGCTGTACCAGTTCCGCGCCTGCCCGTTTTGCATAAAAGTGCGTAAAGAGATCGCCCGGCTGGGCCTGAACATCGAGCTGCGTGATGCACAACACGACCCGGCACATCGTGAGGATCTTTTGAATGGAGGCGGCGCCGTTAAAGTGCCCTGCCTGCTGATCACCAACGACCAGGGTGAGAAGCAATGGATGTATGAATCTGGTGATATCAACGCTTGGCTGAATCGGCAGTTTGGATAAATAAGGGGTAAGGACCATGTTAAACGTAAATGAATACTTCGACGGCAAAGTAAAGTCCATCGCGTTTCAGGGTGAGAGCCTGCCGGCAACCGTAGGTGTGATCAGTTCCGGTGAATACGAGTTCGGCACCAGTAAAAAAGAAGTGATGACGGTTGTCAGCGGCGCGTTAACCGTTCAGCTTCCAGATAGTGATAGTTGGACCCGCTACGAAGCTGGTGAAGCCTTTGAAGTAGCCGCCAACACCAGCTTTAAGGTTAAAGCTGACGTAGATACCGCCTATTTCTGCACCTACGAGTAGGGTTCCCGATGGGACTCTGCGCTACAGCTACCCCAGGGGAGCGCTATGATAGCCGGAGCGGAGGGGAAAGGTTGTTTATGAACAAAAATGCCTGTCCATAATGGTTTGTGATTTTCAGGCAGCGTGCGGCTGTATCTCCTTAGCAATCTTAGCTTCCTTGCCTATCTGAGCCTGGCGCAGCTCAAACTCAGTTTGCAGGTTCAACCAGAACCGCGCACTGGTGCCAAAGTAACGAGCTAGTCGCAGCGCTGTGTCTGCGGAAACGCCCCGGTTCTCACGAACGATCTCGTTCATCCGCGTCGCAGGAACATTCAAAGCCTTCGAGAGCGCATTTACGCTCATCTCCAGCGGCTCCAGATACTCTTCCCGTAGAATCTCTCCAGGGTGAATGGGACGCATACCATTGCTAATCATTGTGCGACCTCCTCAGTGGTAATCAACAATTTCAATATCTTCCGGACCATCAGCAGTCCATCGAAAGCATATCCGCCACTGCCGGTTAATGCGGATACTGTGCTGGCCTTCCCGGTCACCATTCAAGGCTTCAAGCCGGTTACCAGGTGGGGATTTCAGATCATCCAGCTCTGCAGCTGCTTGCAGCACTATCAACTTACGCTCAGCTGCAGCTTTTATCGCCGAAAACCGTCTGGTTTTTCCAGTCTCAAACAGCGCTTGAGTGTCTTTGCATCGAAAGCTCTTAATCATACCGCCAGCGTATAACGCTTACCGTTAAACGTCAAACAGCATTTATCACTCATGCCCCGTCAGACTCACAGGCTAGTGCCTGTCCACATGGGCCGTGTTTCGGCCCGGGGTTCAGCGCCATCAACGCTAAATCGCTGTGCAATTGGCAGGAGTGTAGCTTGGCCGCCATTGCGCCGCGCCAGTTTTATCAACAACGCAGCTCCACACCCCGGCAACCGTGCGCTCGTGACGGAGAATGACACCTGCCAAATTTGGGTGAGCCCTGCCCCCCATGGTCACCTGCAGGTGACCGGATCCGTCAACGTTGACGGTGCCAATTTCGGTCGCGGTGTTACCGGTCGTGAGGTTTGAAGGGCTGTACCCCAACGACTGGTTGTTAATGTTTGAAGTACCCGTAAGGTTTGCCTCAAACCCTGAGCGGTAAGCCCCGAGTTCGCTAACTGCCCGGTTGATCTGAGTTTTTACGATGTAGCCCTGATATGAGGGAATAGCGGCGGCAGCCAATATGCCAATGATCGCAACAACGATCATCAGCTCTATCAGGGTGAAGCCTTTGGCGTGAGTGGGCATAGCGCTGTCTCATTGGATTGTTTCTTTGAGATGTTCAGCAAAATGGGGGCCATGTTTGGGTGGTGAG
>NZ_JACUUB010000043.1 GCF_014859525.1 Marinobacter sp.
ACTACCCCAGCGAAGATGTTCTGACCTTCGATCAGTATCTTAAATTCGCCGCGCCTGCCGGAATACGACGGGTTGTTTATTCGCGAAACTACCGCGATCGACCATCACACCTACCGCTTTGCCCGTAAAGCAGAGGCTGAAGGCATGGTGGTTATTGATGATCCGGTGTCTATTTTGCGTTGCACCAACAAGGTGTTTCTGGCGGATTTGTTGAAGAACAACAAAGTGCCGACACCGAAGACACTGATACTTTCCAAAGATCAGAAAGACGCCGTAGAACAGGTGGCGAATGAGCTCGGCTTCCCGGTTGTTATCAAAATACCGGATGGCGCGTTTTCGCGGGGTGTCGCCAAGGCCAAGGATGAAAAGGAACTCAAGGCCGGCCTGAAAGAGCTGTTCAAACAGTCTGCTCTGGTGCTGGCTCAGGAGTATTTCTATACCGATTACGATTGGCGCATAGGCGTTTTGGGTGGCCGGGCCATCTACGCCTGTAAATACCTGATGGTGAAAGGCCACTGGCAGATTTATCAGCATGGTGGTGCGTCGGTACAGAGCGGTGGCTTTGAAACCATGCCCACCTATGAGGTGCCCCGGAACGTGATTCAGGCTGCGCTAAACTCTACGCGGCTGATAGGTAATGGGCTGTACGGAGTGGATATTAAGCAGGCCGGAAACCGGGTGGCGGTGATTGAGGTGAACGACAATCCCAGTATCGACTCAGGCGTCGAGGATAAATTCCTCGGCGGAGAGTTGTATACTCTGGTCATGCAGGAGTTCCTTTCCCGCATGGAGGAAAACCGGCGCCGGTAACCCGGCGCTGATAGGTTAGTTGGCTGCCAGCCAAACCCGCACGCTGCCGAACCAGGCATGGCCTGCCAGAATTTCTCGGACTTTTTCCGTGGTGATGCCTGGGGCCGGGTGGTCCTCATCCAGAAAGATCTCCAGGTGCACACGATTCTTCAGGTAATGCAGCCTCAGTTTGCTGTGAGGGGGAAGTTCGCCCAGCGCCTGTGAAATTGACGCGCGAATTTCCTCGCGGGACGGCAGGTTTGGTTCGGTGGGGTGCGCGGATTGTTCATCGTTTTCTGCATCGATATGAAAGTTGATGTCGCGAATGTTGCCCAACGCATGGCGCATGCCGGTGACCACCTTCATACCGATCTGGTGTCCCTCCGACACGCTGATTTCAGGGCGAACCACCAGGTGTATGTCGAGCAAGATGTCGTGGCCCATTCGCCTGCTGCGAAGTTCGTGGACATTGCGGACACCGTCGGTGTCCATGGCAATGGTTCTAAGCATTTCTGTATCTTCTTCAGAAAGCCCGGTATCGACCAGCTCTTTGACGCTGTCCCAGGTGAACTTCCAGCCTATGTGAATAATAATGAGCGCAATTACCACAGCAGCAACCACATCCAGCCACACGAAACCGATCATGGCTCCGGCAGTTGAAACCAGCACAACAACCGAAGAGAACGCATCGGTGCGGCTGTGCCAGGCATTGGCAATGATCAGGTCTGAGCGGATTCGAATACCAACGCGGCGGGTGTACCGGTAAATCCATTCCTTGCCAAGTACCGAAACGGCAGCAGCCACCAACACCGGCCAGCCGGGGACCTTGAGTTCGTCGCCCGCCAGCAATCTCAGAATGTTCTCCCAGGCCAGTGCAGCGCCGACGGCAATCAGTATGCTACCGAGTAGCAGGGTGCCGAGGGTTTCGATGCGTTGGTGGCCGTACGGGTGGTCCGCGTCCGGCTCTTTTCTTGATAGCCGCATAACGGCCAGTACCACCCAGTCTGATACAACATCGGTGAAGGAGTGGATGCCATCAACCAGCAACGCCTGGGAATTAAAGAGAATGCCGCCAATGACTTTGATAATGCCAAGAACAGCATCCAGAACCATACCGATAATCGTGACTTTGGATGCGGCATGTTTTTCTTCGTCCAGATCCGGGCTGGGACGGTGGTAACTTGCAGACGACTGTTCCATGGTGCTCGGCTCCGGAATATTGCGGTGTTGGCAGTATAGCGCTAACCAGAATGCAATAGGGGTTGATTTATCGAGAATCTCTGGTTGGTTTATGCACATGATGACAAATCGTTTACTGGCTAGCATTTTGTTACATTTGGCGTCAATTATTATTTTAAACTTTATAACTTACTGAAAATAAACGATAAAAAGACTGGTCAAAAATTAACCAATCTGTAGGCTGGCGCAGTTATCAAGGGATAGAAACGGTTGCCACAACCTTTTCAACAGGGTTATCCACAGATTCCGTGGAAAAGCCCCGCCAGCCGTCTGAACATGGGCGTTGAGGGTGCATTTTTTTGTTCAGGAGGATGGTGTGGAAAACTTCCGGTATACTCCCGCCACCCTTTGCCAAGGAATTTTTCGATGTACGGTGCGCTACGAAATCTGCTGTTCTGTCTGCCCGCCGAGCAGGCTCACAATGTTGCGCTTGGCTGCCTGGATGTGGCTCACAAAATGGGCGTTTTAACGACGTTTTCACGGTATCCGAAGCCTTGCCCCGTCAATGTGATGGGCCTGGAGTTTCCGAATCCGGTTGGGCTTGCTGCGGGGCTCGATAAGAATGCTGATCATCTGGATGCGTTGGGCGCGCTCGGCTTCGGATTTATCGAGGTGGGTACGGTTACGCCGTTGGCCCAGCCTGGCAATCCGAAACCACGTATGTTCCGCTTAGCCGAACATCAGGCCATTATCAACCGGATGGGGTTCAATAATGAAGGTCTTGAACACCTGGTGAAAAATGTTGAAAACCGGCGTTATCAAGGGGTGCTGGGTATCAACGTGGGTAAGAATAAAGACACTCCGAACGAGCAGTCAGAACAGGATTACCGTAAAGGAATCTCTGCAGTCTATTCTTTGGCCGATTACATCACAGTGAACGTGTCTTCGCCCAACACGCCCGGGTTGAGAGATTTGCAATTCGGTGATTCCCTCAAGAACCTGCTTTATGGCATTAAAGATGAGCAAACACGTTGTGAAAAAGCCCAGGGCCGGTACGTACCGATTGCCGTCAAGATTGCACCTGACATGGACAGCGACGGCATCCGTTTTGTCGCCAGGGCATTGCTTGAGGCTGGGCTGGACGGTGTGATTGCGACCAATACGACGATCAGCCGAGAGGCGGTAAAAGGCCATCAGCATGAGGATGAAGCGGGTGGGCTGAGTGGTGCACCTGTTCGTGATGCATCGTTGCAGGTCATTAAAGGCTTGTACGCCGAACTTGGTGAGCGACTCCCGATCATTGGTGTGGGGGGCATCACCGATGGCGAAAGTGCCGCTGAGAAAATTCGGGCAGGAGCCAAGCTGGTTCAGATCTATACCGGGTTTATCTATAAAGGACCAGGGTTGATTCGAGAGGCGGTCGAGGCGATCAGAGCGGAACAGAAGCAAGAACCGGGACTGTAAAACGAAGGTGGGCCCGCAGAGCGGGCCCTTGCGGGGAACGAACCCCGTAGCGCTTCTTCTTATGGTCCGGGGCGGGAAGCCCCGTTTGGGTTGCTAAGAATACTGCGTCAAATTGTGGTGTAAATGAGCGAAAAAAACAGATCAAGTTAAACGGGGTGGGCCAACACCACGATCAGGTTGTGGTCACGTTGGCCATTTTGTGGATGCCGGAGACGCCGGTCATGCCCTCCCAATTATCCGTACGGCCTTCTCGCCACCCACTCAACCATTCCTGGCGCGCTTCTGGTTGATCAATCGGGCAGCTGTCTTTGGATTTGCCGGACACGCCAGCGAGATAACCCCGCTTGAATGCACGAGCGTACATATCTCTCTTCTGTCTTTTCATGCCGTTCCTCACTGATGGATTAACAGAAAATCGTGTACACATCTGCAGTGACCGCAGCGATAATTGGCACCCATCCGGGACAACCCACTATTGCCAGCTCTGGTCAGAGCAGTCAGGATCCTGTTAACGGAAGCACTGTTCATTTGGCTTCCGGAACGACGCGTCACATACAAGGTAAGACGAACCTTGAGCGGATGTACACTATTTATTTAGTCTATGTGACGCTTTTCTTATAGGTTTGTGAAATAACGATGACAGCCCTACTATGGGTTTTGCTGCTATTCCGGCGGCTTACCGGCTTTATCCAGAAAACCAGGAGTTTATTTTGTCAAAGCATGTCTTTTTTGTAACCTGCCCGAAGGGCGTTGAGTATCTCCTTGGTGATGAACTGGAGAGCTTTGGCCTGGCACAGGTGCGAAATGCTCCGGCAGGTGTCTGGGTAGAGGGAGAGCTGGAAGCTGGTTATCGCGCCTGCATGTGGTCTCGGTTGGCCAACCGCGTGATCTTGCACATTGCCGAGGTGGATGCCCGCAGCGCTGATGAACTGTATGAAGGTGTGGTCGCACTGGATTGGCAAGCCCATATCCCGGCGGGTGGCAGCTTTCGAGTTAACTTTTTGGGGCAGAACGAAGAGCTGCGTAACACCCAGTTTGGTGCCCAAAAGGTCAAAGACGGAATCGTAGACAGCATCCGCGGAGCCGGTGCGGCGAGGCCTGCCGTCGCCCAAAAAGATCCGGATGTGACGATATCTGCCAGACTTAATCGTGGCCGGTTGGCCGTTGGCCTCGATCTCAGCGGCCACAGCCTGCACATGCGCGGTTATCGTACCGAGCAGGGACTGGCGCCACTTAAAGAAAATCTCGCTGCTGCGCTGCTATTGCGCGCCGGCTGGCCTGAAATTGCCGCTGCGGGTGGTGATTTTGTCGACCCCATGTGTGGCTCCGGAACCTTGCTGATAGAAGCTGCTTTGATGGCCCTGGATATTGCGCCGGGTCGTAAACAGGATAAGTTTGGATTCGAAAAGTGGCCGGGGCATCAGCCGGAGCTCTGGCTTGGCGTGCGCCAGGAGGCCGAGCGCAGGGCTTACGAAGGCAAGCAAGGCAGAGTCCCCGTGTTTGCCGGTTTTGATCAGGACGCCCGTGTGTTGGACACGGCCTTGAGAAATATTCAACGGGCAGGGCTAGAAGGTATTGTGAACGTTGAAACTCGCTCATTGGCAGACTTCGCTCGTCAGGAGACCTGGGCTGAGCAGGGGCTGGTCTTGACGAACCCGCCTTATGGCGAGCGTTTGAGTGAGCGCAATCAGTTGGCTGGCATCTATCAAAGCTTGGGTGAAGCAGTGATTCGTGAGTTGTCAGGCTGGCGCCTGGCGGTGTTTACGGGTGCCCCGGAGTTCGGCAAGTCCGTTGGCTTGCGCAGTTTCAAGCAGTACAACCTGTTCAACGGCAAGCTGCCGGCACAGTTGTTGTTGTTTGAAGTGCGTGCTGAAAACGCCATGGTGCCGAGAGATCCGGCCGCGGCTGGCCAGATCATGCCGCGCATTGCCAATCCGGAGCGCGCAGACATGCTGCGTAACCGTCTGAAAAAGAACCTGAAGACCATCGGCCAATGGGCGAGAAAGCAGAACATCGGCTGCTACCGTCTATATGACGCCGATATGCCGGAATACGCCCTGGCGATCGACATCTACGAGGGCAGGGTGCACGTTCAGGAATACCTGGCGCCCAAATCAATCGATGAAAAGGCTGCCCGGGAACGCCTGGCCGAGGCTATTGCGGTGATCCCGGACGTTCTGAAAATCGACCCGCAAGACTTGGTGTGCAAACAGCGCCAGCGCCAGAGTGGCAACAAGCAGTACGAAAAACAGGCGGCGACCGGTGAATACCTCAATGTGCAAGAGCATGGCTGCACCCTGAAGGTAAACCTGAAAGACTACCTCGACACCGGCCTGTTCCTGGACCACCGCCCGGTGCGCCACTGGATACAGCAGCACGCCAAAGGCAAACGTTTCCTTAACCTGTTCTGCTACACCGGTGCGGCCACTGTACACGCGGCCGTGGGCGGCGCTAGCCGCTCTTTGAGCCTGGATATGTCAAAAACCTACGTAAACTGGGCCATCGACAATCTGCGTCTGAACCGTGCCGACCAGAGTAAACACCTGGTTGAGCAGGCTGACTGCCTGGCTTGGCTGGCCGACAGACGAACCGCGAACCAGACCTTCGACTTGATCTTCATGGACCCGCC
The DNA here is from genome assembly GCF_014859525.1 of Marinobacter sp. Taxonomy (GTDB): domain Bacteria; phylum Pseudomonadota; class Gammaproteobacteria; order Pseudomonadales; family Oleiphilaceae; genus Marinobacter. The sequence goes on from NZ_JACUUB010000043.1 coordinate 6,062, forward strand.
GACCTTCTCAAACTCGGCACGAATGGCTGGTGTACTGGATGTTCAGCGGGATCACGGTGTTTTGGTACGGCAGTGTATGGCGCGGTTATCCAGCGATGGCCTGTTGATCTTCTCCAACAACTTCCGCAAATTCAAACTGGACGATGACCTGGCGGAAGAGTTTGAAGTGAAAGACGTGACGGCCAGCACTCTGGACAAGGATTTCCAGCGGAATCAGAAAATTCACAGCTGCTGGCATATTCAGCACAGATTGGAGCGCTAGGTTTTTAAAGGCCAACCGGCCCCTTAACATGCTCCATATTATCTGGCGTCCTGTCAGTAACGGTGCTGGCGCCAGATTCTGCCTTGTGTAACGCTTTGTTATGCAGACGTCTGTCACACTCCCCCGCCTCGGGCCGGCAGGTTAGAGATCCGTCAGCAAGCCGTGCTCCTGCGCCAGCATTAACAGCGCATAGACGCCATTCTCCGGCAACTGTGGCTCCAGTCCTTCATCAAACATAAGCTGACGGCGACGGTCTTCAATGGTGTCGCTGTCCAAGCCGTTGATCAGTTCAGAAATAGGGGCTATTTCGAACGGCGCATCCTGGCTCACGGCACTGAATATAAGGTCGATCAGGATTTCATCCGGGTCCATGCCATCCACGTATACCGTCTGGTCTGGCAGGTCTTGATGCAATTCCTGAACAAGCTCAAGCAGCGGCACTCCCTGTTCTTCCAGATACAGAAGATCAATGTCGCCAAGATCGCCGTCTTCTGGCAGCCAGTCGTCTTCGGGAGCAATGACAACAGTTTTCATTTGCCCGTCTGCCAGCGACCAGGCCATGGCAATGGGGAGCAGGGCGTCGTCAGTCTGACAGTACTCGATGTCCAGAAAACGGGGTATCGACACAATGGACTCCGGTTGAGATCACACGTTGGGTATAGGGACAATCCGTCGCCCTGTAGGAGCGGCTGCGGCTTCATGCCATACTGTAGCTGCCATTATCAAGCAATCAGGAAGATCATGGAACACACTGAATTTAATAATGACTTGATTCAATTTCTGAATGCCTCGCCCACGCCCTGGCATGCGGTGAACACCATGACATCCCGCCTGGATGCAGCGGGCTTTCAGTCGCTGGACGAACGGGAAGAGTGGAATCTTGAACAAGGGAAGGGCTATTACGCGATTCGTAATGGCTCATCCCTTGTTGCCTTCCGGACGGGCACCAAAGACGTGGTGACTTCTGGTATTCGCATGGTCGGAGCTCACACCGATAGTCCCTGCCTGAAAGTGAAACCAAATCCGGAGCTTCGCCGCAAGGGGTTTTTCCAGTTGGGCGTTGAAGTGTACGGTGGCGTGCTCTTAAACCCCTGGTTTGACCGCGACCTGTCTCTGGCCGGTCGAGTAACCGTATTGGATGAAAGAGGTAAGGTTCAGGATACCCTGGTAAACTTCCGTAAACCGGTGGCGATTATCCCAAGCTTAGCGATCCATTTGGATCGCGAAGCCAACAGCAATCGCTCCGTCAATGCTCAGACAGACCTGCCACCGGTGATCATGCAGGCACCCGAGACCGACACCACGGCCTTCAGTGATCTGTTACGCGAGCAGATTACCAGTGAGTCGGGACTGAACGTTCGCAAAGTGCTTGGCTATGAGCTCAGTTTTTACGACGCTCAGGGCGCCTCGTATGTCGGCTTGCGTGAAGACTTCCTGGCGTCTGCCCGGCTCGACAACCTGCTCAGCTGTTACATTGGCCTGCAGTCACTTTTGAATACCTCGGGTGATGAGGCAGCCTTGCTGGTGTGCAATGATCACGAAGAAGTGGGCAGCATGTCGGCCGAAGGTGCTCAAGGTCCCTTCCTTGCAACCGTTCTTGAGCGCTGGTGCGGCACGGGCAAGGGCAGGGCGATGGCCCGGTCTATGATGGTGTCGGCGGACAACGCCCACGGCATTCATCCGAATTTCATGGACAAGCACGACGAAAACCACGGACCTATTCTTAACCAGGGCCCGGTGATCAAGGTCAATCACAATCAGCGTTACGCCACCAATAGTCGCTCGGCCGCTTTGTATCGCCATATCAGTGACGAACTGGGCCTGCCACACCAAACCTTTGTGGTGCGCAGCGACATGGGCTGTGGCAGCACCATTGGCCCGCTGACTGCCGGTAATCTGGGTGTAACCACGCTGGACATAGGCGTTCCCCAGTTTGCCATGCATTCCATCCGTGAGTTGGTAGGTACCGCAGACGGCTATACCTTGTACCAGGTATTGAAAGAGTTTATGCAACGGACAGAGGTGTTCTGAGGTACAAAGCAAAAAGCCGCTGATTGAGAACAATCAGCGGCTTTTCAGAATAAGTGGCTCCCCGACCTGGGCTCGAACCAGGGACAAACGGATTAACAGTCCGTTGCTCTACCAACTGAGCTATCGGGGAACAGCATCAATATGGCGCGCATATTAAGTGCTTTGAATTGGTTCGTCAACCCCCTGAAATAAAAGGTCAAAATTTGCACAAAGGCAAGCTTTCCGCCTACCGGCCACCGGTCTGGCTCCGCAACGGGCACGTTCAGTCTGTCTGGCAAACGCTATTCCGGAAAGTGCCAATGCCAGCGCCCCAAACGGCGGTGCTCTCCACCTCCGATGACGACGAGCTGCATTTGGATTGGTACCGGCAGGGCAGTGATCGCCTGGCCATCATCTCTCACGGCCTCGAGGGTCACAGTCGCCGCCCCTACGTGCTCGGTTTGGCCAGGGCATTGATGGCCGACGGCTGGGACGTGTTGGCCTGGAACTTCCGATCTTGCGGTGGGGTGATGAATCACCAGCCCAGGTTCTACCACAGTGGCGCCACCGAAGACCTTCACGCTGTCGTCAGCCACGCCCTGGCAGGGAGCTATAACAACGTATTCCTGTCTGGTTTCAGCATGGGCGGCAACCTGACTCTGCTATACCTTGCTCAACAAAGCGAGCGGATCGATAGCCGAATCAGCGGTGCCGTGGCCTTCTCCGTCCCGGCTGACCTCGCCGGCAGCGCCGATATGCTGGCGCTGCCCAGCCGAAAGATCTACATGCAGCGATTCTTGAGAGACCTGCACGGTAAAATGCAACAAAAAGCCGAACGCTTTCCGGGCCTGATCGACATCAGTGGGTTTGAAAGCATCCGCAACTTTCATCAATTCGACGACCGTTACACTGCGCCCCTGCATGGCTTCAAAGACGCCCACGACTACTGGGCCAATTGCTCGGCGCTGTTCAGGTTAAAAGACATCCGGGTGCCGGCCCTTATGGTCAACGCCGCCGACGACCCATTCCTGTCGCCACAATGTTTTCCCGAATCCCGAAAGATTCTCGGAGCCCATGTGAAGATAGAAGTACCGAAGTGGGGAGGGCACGTTGGGTTTGTCGAGCATGCGAAAGACGGATACTACTGGTCAGAAAGACGGGCACTGGACTTCGTAAGAAGCGGCTTCAGCTGATCCCAAAGGTTATCCAGCAAAACCGGCTGAGCCTCCTCAGTCGGATGAATGCCATCCTCCTGCATCAGCCCGCTCTGGTTGTATATCCCCTCCAGAAAAAAGGGAACCAGACTTGCATCGTACTGGTCTGACAAATTCGGAAAGATATCAGCGAACATCTGAGTGTAGCGCTGGCCATAGTTCGGCGGTATCTGCATGCCCACAATCAAAGGCACTGCATCAATTTCCAGAACCATCTCAATCATCTTGGCCAGATTAGACTCGATAACCTCGGGCGGAAACCCCCGCAGACCATCGTTGCCGCCCAGTTCAATGATGACAACATCCGGCTGATTCGTTTCCAGCAGCGCAGGCAGGCGCCGTAAACCGCCATCCGTTGTTTCACCGCTGATACTGGCGTTGACCACCTGCCACTGAAGGCCGTGGCCCTCAAGCCGATCGCGGAGAAGCTGCACCCAAGCGGTTTCGGAAGGCACTCCATAGGCGGCGCTCAAGCTATCTCCGAGCACCAGCAGCGTATTTTGGCTGGCCAACGCCGGCCAGGACAACAACATAACTATCAGGAATGTAATTGATCTGACCAACGCCGATACCGTATGCATAGTAAATTCGTATACCCTCTACAGAGTTGATAAAACACAGAGCCAGACAATGGAGCAATCGTGAATCAGATGACGGATCTTAGCACTACCGACACCAGCCCGATGTTACGCGTTACCAATCTTACCCACCGGGTGGGCCTGGAAATTGATACGTTGACGATCTTGCAGGGGGTCAGTCTGGAAATCAATCGGGGAGAATCCGTAGCCATTGTCGGTCGCTCTGGATCTGGCAAAACCACATTACTTGGCCTGCTGGCGGGTCTTGATACCCCTACGGAAGGAACCGTGTCGTTAGACGGTGCACAAATCAGCAGTCTCAGTGAAGACGAACGTGCCAGGTTGCGGGCAAGTCGGGTCGGATTTGTGTTCCAGTCTTTTCAGTTACTGCCGGCGCTCAGCGCCCTCGAAAACGTGATGTTGCCGCTGGAGCTCGCGGGCATGGAAGCGCCAGAGGTTCGGGCCAAAGAGTTGCTGGAGCGAGTGGGCCTGGGCGAACGTTTGAATCACACCCCGCGCCAGCTATCCGGAGGCGAACAGCAGCGAGTCGCCATCGCCCGCGCCTTTGCCTCTGATCCGGTGATACTGTTTGCCGATGAGCCTACAGGTAACCTTGATAACCGCACCGGGCAAGACGTTTCGGATCTGCTGATGGAGCTTAACCGCGAACAAGGAACAACCCTGGTCATGGTCACGCACGATGAGCACCTGGCTGCTCGCTGTGGCAGACAATTGCACATCGAAGCCGGAATCCTGACAGAGCCGGAATTGGCTCGGGAGCGGGCGAACTGATGGCAGCCAAACAGAAACTCATGTCGGTGCGCCGTGACTGGCGCGAGCGTGATGTTCGGGTAGTCCTTGTCGCGTTGGTTATCGCGGTGGCTACGGTGGCCACCATCGCTCTGTTTGCCAATCAGCTTCAGCGTACGCTGGTCTCGTCGGCAAGCTCATTTTTGGCGGCTGACCGTCAGCTGGAGGCAGAAAACGGCCGACCGGTGCCACAAGCCTGGATTGAGGAGGCTCGTGACCGCGGCCTTGAAACCGGCCAGATGATTGAATTCTCGACCATGGTTCTCGGCGAGAGTGAGTTCCAGCTGGTGTCAGTCAAGGCGGTCAGCGATGAGTATCCGCTGCGCGGTGAGATTGAGATCCAGCCTACAGCTGATGCAACCAGACACATGGTTGGGTCTGGTCCAGGCCGTGGTGAACTCTGGGTGAATCCGAGACTGCTGCGCTTGTTAGAGCTGGACATTGGCGATACGTTGGAAGTAGGAAACCTTGAGCTGACCATTACCAGTTTGCTTCTTCGTGAACCCGATGGTGGGTTCCGGCTTTCGTCGCTGGCACCTCGGGTAATGATTCATGTGGATGACGTACCCCAAACAGGCGTGATTCAGGATGGTAGCCGAGCGGAATATGTGTACCTGTTTGCCGGCGCCGACAACATTCTGGATGACTACTTTCAATGGCTAGAGCCGCAACTCGAGCCAAGCCACAAGTGGGAAAGCGTCCGCGATGGAGAGACGTTCTCGCGTTCTCTTGAGCGAGCAGAGCGGTTCCTGTTGCTGGGTGGCAGCCTTGCCGTGCTTCTCGCGGCGGTCGCGGTTGCGGTGGCCAGTCGGCAATATGCTTTGTCGCAAAGAGACACCGTCGCCCTGCTGAAAACGTTGGGGCTCTCAAGTAAAGGCATTGGTGGTCTTTATCTTCGGCGGTTGGCGTTGTGGGGTATCGCCGGGGCGTTGGGAGGGTTGTTGGTGGCCTTGCCGCTGTTCTGGATTCTGGTGCGGCTATTGAGTGATGTGCTGGAACAGCCGGTGGACTTCTACCTGGACCCTGCAGCGCTGGTTCCCGCATTGTTGACGGCACTGGTCTCGCTGTTTGCCTTTGCCTACCCTCCGATTCGGCGGCTTCGGCACGTTGCTGCCATGCGGGTGCTGCGCTCTCAACCTGGAGAAACCGGCCGGGAAGCCATTCCGGATATCATTATTGCCATTGTCGCCGTATTTGCTCTGGTCTGGCTGTATGCCGGTGAAATTGCATTGGTCGTCTCCCTGTTGGGTGGCCTGGTATTGCTGTTGGCAGTGCTTGCCCTGCTGGGCGGCCTAATGGTGGCCGCGCTGCGGCGAGTGCGGGGTGGCGGTAATGCCTGGCGTTTGGCGCTTGTGGGGTTGTATCGGCACCGGCAAGCGAGCATGGCGCAGATGGCCGTGTTCGCGATGACGCTGATGCTGGCAGCTACCCTGATACTGGTCCGCACGTCTTTGCTCGATGACTGGCAGTCTCAGTTGCCAGATAACGCTCCCAATCACTTTCTGATCAACATCGCTCCAGACGCGGTGGATGAGGTAGAAGCCTTTTGGAGCGATCGTGGCGCGCCGCTGGATTCGGTGTACCCCATGGTGCGGGGACGCCTGACCGAGCTTAATGATCAGCCGGTGCAGGAAGCGGTCAGTAAGGATGAGCGGGTTGGGGCTTTGAACAGAGAGCTCAACCTGACCTGGATGGCAGAACTGCCCGCAGACAACGAAATTGTGGCTGGCGCCTGGTTTGCCCAGGGTGATACCGAAGGTGTATCGGTCGAGGCCGAGTTGGCGGAACGACTGGGGTTGGTCATGGGTGATCGACTTACCTTTACCATCGGCTCAGAGACCGTTACAGAGCCTATAACCAGTATCCGAACGGTGCAGTGGGATAGCATGCAGCCCAACTTTTATATGGCGTTTCCTCCGGGCGGCGGGCTAGCCAACATGCCGGGCACCTGGATCACCAGTTTTCACCTGGACGAAAGCAATAAAATTGCACTGAACGAATTTTCGCGCCGTTTCCCTACGGTCTCGGTGCTGGAAATCGATCACATCATCGAGCGGATACAACAGATTGTCCGGCAGGTGACTCAGGCCATCGAGGCTATTCTGGCTCTGATTCTGGCGGCGGCATTCGTGGTGATGGCGGCAGTGGTCAGTGCGACGCTCAAGGATCGCCAGCGGGAAGGCGCGTTGCTCAGAACACTGGGCGGCCAACAATCATTGCTTGCCCGCAGCACCATGCTGGAGTTTGCCATTCTGGGCTTTTTCGCGGGTATTCTGGGTATTATTGCCGCAGAGGCGGCAGTTTACGCACTGCAGGCGAGAATGTTCGAGGGCAACTTCAATTGGCACTGGCAAGTTATGTTGCCAATTCCCTTTATCAGCGCGCTGCTGCTGGCACTGTTCGGGCGCTGGCAATTACGCCCGGTGTTGAATGTGTCGCCAATGCTCTTGCTGCGGCGACTGGAATAGCGGGTCAGCGGTAGTTCGCGAGAATGGCGTCGAGTTCGCCGTTTTCGCGAATAGCGTTCAGCTCAACGTTAAAGGCGTCGGCAAATTCTGACCACTCAGGGCGCAACATCACTCGAAAGCCGTATTCGCTGATACTTGCTTCAGAGGTGCGAAAATGGTCTGCCAGGCCTTCTTTTTTGATAATCCACTGGCCGACCAGACGATCGGCCAGGGCGGTGTCAAAGCGGTCGCCGTGCAGCAAAAACCGGAACATGTCCCGGTCTCGGGGAACATCAAAGCGTTTGATTTTGTTGTTATTAAAATAGGGTTCCATGACCGGATAGAGATAGCCCAGGTGTGTAACCACGGTTTTGCCGAACAAATCGCTGGGATAGTGATAATCAAGGTTTGAGTCTTTGGCAAAGAAGAACACTTCTTCCACGTTAACGACTGCGTCCGTAAAGACGAACCTTTCGGGCTCGTCGGTCCACTCGATGGCACGGGGCGTGCCGTCCAGATAGCCTTCTTCCAGAAGTTGGTCGACCCGTTTTCTCGGTATTTTCTGCACTTCCAGATCATAGCCTAAGCGAGGAACGATCAGCTTGACCACGTCCCACATGATACCTGCAGGTTCGCGCTCATCGACAATGAGATACGGTGGATAACCGTTAGGAGAGATATTGAAACGAAAGGTGTCTGTTTGTTCTTCGGCGCTGTGCACCGGTAAAGACAGAAATGCGCCCGCGATCAGTGTTGTCAGGGGTTTATTGGTCAACAGCGATGTTCGGGACAGCAGGTGTTGCATGGCAAGGGGCCCAGAGTGGAACAGGTATGCTCTGTTTTTCTGATTTAAACTGCTTGGCCAATTCCCTGCCAAAATCCTTGCTAGATAGTAACGTTTTTCTCTGGTAATTCAATGATTGTGAATCTGACTTTAGGCTAACCGACCTGAAAGGTCGGCCAGCCTCCGCCCACTGGTGGTCAGGCCCAGGCTCTGCGGAGCACAGACAGTGCATCTTCCAGAGAGACTTCCTTCGGGTTGAACATGATGGAGCCATCATCCAACGCCATCTTTGCAATCGCTTCAAGTTGGCTTTCCAGAACCTTGCCGGTCTCTTTCAGGGTGCGTGGTAATTCGCACCGCTTATAAAGCGCATCGCGGAGTTTACGGATCGCAGAAATGCTGGCCTCGGCTCGGCGGGCTGCAGGCGTCGCGGAGTAGACTTCCGGACCTTCAAGGTACAGTAAAAGTTCGCCCAAGGGCTCCCGAATGCTTTCCAGATTAAACTCCAGCACATAAGGCAGGTAAAGGCTCATGCACAGGCCGTGGGGCAGGTGGCAGATGGCGCCGGTGGCGTGACCCAGGGAATGAACAAGGCCGACCATAGAATTAGAAAAGGCAATTCCGGCCATGGTGGATGCCTGCGCCAGTTCCAGCCGACCGTCTTCGTCTTTCGGGTTATCCATTACGCCGAGGAGAGACCGGCTGACTTTTTTGACCGCTGCGGTTGCGTAAGCATCGCTCAGCGGGTTTTTGGCCATGCAGGTAAAGGATTCAACGGCATGGGTCATGGCGTCCATGGCGGTTGCTGCCGTAATGTGGGGCGGCAAGGTCAGCGTCATGCGTGGATCGATAATGGCAGCATTCGGTAGCAGGAACGATGAGGTGAACGGTAGCTTGACGCCTTTTTTCTCATCGCTGATCACGGCAACGGAGGTAACCTCGGAGCCAGTGCCAGCGGTGGTTGGAACCACAAAAAATGGCTTCAAAGGGTGCTTCAGTACGCCGGCACCGCTGTATTTGGCGATGTCGTCGCCGCCTTCGGAAACCAGAATGTTGACGGCTTTGCCGGTATCAATGGCCGAACCGCCGCCGATCGCGATGATGGAGTCGCATTTTTCTTTGCGGTAAACCCGGGCAATGTCGCGAACGACCGTGGTGGAAGAATCGGGTGGCACGTCATCGAAGATCGAGACAATCTCAAGCCCGCTTTCTTCGCAGGCAGCGATGACCGGATTCAGCAAGCCGGCAGCTCGCACGCCTTTATCCGTGATAATCATCGGCCGTTTGGCGGCCAGTCCGGACAATTCGTAAGGGATGTGCTCAAGTGCGGCTTTACCGGCAATCACTTTTACCGGGCAGAAGAACTCGTAGTATTTGTTGGTCATTATGCTCTCACTGTCTCGACAAAATGGGTGGCAACTTTCAGGTAAATACGGGCGGCGCTCATCAGCTTTTCAGGCAGATGAAGATCTGCCGGGTATTCCTTCACCGCTCGCTGGGCAACCAGTTTTGGCAGGATGAAAGACTCCAGGCGGTTAAGCACACGGGTCATTCTGACCGCGAGACTGACATCACCGTCTACCAGCATCCGGTCATTGGCAAACGCGACTGAGGTTTTCTCCTGAAAGGACAACACCAGGAAGGCATGGGTTATGTGTTTGAACTGAATCGAGAGGTCTACCGCGCGGGGGGCACCGTTACTGTGATAGTGCAACAGGCCATCACCGGTGTGTTCCACGATCAGTTTAGGACCGTTGGGCATCACTTGCATTTCAAACAAAAACCCATCGGGCAGAGCGCGGGTTTCCTTGCGGGTTGTTTCATCTACTTCGCTGATCGCCTGCAAAGCCCGGCCCATTACCTGGAACATCAGTTCCACATAATTCCGCCTGGCATGGGAAATCATCGGTTGAAGTCGCTTTACGAGCATGAACGCCATCCGTTTGTTGTTTGGTTGACTGATTTTTAGAGTTATTGCTCTAAAAGTCAATGCAATCAGTGACACGCTTTTTGCGTCAACGCGGCAAATTCATAAAATTCAAAAAAAAGGGAGCTCTAAGCTCCCTTTTTTTTCAATGCGTTATGGCTTGCTACTGGGACATCTCGGCAAGCTTGCGCTTTGCCTCTTCACCAATATCGCCTCCGGCCTCTGCTGCTCTGGAGTAATATCGCATCGCGTCATCCCGGCGGTGCTGTCGTTTTGCCACGTCACCCAGGCGAAGATAGGCGATGGATGTTTGTACCACCTGGTTAGCGCGCTCCAGGTGGTCACGAGATTTGTCCAGATTGTTCAGCTCATAGGCGTTCAGGCCGTTGTATAGCTGGTACTCAAACATTTCCGGGTATAGCGCAACGGCCTTGTCAAAATCGGCTTGCGCTTTGTCGCGTTGTTTCTGATTCTCATAGATCCGGCCACGCAGGGCGTAAAATTTGGCCTCTCCCGATTCCTGGCGGATTGCCTTGTTGATGGCATCCATAGCCGCCTTCATCTTGCCTTCGGCGGCGAGTTTCATGGCTTCATCATAAGCGTCGTAAGCTGGCTGTAGCTCCTTGAGCTTGGCGATACGTCGTTGATAGACATCACGCCCACGATAACCGCCGGCGCCAAGCTGCTGAACCAAAGCCTGATTTTCCTGAACCCGTCGGGCGGATGGTGGGTGAGTCGCAAACATATTGTTCAGCCAGCTGCTGTCGCGGCCCTGCGACAGTTTGAGAAACAACTCCTGTAGCTCTACCCCGGCCTGGGGGTCGTAGCCTGCGGCTTTCATGTAGCGAATGCCGTAATGATCTGATTCGAGTTCGTCGCTCTGGCTGTATTGAGCCAGCGCGAGTTGGGCACCCACTGCTGCTCCCCCCATGATCAGTGCAGCCCATTCGTTGTCAGATAACGCAAACCCAAGGCCAGCAACGCCCGCACTGATGAGCATGCCTTGCTGCATACGCTGAACACTGTGCCGGGCGGCAGCATGAACAATTTCGTGACCGAGTACAGAGGCTAGCTGGGCTTCGTCTTCGAATTTAACCAACAGGCCACGATTAATGGCGATCTTGCCGCCAGGCAACGCCCAGGCGTTGGGTACACTGCTGTTAAGCACAACAAACTCATAGGGCAGGTCAGGGCGGTCGCTTACTCGGGCCAACTTCATTCCCACCTCACGCACGTAAACTGTCAGCTCTGGATCGAGGTAGAACCGGCCGCCCTGGGTTTGCTGGGTTGGCGTGTACTGTTCCGCCCCGAGTGCCAACTCCTGACTTTCCGGGATCAGCGACAGTTGTTTTTTTCCGGTAACGGGGTTTACGGCACAACCGGCCATGGTCAAAACCATCACCAATAGTGCAAGCAGTCTGACAGGGTGTGCGGGGTTCACAGCTGACTCCTTTTAAGCGTTCGGACCCATTGAAGCGTCAATGCAGGTTAGGGGTATTCACTATATAGCACACTACGCTGAGAGTTTTGCTGTCGGATCAGGGCAGTGATGGCCCGGTTCGACGTCTTCGCGTATCATATTAACATTCTAATTTCGCACTTTTTCTATTACACCAACAGGCCAACAACCACGTTATGGGTTATTACCTGGAACTTATTGCACTGTTCTGGTTTCTCATGTGCTGGGTGGGTTACACCTGGTATTCCCGCAACCGAGCCAATTCTAGGGCTTGCTTGTCCAATACTCTGGACATGTACCGTGAAGACTGGATGCGGGTGATGTTGAAACGCGAAAACCGAATTTCGGATGCTTCTGTTGTCGGCAACCTCGAGCGCAATGGCGCTTTCTTTGCGTCCAGCTGCCTGCTGATTCTGGCGGGTATCGTTACCGCGCTGGGTTACACCCGAGAGGCCATGGAAGTGTTCGCGACCATGCCGTTCAGTGCCGTACCCAGCCGGGAAATCTGGGAATTGCGACTGGTGGTTTTGCTGGTGGTGTTCGTTTACGCCTTCTTCAAGTTTACCTGGTCTATGCGCATGTACAATTTTGTGGCCGTGATGATCGGCAGTGCACCGTTGCCAGATGACACCAAAACTAGCCCTGCGGCGAGAGAAGCCTTTGCCCGGAGCGCTGGCAACATCTGTAACCTGGCCGGCGATGCCTTTAACCTGGGCTTGCGCTCCTATTATTATGCGCTGGCCGTGGTGGCCTGGTTTATCCATCCACTGGTCTTCATCGCTGCGTCTACCCTGACGGTTGTTGTGCTCTATCGACGAGAGTTCCGCTCTGATGCCTTGGCTGGACTACGAGCCGGTAAGGTGTTTGAAGAACCGGTTCCCGGTAAGCATGACGCCGAAGTGTCGACCAAAAACTGAATTGCAGGACCCCCCTGAATGAATGATGAAACCCGAATCAACCGGGTGACCCGGTTTGTGAAAACGCTTAACCAGGCCCGTGAGCTCAGCCTGGCAGTAAGGGAAGCGGGCGAAGGCTACCTGATCATGGAGCTACCCTACAGCGATAAAATTATCGGCAATCCTGATACCGGAGTAATACACGGTGGTGCCATTACCACACTGATGGACACTGCCTCCGGCTCGGTCATGATCTGCGCTCTGGAAGAATTTGAACTTTGCCCGACCCTGGACCTGCGCGTGGACTACATGCGCCCGGCTGAGCCTCACAAACCGGTGTTTGCCAGGGCAGAAACTTACAAAATCACCAAGAATATTATTTTTACCCGATGTGAAGCCTATCAGGAAGGCGGCGAGACCATCGCTAATTGCGTGGGAACCTTCATGAGGATTGGTAAAGAAGCTACACCAAAATCCTATCGGGATCTGATTACCGGAGGTGAGGCATGACCGATCCGGAAATCCTGAAATACACCCAGCAAACCGGCGATTTCTCTCGCATGCTGGAGAGCATTCCCTACGCTACCTGGATTGGCCTGCAGTGTGACCGCTTCGGCGATGACCTGATCTTTCGTTTGCCAAAGAAGGATGAGAATCTGGGCAACCCGATACTGCCTGCGATTCATGGTGGCGTGATCGGTGGCTTCATGGAAATGTCTGCTGCGATCTATCTGATCATGTCTCAGGATACCCTGCGCATGCCCAGAATCGTCGACTTCTCCCTCGACTACCTGCGCGCCGGCCTTAATCGCGAAACCTACGCCGAATGCCACCTGACCCGTCAGGGCAATCGCGTTGCCAACGTGATGATTGCCGCCTGGCAAAAATCCCGCTCCCAGCCCATTGCCACGGCCCGCGCGCACTTCCTCCTCGAAGACTGAATTGGTTTTGACTGGGGTTGAAATACCTTGGCCGACCCCCATTTCTACGCTCAGCCCGTTTGTGATGGTGCAAGCAAGCAGGTGGGGATAGGTTTCCGAAACACGCCTCGAGACGTCCATGTGCGGCTCGGGCTCCGCCATCCATGGCTCCGCACGGTTTCGGAAACCTATCCCCACCTGCTTGCCCAGGCGCCGTGCAAATTTCGACAAAACGGAAATGTCGGGTGGTGTGATCGGGGCATGCTTTCCAAAACCTTGCGGAGCCATGGATGGCGGAGCAGAGCGTACAGGGAAGTATTCACAGCGTGTTTTGGAAAGCATGCCCCGATCACGCCGCTCCACCCAAGTTAGACCGAGTAGGAGAAAGCAAAGCCATGACGGTAGAAACCAACAAAGAGACCCTGGGATTCCAAACGGAAGTGAAGCAGCTGCTTCACCTGATGATTCACTCTCTTTACTCCAACAAGGAAATCTTCCTTCGTGAGCTGATTTCCAACGCCTCAGACGCCGAAGATAAACTGCGCTTCGCAGCTCTGAAAGACGATGCCCTGTTTGAAGGTGACTCCGAACTTAAAATCCGCCTGGATTACGACAAAGACGCCGGCACCATCACCCTGAGTGACAACGGCATCGGCATGACCCGCGACGACGTCATCGCCAACCTGGGCACCATCGCCCGCTCTGGCACCGCCGAATTCCTCAAGCAATTGTCCGGTGATGAAAAGAAAGACAGCAAGCTGATCGGCCAGTTTGGTGTCGGCTTTTACTCTGCCTTCATCGTAGCCGACAAAGTGGACGTCTTTACCCGCCGCGCCGGCACCGCGGCCGAAGAGGGCGTGCACTGGGAATCCAAAGGCGATGGCGAGTTCACCATCGAGCCGGTTAACCGTGAAAAGCGCGGCACCGAAATTGTGATTCATCTGAAGTCAGACGCCAAAGAATTCGCCGACGGCTGGAAACTGCGCAGCCTGGTCAAGAAATACTCTGACCATATTTCTTTCCCGGTGGTTATGAAGGCCGAGTCAGAGGAAGAAGACAAGCAGGGCGAATACGAAACCGTCAACGATGCCACCGCCCTGTGGACGCTGCCGCGTACCGAGATCAAAGACGAAGAGTACAAAGAGTTCTACAAGCACATCGCCCACGACTTTGAAGACCCGCTGACCTGGTCCCACAACAAAGTTGAAGGCAAGCTGGATTACACCAGCCTGTTGTATCTGCCCAAGCGTGCGCCGTTTGATATGTACAACCGGGAAGCCCCGCGCGGTCTGAAGCTCTACGTTCAGCGTGTGTTCATCATGGACGACGCCGAGCAATTCCTGCCCTTGTACCTGCGCTTCACCAAGGGTGTGATCGACTCCAACGACCTGTCACTGAACGTCTCCCGGGAAATTCTGCAGAACGACAGCACCGTGGAAAGCATTCGTACGGCGGTCACCAAACGTGTGCTCGACATGCTGTCGAAGCTGGCCAAGAAGAGTGCGGATGAATACCAGAGCTTCTGGGACGAATTTGGCACGGTGCTTAAAGAAGGTCCGGCTGAAGATTTCAGCAACCGTGAAAAGATCGCCGGTTTGTTGCGCTTTGCCTCGACTCATACCGGCGAGTCTACGCAAAATGTGTCTCTGGACGACTACATCGCCCGGATGAAGGAAGGCCAGAGTAAGATCTACTATGTGACGGCCGATAACTTTATGGCCGCCAAGAGCAGCCCGCATCTGGAAGTGTTCCGCAAGAAGGGTATTGAGGTACTGATCCTGTCTGATCGCATTGACGAGTGGATGATGGGCTACCTTAGCGAATACGACAGCAAGCAGTTCCAGGATGTTGCGCGTGGCGACCTCGACCTCGGCGAAGTGGAAACCGAGGAAGATAAAAAGCATCAGGAAGAGGCCGCCAAAGAACACAAAGGTCTGACCGAGCGCATCCAGAAGGCGCTGGAAGACCGTGTTCAGGAAGTGCGGGTGACCAATCGTTTGACCGACTCACCGGCCTGCCTGGTCACTGGACAGTTCGACATGGGCGCCCAGATGAAGAAGATCATGGAGGCCGCCGGCCAGAAAGTGCCAGACAGCAAGCCGATTTTTGAAATCAACGTGGATCACCCGCTGGTGCAGCGCCTGGAGCAGGAAGCCAAAGACGAGCGCTTCAGCGAGCTGTCGGCGGTGCTGTTCGACCAGGCCACCCTGGCCAGCGGCGAACAACTGAAAGATCCGGGCGCTTACGTCAGCCGCTTGAACCGTCTGCTGCTGGAGCTGGCTAACTAGGCCGGCTGCCCAGATGCAGCAGATTATTGTGGACATCAGCATCAGCCCTGACGAGTGGATCAAGCTCTATCAGGGCGTGGCCACCGATGTTCGCACCACGTCCCGGGACGGTCGCTCAGTCCGCTTCCCGGGCCGCATTCTTTCCCGCTTTTACCTGAGAGATGGCATTCAGGGTAGCTTCCGCATCCTGTTTGATGACAGTGGCAAGTTTGTCTCTATCGAACGCCTCTAGTAATTGTTAAAAACTCTCAAAATCTTATCTTTAATTAATTGTTTCTTTCCTGTGGTCGCGCGCTAAGGTTGGTGTGTTCTCGTTACAAAGGAGTTGCCCTATGTCAGCGTTAACCACATTTGTCTCAGTACCCTTGAGTGATTCTCTCGGTATTCTGGCGGATTACTATCAGAACTATGCAGTCTCCCGTTGAGGGGGATTCCAACGCAGACAAGTCAAACGGGAAGACCATAGGCATTCACTATTCAGGCGGTAGGAAACATTCAAGCAGGTAATTTTGAATGATCTATCCTTAGTGTATGCCCACGACGAACTCATTTTTTGCCAATGACGCAGAAACAGGAGAAGAAGATGTCTGATAACAATACTGGCGGTAAATGCCCGGTAATGCATGGCTCCAACACCCAAGAGCAGGGTGATGTTAAGGCCTGGTGGCCAGAGAATCTGAATCTCGAGATCCTTCATCAGCACGACACCAAATCCAACCCGATGGGCGAAGATTTTGACTACCGCGAAGAAGTCAAAAAGCTCGATTACAAAGCCCTGGAAAAAGACATGCACGCGCTGATGACCGACAGCCAGGACTGGTGGCCTGCTGACTGGGGTCATTACGGTGGCCTGATGATCCGTCTGGCGTGGCACGCTGCAGGTACTTACCGTCTGGCCGACGGCCGTGGCGGTGCCGGTACCGGTAACCAGCGTTTTGCTCCTCTTAACTCCTGGCCCGACAACGGCAACCTGGACAAGGCCCGTCGTCTGCTGTGGCCGATCAAGAAGAAGTATGGTAACAAGATCAGCTGGGCTGACCTGTTCATTCTGGCCGGTAACGTTGCCTATGAGTCCATGGGCTTTAAAACCTTCGGCTTCTCTTATGGCCGTGCGGACATCTGGCACCCGGAAGAAGACATTTACTGGGGTGCTGAGAAAGAGTGGCTGGCACCGTCAGACAGCCGTTATGAAGACGTAACCAAGCCGGACACCATGGAAAACCCGCTGGCCGCCGTTCAGATGGGTCTGATCTACGTGAACCCGGAGGGTGTTAACGGTAACCCTGACCCGCAGGCAACCGCCGAGCAGGTTCGTACCACGTTTGCCCGTATGGCAATGAACGATGAAGAAACGGCGGCGCTGACCGCTGGCGGTCACACCGTGGGTAAAGCACACGGCAACGGCAACGCGGATGCGCTTGGGCCGGAGCCGGAAGGTGCGGATATCGAAACCCAGGGCTTCGGCTGGATGAACCCGAACATGGACGGCAAGGCTACCAATGCCGTGACCTCCGGTATCGAAGGTGCCTGGACCACCAACCCGACCAAGTTCGACATGGGTTACTTTGACCTGCTGTTTGGCTACGAGTGGAAGCTCACCAAGAGCCCGGCTGGCGCCAACCAGTATGAGCCGATCGACATTAAAGAAGAGCACATGCCGGTTGATCCTACGGACATGAAGACCCGTGTTCGTCCGA
>NZ_JACUUB010000138.1 GCF_014859525.1 Marinobacter sp.
TCCGACAAATGGCGGATAACGGCGAATATGCCGCCATTAATCCCGATGTAGGTGATGGCAGGAATGCGGCTAACCCGAAGGGTTTCCGGGTGCTCCATCAGGTAGCGCATGATGACGTTATTGAGCACTTTGTAGAGCGGATCTAGATGGAGCTCAAAGTCCACCGCCATGGCGTATCGCACACACTTGAGGTACCGGCCATCATCCTGCTCAAGAAAACTCCGGAACTGGTTAAGCAATGTGCGAATGGCCTCATCAATGGGCATCTGCACCAGCGTTGGCGTTAACGGCTTGATCATCGCCGCTGTGTCAGAGATGAAGCGTTGGCTCATGGCGTTGAAGATCGCCTGTTTGTTCTCGAAGTATTCATACAGCGAACCTACCCCCACGCCTGCTATTTCAGCGATGTGCCGTGTTGTGGTGTCGGCCGGGCCCCGCTGGCTCAGGGCAATAAACCCCGCTTCAACAATCGCGTCCACCGTGGCACGCGATCGATCCTGTTTTGGTTGTCTGGGCATAATTTTCCGAATTGAATCCGAACAAGCGTTCGCTCTAATCTGCAGTCAGCCAGGCGCAAACACAAGCAGGGCAAGGCTTTCAGGCCTATTCGGCACGGCCTTTGTCCCTTTCGGGCGGCACAAGCCCGGGCAGCGTCACACTTACATCAAAACTGCGGAAATCCTCATGCTCAAAAATTCTCTGACTAAAAATGCCCGTGCAGTCATCACTGGCGCCGGCAGCGGCATCGGCAAAGCTCTGGCATTGGAACTCGCCCGTCGCGGGGGCCTTGTGGTGTGCTCAGACATCAATCTGGACGCCGCGGAACAAACCGCCAGCGAAGTCCGCCGCCTCGGTAGCCGGGCATGGGCGGTCGCCTGCGACGTCAGCAAGCTGGAACAGGTGCAGGCGCTGGCTGATAAGGCCGACGAATTGCTGCCGGAACCGGCCAATCTGGTCATCAACAACGCCGGTGTTGGCGTGGGTGGCAAAACCATTGGCGAAACGTCTATCGAAGACTGGGAGTGGACGGTCAACATCAACCTCTGGGGCGTGGTCTATGGCTGCCATGTGTTCGCCCCCCGGCTGCGCCTGCAGGAACGGGCTGGCATTATCAATGTGGCCTCAACCGCCAGTTTCTCCGCCGCACCGCTGATGGGCCCCTATAACGCCACCAAGGCGGCCGCGCTGGCGATATCAGAAACCCTGGCGGCAGAACTCTCCGGCACCGGCGTCAGCGTCACCGCGCTGTGCCCTACCCTCGTGAAAACCAACATCTCAGCCAACGGCCGCATACAGGGCGAATCCAATGACCTGTTTAACCGGTTGATGGACCGCATCGGCATGTCTGCCGACAAGGTCGCTCGCATGGCTCTGGATGGCCTGGACAACAAACAGCTGTACGTGATGCCACAGGTCGATGCCCGCATGATCTGGCGAATCAAACGCCTGCTGCCGAATTCCTATGCCGCGATCACGGGGCTTATTAATCGCCGGATGACGTCCAAGTTCGTCTGATAACAGGCCTTAACACCCCCACAAGCCAGGAGACTGACATGGCAAAGATTGATCTCGATAACATGCTGGAAAAGATCAAAAACACTCAGTGGAGCCTGTCGGATATCGACTGGGATGCTCCGGGCGCTGAGCTGATTACCCCTGAACAGTGGCCAAAACTGAAAGCCTTCATGGCAGACCTGATGTGGATCGAGCACGTGGGTGCCAGGGCCTTTGCCGCCATGGCGAAAAAAGCGCCGGACGACACCCTGCGCCAGATCTACACCTATTTCCACGCCGAAGAACAGCGCCACGCCAACGCCGAAATGGCGTTAATGAAACGCTGGGGCATGCTGGAAGATGGCGAATTGCCGGAGCCGAACAACAACCTGAGGCTGGTCATCGAATGGCTGGACCGGTTTGCCGATGATCAGCCGGTCTATGTGCTGGGCACCGTTGTACCCATGCTGGAAATTGCGCTCGACGGCGCGCTGTGCAAGTTCCTCCTCGATACGGTAGACGACCCGGTTTGCCATCAAGCTTTCGAACTGATCAATGGTGACGAGGCCCGCCACCTTGGTGTGGGCTTCACCGTGATGGAAATGCAGGGCCATGGCAAAACCTACATCGAACTTATTCGGATGACCGCGCAGCTGATGGACCCGAGGCTGATTCTGGGCATTGCCTCTTATTTTCCGTTGCTTAACAAGATGCGGGACAACATCGTCGAGATGGGCTTGCCTGAGGAGAAGCTGTACGAGGCCATGCGGAAGTTCGAGAAGATCGGAGGGCGCACTGTCGATGGTCGAAGAAACCCCTGGTTCCAGATCATCAAACACCACGGCCGGTTCGTGGTCGACCGCAAGAAACGCTTCTACCACGCGCCCATCGATGCCCTGGTGAAGGTGGCCGACGTCATCCCGAGGAAGGCGTTTCCGACCGTACCCAGCTGGGTCAAAGAGATTACCTATCACCCAACCGCCTGACCACCGTTTACGAGATTACCTGATGAAGAACAACCAACCGCTTGCTCAACAGCAGCCGCCCGCCGACGCGTTGATTATCGGTGCCGGCTTTGCCGGCCTGGGCACCGCCATTCGCCTGCAACAGCAGGGCATTCGCAACATCACCATTCTGGAGCGATCAGACGATGTTGGCGGCACCTGGCGAGACAATCAGTATCCGGGGGCTGCCTGCGACATTCCCTCCAATCTCTATTCTTTCTCGTTCGCCCAGAACCCGAACTGGTCCCGAAGTTTCTCGGGAAGCCGGGAAATTCTGGAATACATCCATCACCTGGTGAATCACTTCAACCTTCGGCAATACATCCGGTTCAACCAGAATGTCAGCAACCTGGCCTGGGACCAGGACAAAGGCCTCTGGCAGGCAACGACCACGAATGGAAATGTATTTTCAGGGCGCACCGCCGTGATGGCCCAGGGGCCGCTGTCCAACCCCGGCTGGCCCGGCATCGCCGGCCTGGACGAGTTTGAGGGCAAGAAGATACACAGCGCCGACTGGGATCATGATTACGACCTCAAGGGCAAACGCATTGCGGTGATCGGCACGGGTGCCAGCGCCATACAGATCGTACCGGAGCTGGCAACATGCGCCGGCAAGCTGACGGTATTCCAGCGCACTCCGCCGTGGATCATGCCACGGCCGGACTTCACCACACCGGACTGGAACAAGATGCTGTTCCGCAAAGTACCCGTGAGCCAGACCGCCGTCCGCAAGGCACTGTATCTGGCCCATGAGTCCATGGCCTTGGCGGTCATCTGGAACTCGCCGCTGACCCGTTTTGCCGAACGTCTCGGGCGGTGGCACTTGCGCAAACAGGTACCCGACCGCTGGCTGCGCCGGCAACTGACCCCGGACTATCGCCTGGGCTGCAAGCGCATTCTGGTATCCAACGACTACTACCCGGCCCTGCAGAAACCAAACACCAAGCTGATCACCTGGCCGATAGACCGGATCAGCAAAAACGGTATCCGCACTGTGGAAGGCATCGAACACCAGTTCGACTGTATTGTGTTTGCCACCGGCTTTGAGGTGAGCAACGCCGGTACACCGTTCCCGATTACCGGCATCGGCGGCCGCTCACTGAACGAAGAATGGCAGCGAGGCGCCCAGGCCTACAAAAGCATCAACGTGTCGGGCTACCCCAATCTGTTTTTCACCTTTGGGCCAAACTCCGGACCAGGCCACAACTCTGCGCTGGTCTACATGGAATCCCAGATGGATTACATCGTCCGGAGCATTCGCACCATCAAGAGCCTCAAGCTCAAAGCCCTGGATGTTCGGCAATCAGCGCAGGACGACCACAACCGGAGCATCCAGCGCCGGCTGGCCAAAACCAACTGGAATTCCGGATGCCAGAGCTGGTACCTCACCGAGGATGGGTTCAACGCGACCATGTATCCCGGCTTCGCAACACAATACGCAAAGCAGATGGCC
>NZ_JACUUB010000044.1 GCF_014859525.1 Marinobacter sp.
GGATGCCGATCAATTTCTGCCGGCGCGTGTACATGATTCTCCTGCACCAGCCTGTGCCCGTCTGCTCGGTATCGAACAGAGTCGCCAAACTATCGATTGCCGTCGATGGAGAAACCTGGAGGTTGAGGCTAGCGAGTAATGGTGTATAACTTGAGTCTTATCCATACCCTGCAGAATACGGGAGCAGTTAATGAGTGACCCTACTTATACGCCACCCAAAGTGTGGACGTGGAACCCGGAGAGCGGTAACAAGTTTTCCAACATCAATCGGCCGGTTGCGGGCCCCACTCACGACAAGGCCCTGCCGGTCGGTGAGCATCCATTCCAGCTGTATTCTCTGGCCACGCCTAATGGTGTAAAGGCCACGATCCTGTTTGAAGAATTGCTGGAACTGGGCATCCGGGAAGCAGAATACGACGCCTGGCTGATCAATATCATGGACGGCGATCAGTTCAGCAGCGGCTTTGTGAATGTGAACCCCAACTCCAAAATCCCGGCCATGCTGGACCGCAGTGTGGACCCGGCAATCCGGGTCTTTGAATCCGGCTCGATTCTGTTGTACCTGGCTGAGAAATTCGGCGAGTTTCTGCCGACCGATCCCGCCAAGCGAACGGAAACCCTCAACTGGCTGTTCTGGCAGATGGGCAGCGCGCCATTCCTCGGTGGTGGCTTCGGGCACTTCTTTGCCTACGCACCGGAAAAGTATGAGTACCCGATCAATCGCTACGCCATGGAAGTAAAGCGCCAGCTCGATGTGCTGGATCGTCAGCTGGCCGACAATCAGTACATTGCGGGTGCCGACTACACCATCGCCGACATGGCGATCTGGCCCTGGTACGGCGCCCTGGTCAAGAACATGGTGTATGAAGCAGCCGAGTTTCTGGAGGCTCACACCTACACCAACGTGCTGCGCTGGACCGACGAACTGGCACAGAGGCCTGCAGTAAAGCGTGGCCGGATGGTCAACAAAGCCTGGGGTGAACTGTCCTCCCAACTGCATGAGCGCCACGATGCCAGCGATTTCGAATTGCGGACTCAGGATAAACTGGAAGGCAGCGAATAAGGAGCAACCATGGCCTTACCTGTGGCGTTAACCGAGGACCAGATCTACCACCGGTGCCCGTTGGACATGCTGGATTTCGAGACCACCGAGGCGCTGGAAAATCTGGAGCTTCCGTTCGGTCAGGATCGCATGCTGAGGGCGTTGGAGTTTGGTGCCAGCATGCAGGCCAGTGGTTTTAATCTGTTTGTGCTGGGGCCTTCCGGTGCTGGTAAGCATGAACTGGTAAAACGGTTTCTGGATACCCACGCTGCCGGTAAAGCTGTGCCTTCAGACTGGTGCCATGTCTTTAACTTCCAGCAGTCTGACAAACCTGAGGCTATCACGCTGCGGCCGGGTGAGGGGCGCGTCTTCAAGAGTGATATGAGCGATCTCGCCAGCGAGCTGAAAACTGCCATTCCGGCCACCTTTGAAAGTGAGGAATATCAGGCTCGCATTCAAGAGTTGCAGGAAGAGATGACCCGACGCCAGCAAAAAGGTCTGTTTGTGATACAGGAGGAGGCCCGCGCCAACAACATTGCGATGCTGACCACCCCCGGCGGTTTTACCTTTGCACCTATGCGCAATGGCGAGGTGATTGAGCCAGAGGAGTACAAGACATTCTCCGCTGAGGAGAAAGAGCTGGTGGAAGCCAAAGTGGAAGATCTTCAAAAGAAGCTCCAGCAGGCGATTCAGCAAGTGCCGCGACTGCGCAAAGAGGTGCGCGAACGCATACACGAACTCAATGAAGAAATGGTGCAGTTGACCCTGGGCGGTCCGATTGGGGAGCTGCGAGAAAAGTGGTCACATGTGCCGGCCGTGGTCGCCTACCTTGATGCCGTGCGAGAAGATGTGGTGGAGCATGCCGAAGCCTTTCAGGACAATGAAAACGGCGCACCTGCCGGATTGTTGAATCGGTATCGGGTTAATCTGCTGGTCGACAATGCGGAGACCCGGGGAGCGCCGGTCATCTATGAAGACCTGCCCAACCATCAACACCTAACCGGGCAGATTGAGCACCGGGCTCATCAGGGCAACCTGTACACCGATTTTACGTTGATCCGGGCGGGCTCACTGCATCGTGCTAACGGCGGTTACTTGATTCTGGATGCCCGTCGCATTCTGACCCAACCGATGGCCTGGGAAAGCCTGAAGCGCATTCTCTTTTCAAATGAAATCCGGATAGAGTCGTTGGAGCGGCTGTATGGACTGGCAACCACCGTCAGCCTGCAGCCAGAGCCCATTCCGTTAAACGTGAAAGTGGTCCTGCTCGGTGACCGCACTTTGTATTATCTGTTATCCCATTACGATCCCGACTTTCTGGACCTGTTCAAAGTGGAAGCGGATTTTGAGGACGACCTGGAGCGGGACGATGACAGTTACCTGTTGTATGCCCGGATGATCGCGACCATGGCGCGGTCGGCCGGGGTGAAAGCCCTGGACCGGGCGGCGGTTGCCAGGCTGATTGAGCATGCGAGCCGCCTGGCCAGTGACCAGCAGAAGTTGACGGCTCATGACCGGGTACTCAAAGACCTGCTCAGTGAGGCGGATCATTGGGCCGACCAGGCCGGCAGCGACCTGATTGAGGTCGGCCATATTCAGCAGGCTATTGATGAGCGGGAATACCGGGCCAGCCGTATTCGTGAGCGAAGCATGGAGCAGATCCGCCGGGGCGTGATGATGATCGCCACCGAAGGCGAGCAGACGGGACAAGTGAATGGTCTGTCGGTACTGCAAATTGGCGCCACCCGGTTTGGTCAGCCCACCCGCATTACTGCAACAGCCAGGCCCGGTAAAGGGCAGGTGGTGGATATCGAGCGTGAGGCCAAGTTGGGTGGCCCTATCCACAGTAAAGCGGTGATGATTCTGTCTCGTTTTCTGGCCAATCGCTATGCCCCGATGGGGGAGTTGTCTTTGTCTGCCAGCCTGGCATTCGAGCAGTCCTACGGTGGTGTTGAGGGGGATTCGGCCTCGGTGGCGGAAACCTGTGTGCTGTTATCAGCCATCACCGGCGTGCCACTGAAGCAATCGCTGGCGGTGACGGGGTCCATGAACCAACATGGCGAAGTTCAGGCGGTGGGCGGTGTGAACGAAAAAATCGAGGGTTTTTTCGACGTTTGCAAACAGGCTGGCGGCGTCAGTGGCCAGGGCGCGTTGCTGCCAGCGAGTAACGTAGAGCACCTCATGCTCCGCAAGGAGGTGTGCGACGCTGTCAGCGATGGGCGCTTTGTTATCTATCCCTTGACGCATATTGACCAGGCCATTGAGCTGATGACCGGCATGGAAGCAGGCAAGCCGGATGCCGACGGCCAGTTCCCTGAGAACAGTTTTAATCGGCGGGTTGCAGACCGGTTGGAGGAATTTGCAAAGATTGGTCGAAAAAAGGAATCCGAGCAGGAAAACGCCAACGGAGGCCGTTATGGTGACAACGCCGATAACAGCTGAGGGCCTGCCTTCTGTGAAGTCATCCGGCCGGGTGCTTATCCTGCTGGATGGGTCCCGTACCAGTTTGGCGGCGCTGGAAGCGGCCGCAGAGATCGCTCTTGCGCGCAATGCCGAAGTACTGGGCGTGTTTGTGGAAGAGGTGAATCTGCTGCGAAGCGCCGGTTACGGATTTGCCAGCGAGGTAGGGGGCAGCTCCGGTCTGCTCAGGCCACTGGAGGTTGAGGTACTGGAAGCGCGGATGCGGGCCTTAGCGGAACAGGCCCGGCGAGCCCTGGAACAGGTCATGCTGAGGCGGGGTGTTGCTCAGGCTTTGAGGCTTTGCCGTGGCCGCGTTGCAGAGGAAGTGCTCGGCCTGATCGGTCCGGACGATCTGGTGGTGATGGGTCGTGTTGGTTGGTCGGCTATTCCAGGTTGCCGGCTCGGCTCCACGGCGGGTGTTTTGATCCACCAGGCACCGGGCGATGTGTTGCTGTGGTCGACATCACCGCCGCTGGCGCGGAATCGCGTGGTTGTGCTGTTGAATCATGATCAGGGGGCTAACCACCGGGCGGTCAGGGTGGGGGCGGAATTAGCTCGCCGTCACCAGCAGCCGCTGACCGTCCTGATCAGAGCCGAAGCGCTTGAAGATCAACAGGTTGTGGAAGATGTGCGGGCGTATCTAAAGGCCGAAGGGATTAGCGCAAGGGTCAGATTATTGGCCATGACGGGCGTTGCTTCTGTCGTCAGGGCCATGGCCGAAGAGGGCGCCGCTCAGTTGGTGGTTAGCCGGAAGTTCAGTTTGTTTGGCGGGCAGGGTGCAGACATCCTGCTGACCGAGTTGAACCTGCCGGTCACCGTAACCGCCTGAGTCCGGGTTGAGGTTCAGGCAATTCTGCGGCTGCTGGCCTTATTCAGTACGTTTGTGATTTCTTCCGTATCCAGGGTTTCGTGTTTCATTACAGCCTTGGCCAAGGCATCCATCTCTTCGCGGTGTTCTCGCAGGAAGCTGATCGTAAAGGATTCCAGGTCTATCAATTGGGACTGGATTTCTGCATCAATCATCTCGGCCAGCTTCTCGCTGTATTCCCTTGGCGCGCCCATTTCCCGGCCCAGAAAGACGTGTTCCTCGCCAATGCCGAGCCCCAGCGGGCCAATTTTCTCACTCATGCCCCATTGGCCGATCATCCGGCGAAGCAGTTTGGTGGCTTCCTTTAGGTCATTCTGGGCGCCGGTGCTGACTTCACCGTAGATGATCTTCTCAGCGGAACGACCGCCCAGCATCACTTTGATTCGATCCCGCAAATAGCTCTCGGTGTAGTTGTACTTGTCTTCTCTGGGTGTTTGCTCTGTGATGCCCATCGCCATGCCGTGGGGGATGATGGTGATCTTGGTGAGTGGGTCCGCCTTGGGCATGTAATAGGCCATAAGGGCATGCCCACATTCGTGATAGGCAACCACTTCCCGCTCTTCCGGGGTGAGCTGGGCGTCGCGCTCTTCGCCCAGAATCAGCCGATCACGAGCGTGCTCAAAGCAAGAGGCGTTGACTTGATCCAGGTTTTCCCGAGCTGCGGTCAGCGCGGCTTCGTTTACCAGGTTCTTCAGATCGGCACCGGAGAAACCGGTCGTGCGGCTGGCCAGTTGCATCAAATCAACATCGGCGGCCAGAGGCACCTTGCGCACATGTACTTTCAGGATGGCTGCACGGGCTTCTCTGTGAGGGCGGTCGAGGGTGATCTTTCGATCAAACCGGCCAGGGCGGAGCAGGGCGGAATCCAACACATCCGGGCGGTTGGTGGCAGCCAGCACCAGAACATTTTCATGGGATTCAAAGCCGTCCATCTCCGTAAGGATCTGGTTAAGGGTTTGCTCCCGTTCATCGTGACCACCTCCCAGGCCGGCGCCCCGCGAGCGGCCAATGGCATCGAGTTCGTCAATAAAGATCAGTGCCGGAGCTTCTTTGCGGGCATTCTGGAACATGTCCCGAACCCGGGCAGCACCCACTCCAACAAACATTTCAATAAACTCCGAGGCGCTGATGCTGAAAAACGGCACTTCCGCCTCGCCTGCGATGGCCCTGGCCAGCAGCGTTTTACCGGTGCCGGGCGGGCCCACCAGCAGAACACCTTTGGGCATGACCGCACCCAGTCGGCGGTATTTTTCCGGGGCTTTCAGAAAGTCGATGATCTCTGCAATGTCGCGCTTCGCAGATTCAATGCCTGCCACGTCGTCCAGCGTGGTTGTCGAGGTTTCTTTGCGGGCGCGCCGAGCTCGGGACTTGGCGTAGTCAAAGGCGCCGCCGCCCTGGGTCATGCGCTTTTGGGCAGCCCCCCAGAACCAGAACATCAATGCCAGCAACAGAATCCAGGGTAGAAAGCCCAGAATCAGCTCTTGCCACCAGGGGCGGCCAGAGGGAGCCCCGCGAATGACGATGTCTTGTCGTTCCAGGGTCGAGAGCAGCTCGGGGTCATCTACCGGCGGGCGTAGTGTTATGAAGGTGCTGGTGCCGCGTCCGGTATCTGAGCTGAACCTGGCCGTACCGGAATCGGTGAACTGGCCCCGAATTTCTTCGTTGCGCAGTGTGACTTCAGCAATCTGGCCACTGAGTACTGCTTCTTTGAATTCGGAGTACGCCAGTTCTTGTTGCTGTGGCCGCTCACTGTCCTGTAGCCAGAGAAACATCAGGAATATGGCCGCGCTCAACCACAAAAAGGAATACTGGTTTGGTATGGCCGGTTGCTGACTGCTGTCTTTGTCGGGCTTGCTCGGGTCGTTCGGGTTTGTCATTTTGGTCTCCGGTCGCCCTCCATGATTTTCGCCACGAAGACGGACTTTCCATAAGTTTCGAAGGACCACCGCATGGTGTCGGAAAGCACCTTCATGACTTCATCATAGTCACCAAAAATTTCGGTGCTCATTCGCCCCGGGTAGACCTCCAGGTCAGTTTGCTTGAGGCGTTCAATTAGATCCCAGATCGGCTGCTTGTAATCGTCTTTGAGCGGATAACAGCTCAGTTGCACAGAAAGATACATGATATGCCTCCCGAATAGTCTGAGGCGGGTCAATTCCCGCCCGGTTAAAAGCCCATGGCCGATGAAGTGCTTCGGCGAGGGTCTGCACCGCCATAAAGAGTGCCGTCGTCTCCGATCATAATACTTTGGATTGCGCCCATCGCGGCGCTGGTGTTTACCTTGTGGCCTTTGGCCTCCAGCAAGCGGATGGTGTCTGGGCTGATGCCTTGTTCTATGCGGATTTCATCGGGCAGCCATTGGTGGTGCATGCGGGGTGCGGCTACCGCTGTCTGTATGTTCATGTTGTGGTCAATGACATTCATCAGAACCTGCAGAGTGGTTGTGATGATTCGTGAGCCGCCAGGACTGCCCGTAACCAGAACGTTTTTTCCGTCTTTACGCACCACGGTCGGCGACATGGAGCTGAGCATCCGCTTGCCCGGTTCAATCTTGTTGGCCTCGCCGCCCATCAAGCCATAGGCATTGGGTTCGCCGGGCTTGGCGCTGAAATCGTCCATTTCATTGTTGAGCAGAAAACCAGCGCCGGCGACGGTGATCCCGGAGCCATAGCTGAAGTTGATGGTATAGGTGTTGGATACGGCATTGCCCCAGCGATCCACCACCGAAAAATGAGTGGTTTCCGGGCTTTCCCAAGCGGCCGGCTGACCGGGTTTGATCTCGCTGGCGGGCCGGGTTTTGTCCGGAGTGATGCCTTTGCGTAGCTCCGCTGCATAGTCTTTGCCGGTGAGTCCGCGCAGAGGAACGTCAACAAAGTCGGTATCGCCCAGATACTCGGCGCGGTCGGCATAGGCCAGTTTCATGGCTTCGGCCATGTGGTGGATAGTGGCGGCCGAGTTGTGCCCCATCTCGGCAATGGGAAAACCCTCAAGGATGTTGAGGATCTGGATAATGTGGGTGCCGCCGGATGAAGGCGGTGACATGGAAAAAACATCGAAGCCGCGGTAACTGCCTTGCACAGGTTGACGGACGGCAGGCCGATAGTTTTTCAGGTCGCTCAGCGTGATCAGGCCGTCATGGCGCTGCATCTCATCGACGATCAGTCGGGCGGTTTCGCCCTGGTAAAAGCCCTCGGGGCCATCATCGGCAATGCGCTGCAGGGTGGCGGCCAGCTCCGGCTGTTTGAACACGTCGCCGGGCTGTGGCGCAGAACCATCGTTTTGATAAAAGGTGGCTTTGGTGACTGGCCAGCGCTGCAGCCGATCCCTGGCTTGCTCCAGGCCTTCGGTGAAACGATGGGGTACCACAAAACCATCCCTGGCCAGACGGATTGCCGGCGCCAGGGCTTCGGACAGGGTCAGGGTGCCGTGACGTTCCAGCGCCAGGGCCAGTCCGGCCACCGTGCCTGGCACGCCAGCAGCCTGATGACTAAAGCGACTCAATTGGCTGACGACATTGCCGTCCTTGTCCTGAAACATGGTTTCGGTTGCAGCCGCCGGGGCGGTTTCCCGGTAATCGATGGCTTCCGGTGCGTTACCGTCACCTGGGGCGTACAGCAGAAAGCCACCGCCACCAATGTTGCCTGAGCGTGGCTGCGTGACCGCCAGCGCGAAACCGGCCGTAACGGCGGCATCGATGGCGTTGCCGCCGTTTTTCAGTACCTGCAGGGCGACGTCGCTGGCCAGCGTATGACTGGTGGCGACCATGCCCTGGCTGCCCTGCACAGGGTGAAAGCGTTCGCCCTCGAGAATGGCCTGCCCGCTGGCCTGGGCATTAACCGTCAGGAATGAGATCAGCGTGGCCGCTGTCAGGCCCCACAGGCACCTTGGCGGAAGTTTTGCCCGAAGGCGGTAGATGACTCTGTCTAGCATCGGATTCCTCGTTTCTGGCTCCCAGATAGGCTATCATAGCCGGTCATTTTTACCGGTGCGCGCCAACATTTCACCATGGGCAGCTGTTTGTGGTTTCCCGTCGCACCCGCTTTCCCGGATTCTAGTTAAGGAAAGGCTTAATGGAGCATACCTATCGTCTTGTTATTTCCTGCCCGGACCGGGTAGGCATTGTTGCCAAGGTGAGTAATTTCCTGTCCACCTATAACGGCTGGATTACCGAGGCGAGCCACCATTCTGACACCCAGTCTGGCTGGTTTTTTATGCGGCATGAGATCAAAGCGGAGTCGATACCGTTCGGGCTGGACCAGTTTCGGGCTGCTTTTGAGCCTATTGCCCGCGAATTCAATATGAGCTGGCACATTGCTGACTCCGCCCGCCCCAAGCGGGTTGTGCTGATGTGCAGCAAGGAATCCCATTGTCTGGCGGACCTTTTGCATCGCTGGCACAGCAAAGAGCTGAACGCCGAGATGGTGGCGGTGATATCCAACCACGACGACCTGCGCCGCATGGTGGATTGGCACGACATTCCTTACCACCATATCCCGGTGAGCAAGGAAAACAAGGCCGAAGCTTTTGGTCAGATTGAAGATCTGCTGGAAAAGTACGACGTGGACGTTGTGGTTTTGGCCCGCTACATGCAAATTTTACCTGCCGAATTGTGCGAGAAGTACGCCGGCAAGGTGATCAATATTCATCACAGCTTTTTGCCGTCTTTCGCAGGTGCCCGCCCGTACCATCAGGCGTACAGCCGTGGCGTCAAACTGATCGGGGCAACCTGTCACTACGTGACACAAGACCTCGACGAAGGCCCGATTATCGAGCAGGATGTCATTCGCATTAGCCACAGCGACTCCATCGATGACATGGTGCGCCTGGGCAAAGACGTGGAAAAGAACGTGTTGGCGCGGGGTTTACGGTCGCATGTAGAAGACCGCGTGATTACTTATGAAAACAAGACCGTAGTGTTTGATTAACGTGTCGCGACCGCTGCCCCGGGTCGGGTTGGTCTGTGGTATGCTTGGCGGCTTGTTGACGATTAAAGACGGGGCCCGAATAGGGCCTCGGGACGACTCCCAGATAACGCAAAGGAACCTTTCTCGATGGGTGAATTAGCCAAAGAGATCCTGCCGGTCAATATTGAAGACGAGTTGAAACAGTCCTACCTCGATTACGCCATGAGCGTTATCGTTGGCCGGGCGCTACCGGATGTACGCGACGGTCTCAAGCCGGTGCACCGCCGGGTACTGTTCGCCATGTCCGAGTTGGGCAACGACTGGAACAAGGCGTACAAGAAATCTGCCCGTGTGGTGGGTGATGTTATCGGTAAATACCACCCCCACGGTGACTCCGCTGTCTACGACACCATCGTCCGAATGGCTCAGCCGTTTTCCCTGCGTTATCCGTTGGTGGATGGTCAGGGTAACTTCGGTTCCATCGACGGCGATAACGCAGCGGCTATGCGTTACACCGAAATTCGCATGGAAAAGATTGCGCATTCTTTGCTGGCGGATCTGGACAAGGAAACCGTCGATTTTGTCGATAACTACGACGGCACCGAGCGGATTCCGGAAGTGCTGCCTACCCGAGTGCCGAACCTGTTGGTAAATGGCTCCTCCGGTATTGCGGTTGGCATGGCGACCAACATTCCGCCCCATAACCTGACGGAAGTCGTTAACGGTTGTCTGGCGTTGATTGATAACCCGGATCTGACCATTGACGAGTTGATGGAGTTCATCCCGGGCCCCGACTTCCCGACCGAGGGGATCATCAACGGTCGTGCCGGTATTGTCGAAGCCTACCGGACCGGCCGCGGCCGCATCTATATCCGCGCCCGTCACGAGATCGAGCATGACGACAAGACCAATCGTGATGCCGTTATCATTACCGAGCTGCCGTACCAGCTGAACAAGTCGCGGCTGATCGAGAAGATCGCCGAGCTGGTCAAGGAAAAGCGCCTCGAAGGCATCACCGAGCTGCGGGATGAATCCAACAAGGAAGGCATCCGCGTGGTGATCGAGCTGCGCCGTGGTGAAAACCCCGAGGTGGTGGTGAACAACCTGTTCGCCCAGACCCAGCTGCAGACCGTGTTCGGGATCAACATGGTGGCGCTGATTAACGGCGAGCCGAAGATTCTCAACCTCAAGGAAATGCTTGATGCGTTTGTCCGTCACCGCCGTGAAGTGGTGACTCGCCGGACCATCTACGAGCTTCGTAAGGCCCGTGAGCGTGGCCATATTCTTGAAGGTCTGACGGTTGCTTTGGCCAACATCGACGAGATGATTGAGCTGATCAAGTCTTCTCCGACCTCGGTTGAGGCCAAAGAGAAGTTGATGGCGAAAGGCTGGGCGCCGGGCAATGTCCTGGCGATGCTGGAGCGTGCCGGCGAAGACGCCTGCCGTCCCGACGATCTGCCGGAAATCTTTGGTCTGCGCGACGGCCTGTATTACATGTCGCCCGAGCAAACCCAGGCGATCCTCGATATGCGCCTGCACCGCCTGACCGGCCTGGAAACCGAAAAGCTCCAGAACGAGTACAAAGACATTCTCGAGAAGATCGCTGGTCTGCTTGAAATTCTGGGTGATCCTGACCGCTTGATGCAGGTTATCCGAGAAGAGCTGGAAGCGGTAGTGACCGAGTTTGGCGATGTGCGCCGCACCGAAATTACCAGTTCCCAGCGCGATCTGACCATCGCCGACCTGATTGATGAAGAAGATCTGGTGGTGACTATTTCCCACAGTGGTTACGCCAAGACTCAGGCCGTTGAAGACTATCAGGCCCAGCGTCGTGGTGGTCGTGGTAAAGCCGCGACGGCCATGAAAGATGAAGACTTTATTGAAAAGCTACTGGTAGCCAATTCCCACGACACCATTTTGTGCTTCTCCAACAAAGGCAAAGTGTACTGGCTGAGAGTGTTCGAGATTCCGCGCGGTAGCCGTGGTTCCCGAGGCCGCCCGATGGTTAATATTCTGCCGCTGGATGAAGACGAGCGGATCACTACCTTCCTGCCGGTTCGGGACTACCCGGAAGACCAGTTTGTGCTAATGGCAACCTCGGCAGGTGTGGTGAAGAAGACCCCGCTGCCGAACTTTGCTCGTCCGCGCAGCAGTGGCTTGATCGCGCTGAACCTGGACGAAGGCGACACCCTGATCGGTGCTGCCATCACAGATGGCAATGCGGAAATTATGCTGTTCTCCACCGCTGGTAAAGCGGTGCGCTTCAAGGAAGATCAGGTACGGCCAATGAGCCGGACGGCCCGTGGTGTTCGCGGTATCAAGATGCAGGGTGATCACCATGTTGTGTCACTGATCATCCCACAGGACGGTGGCGTGATTCTGACGGCCAGTGAGCACGGTTACGGCAAGCGCACCGCCATCGACGAGTTCCCGGCCTACAGTCGCGGCAGCCAGGGCGTCATCGCCATGCAGTGCTCCGACCGTAACGGTAACCTGGTGACAGCGCTGCAGTTGTTTGAAGGCGACGAGATGATGCTGATCTCGGACAAGGGCACGCTGGTACGTACCCGCACGGACGAAGTGTCTGTGCTCAGTCGGAACACTCAGGGTGTGCGTCTGATTCGTTTGGCTCAGGAAGACGAGCGACTGGTGGGCGTTGAGCGTATCGCAGAATCGGATGACGACGGCGTGGACGCCGACGTAAGTGTAGACGCAGACGCAGGCCCAGATGCAGACGCGGAAGGTGAGGGCACCGAAGAATGAGCAGAGCGTTTAATTTCTGTGCCGGCCCGGCTACCTTGCCGGAATCCGTGCTGAAGCAGGCGCGGGACGAAATGCTGGACTGGCGGGGCACCGGCATGTCGGTGATGGAGATGAGTCACCGTGGTGACGCCTTCGTGGAAATTGCC
Organism: Marinobacter sp.; assembly: GCF_014859525.1. Lineage (GTDB taxonomy): Bacteria > Pseudomonadota > Gammaproteobacteria > Pseudomonadales > Oleiphilaceae > Marinobacter. The sequence continues at coordinate 12,184 of NZ_JACUUB010000044.1, forward strand.
GAAACCGCCGAGCAGGATCTGCGGGATCTCGCAGGGGTCTCAGACGACTACGCCGTGCTGTTCATGCAGGGTGGGGCGTCCAGTCAGTTTGCCACCATTCCCTTGAACCTGCTGGGCGATAAAGCCTCCGCAGACTATGTGAATACCGGTATCTGGTCCAAAAAGGCGATTGCTGAAGCCAGGCGGTACGGTGGCGTTAATGTGGTGGCCAGTTCGGAAGACAACGGTTTTACGACCATTCCTGACCAGTCGGCCTGGAGCACCAGTGCTGATGCTGCCTACCTGCATTACACGCCGAACGAAACCATTGGCGGCCTGGAGTATGACTTTGTCCCCGACAGCGGAGGCGTGCCATTGGTGGCAGACATGTCGTCCACCATGCTGTCCCGTCCCGTGGACGTGTCAAAGTTCGGCTTGATCTATGCCGGTGCTCAGAAGAATATCGGGCCATCCGGTCTGGTGGTCGTCATTATCCGCAAGGATCTTTTGGGCAAGGCCCGAAAAGAAACCCCGACGATGATGAATTATCAGGTGATGGCTGAAAACGGCTCGATGTATAACACGCCCTCGACCTACTCCTGGTACCTTGCGGGCCTGGTGTTCAAGTGGCTGAAAGAGCAGGGTGGTGTGACGGCCATGGGCGAAATCAACGCCCGTAAAGCCAGCAAGCTGTACGATTTTATCGATACCAATGAATTCTATGCCAACCCGATTAACCCCCGTTTCCGCTCTTGGATGAACGTGCCTTTCACGCTGGCGGATGACGCTTTGAATGGTGCTTTCCTTAAAGGCGCCGATGCCCGTGGGTTGCTCAATCTTCAGGGGCATCGTTCAGTAGGTGGCATGCGCGCCAGTATCTATAACGCCATGCCAGAGGCGGGAGTGGATGCGCTGATTCAGTACATGACGGAATTTGTGAAGGAACAGGGCTGATCATGAACGACGAGAAGACCCGCCTGGGCGAACTCCGGGATGAAATTGACAGTCTCGATCAGCAGATCATGGCGCTGATCAGTGCCAGGGCCAAGTGTGCCCAGGAAGTGGCCCATGTCAAAATGGCGGCAAACCCGGAGCAGGACGTGTTTTTTTACCGCCCCGAGCGGGAAGCCCAGGTGCTGCGGCGTATCAAGGAGAACAATCCCGGGCCACTGCCGGCTGAGGAAATGGCCCGCTTGTTCCGTGAGATTATGTCGGCCTGCCTGGCACTCGAAAAGCCCATGCACATTGCCTTTCTGGGGCCGGTAGGCACTTTTACCCAGGCGGCAGCGCTCAAACATTTTGGCCACTCGGTGCTTAGCGTACCGTTGCCGGCCATTGATGCGGTGTTTCGGGAGGTAGAATCCGGTGCAGCGCAGTATGGCGTAGTGCCCGTGGAAAATTCCACGGAGGGTATGGTCAACCATACCCTGGATATGTTCATGTCTTCACCGCTGAAGATCTGTGGTGAAGTGCAGTTGCGTATACATCATCATTTACTGGTCTCGCCCAAGCACAAAGATCAGGAAATTGCCCGTATCTATTCCCATCAGCAGTCCTTTGCTCAGTGCCGGCAGTGGCTCGATACGCACCGCTACGGTATTGAGCGAGTGACTGTCTCCAGCAACGCCGAAGCGGCTCGCCGCGCGGCGGAAGAGCCTGGCACTGCGGCGATTGCCGGCGACATGGCGCAGGAACTGTATGGATTGGTAAAGCTGGCCAACAGTATTGAAGATCGCCCGGATAACACCACTCGGTTCCTGATTATCGGTCGTGAGGAAGTGCCCGCCAGTGGTCAGGACAAGTCATCTGTTCTGGTATCGATGCGTAATAAACCCGGCGCGTTGTACCAGTTGCTGGAGCCGTTTCACCGCCACGGCATCAGCCTGACCCGTATCGAGACCCGGCCATCCCCCAGTGGTACCTGGGCCTACGTGTTCTATATCGATTTTGAGGGGCATATGGATGATGAGCTGGCCCGTAAAGTGTTGTCTGAGGTGGATGAAGAGGCGGTAGAGCTGAAGCGTCTGGGGTCGTACCCCGTTGGTGTGCTTTAAGTACAGACAGATCTGACCCGGAGGAGAGTTGAATGGCAGTGGACTACCAGAGTCTTGCGGTAAAAGGTGTTCAGGCTCTGTCTCCGTACCAGCCAGGCAAGCCTATTGACGAGCTGGCCCGGGAGCTGGGGTTGAATCCGGCGGAGATTATCAAGCTGGCCAGCAATGAAAACCCTCTGGGGCCGAGCGAGATAGCCCTGGCGGCGGCTCGTAAGGCGCTGAACGAGCTGTGCCTGTACCCGGACGGTAACGGCTTTGATCTGAAGCAGGCGCTCGCCAAACGGTTCGGTGTGGCCATGAGCCAGATTACCCTCGGCAACGGTTCCAATGATGTGCTGGAAGTGATCGCCCGATGCTTTGCCGACCGCGACAGCGAGGTGGTGTTTTCTCAATATGCTTTTGCGGTTTATCCCATCGTTACTCAGGCCATCGGTGCCAAGGGTGTTTCAGTCCCTGCCAAAGACTGGGGCCATGATCTCGACGCCATGGCGGCAGCGGTCACCGAACGCACTAAACTGGTGTTTGTGGCCAACCCGAACAATCCGACCGGAACGGTACACACGGCCGCCGCCATCAAAGCATTTCTCGACCGCATTCCTGAGCGGGTGTTGGTGGTTCTGGACGAAGCCTATTGTGAATACCTGACCGGCGATGAATTCCCGGATGGCATCAAACTGCTGGACCGTTACCCGAACCTGATTGTTTGCCGGACCTTTTCCAAGGCTTGGGGTCTGGCTGCATTGCGGGTTGGCTACAGCATCAGTTCTGCGGCCATTGCCGATATACTTAACCGGGTGCGCCAGCCATTCAATGTCGATTCGATAGCGTTGGCAGCAGCAACGGCGGTTCTGGGTGATGAGGTTTACCTGACCCGTTCCCGTGAGGTCAATGCAGCCGGTTTGCGTCAGCTCGCCGATGGTTTTGATCGTATGGGGCTGCCTTATATCCCCTCAGCCGGTAATTTTATTGCGGTTGAAGTGGGCGAGCAGGCTGTCGGTATCTATCAGTCATTGCTGGCACATGGCGTTATTGTTCGGCCTGTTGCCGGTTATGGTATGCCGGGTCATCTTCGGGTATCGGTTGGCTTACCACAGGAGAACGAGCGGTTTCTGGATGCTCTGGCACAATCGTTGGTCTCGGCCGGCCAGGGGGGCTGACGTGGCCGACAGAGAGCCTTTGTTCAAGCGTGTTGCAATCATCGGCCTTGGGTTGATTGGTGGCTCCCTGGCCAGCGCCATTCGCAAGCATCGTCTCGCAGGCGTGGTTACCGGTTTTGATCAAAGAGCCGACGAGCTGGCTTTGGGGGTTGAGTTAGGCGTTATTGATGAAGCGGCCCCGAGTCTGGAGTGGGCCGTTAAAGGCAGCGATCTGGTGGTGCTCGCTGTGCCTGTGCGGGCAACCCGGGCGGTCTTGGCGCAGATCCAGCCCTGGCTCGCCGATGATGCGGTACTGTCAGACGTGGGTAGTACAAAAAGCAGTTTTGTGGCCGATGTGGAAGCAGTATTTGGCGAAGTGTCGCCAAGGGTAATACCTGGCCACCCGATTGCGGGCTCCGAAAAAAGCGGCATCCGCGCTGCCAAACCAGACCTGTTTGCTCATCACAAAGTGATCCTGACCCCCGCAGATAATACCGATACGGACAGTCTGGCAAGGCTGAAGGGCCTTTGGGAGGGCATCGGGGCGACGGTGCTGACCATGTCAGTGGCGTATCATGACGAAGTCCTTGCCGCCACCAGTCATCTGCCACACCTCATTGCCTTTTCTCTGGTAGACACTCTGGCAGGTGAGGATGAAAACATGGATATCTTCCGGTATGCAGCCGGTGGCTTCCGGGATTTTACCCGCATTGCAGCCAGTGATCCGGTGATGTGGCATGACATTTTTCTGTCAAACCGCGACGCCGTGCTGCGCGTGATTGATCATTTTACCCAAGACCTGGATCTGCTTCGGGGCGCCATTGCCAGCGGCGATGGCGCTACTTTGCTTCGGGTTTTCAGTCGTGCCAAAGCGGCACGGGAACATTTTTCTAAGATGCTGTCAGGGCAGGCGTACGTGACTAACAAAAGTGATCAGCAAGTTATCTTTCAGATGAGCCCCGGCGGCTCCGTTCGTGGTGATATTCGGGTTCCGGGTGACAAGTCTATGTCTCATCGCTCCATCATGCTGGGCGCTCTGGCAGATGGGATCACTGAGGTTAAAGGGTTTCTGGAGGGCGAAGACAGCCTCGCAACCCTGCAGGCGTTCCGGGACATGGGTGTGACCATTGAGGGGCCGGACGACGGCTTTGTCCGGATTCATGGCGTTGGTATGCAGGGTTTGCAAGCCCCCCGTGGACCGCTCTATCTGGGTAATTCCGGTACCGCCATGCGTTTGTTTTCGGGCTTGCTGGCGGCGCAGGCCTTTGATTCCGAACTGACCGGCGATGCCAGTCTGAGCAAGCGGCCAATGGGTCGGGTTGCGGATCCATTGCGCGCTATGGGTGCGGTGATTGACACCGCTGAGGGTGGTCGGCCGCCCATGAAGATTCGTGGTGGGCAAGCGCTTACCGGCATCCATTACGACATGCCGGTAGCCAGCGCTCAGGTCAAGTCCTGCCTGTTACTGGCAGGTCTCTACGCCGAAGGCGTCACTTCGGTAACGGAGCCGGCTCCGACCCGTGATCACACTGAACGCATGCTGCAGGGATTTGGCTATCACGTACATCGGGATGGGCCGACCGCCAGTGTCACTGGTGGTGGTAAGCTCGATGCCTGCGCGATTGACGTGCCGGCGGATATCTCCTCGGCTGCATTTTTTCTGGTTGCTGCCAGTATTGCCCCGGGCTCTGATCTCACTCTGCGTCACGTGGGTATGAACCCGACCCGTGTTGGCGTCATTAATATTCTCCGTCAGATGGGCGCCAATATCGAGGTGCTTGATGAGCGTGTGATCGGTGGCGAGCCAGTCGCTGATTTGAGAGTGCGTTCTGCCGACTTGCACGGCATCGACATTCCGGAAGATCAGGTGCCGTTGGCGATTGATGAGTTCCCCGTACTCTTTATCGCAGCAACCTGTGCCAAAGGGCGCACCGTGCTGCGCGGCGCTGAAGAATTGCGAGTCAAAGAGAGCGATCGTATACAGGTGATGGCAGACGGCCTTGCGGCATTGGGTGTTGAGTCCACGGTGACACCGGATGGCATTATCATCGAGGGTGGCCAGGCCATCGGTGGCGGTACCGTGGAAAGTCACGAAGACCACCGGATTTCCATGTCGTTCGCGGTGGCGTCACTCCGGGCAACGGGCCCGATCACAATCAATGATTGCTCGAACGTTGTCACGTCGTTCCCTGGCTTTGTTGAACTGGCAAAGCAGACAGGCATTCAAATCAGTACAGAAGGCAGTTCGTGATGATAGATAGCATGGCACCGGTCATTACTGTTGACGGCCCAGGCGGCTCGGGCAAGGGTACTATTACCCAAATGCTGGCCCGTAAGCTGGGCTGGCACTTGCTGGACAGCGGGGCTCTGTATCGACTGACTGCGCTGGCTGCGCTTCGTCAGGGTGTATCCCTGGAAGATGAGGCCAGACTGGTGAATGTGGCTGCGACGCTTGATGTGTCGTTCGAGCCCGCCGAGGAAGGGCAGCCGGTTCGCGTGATGCTGGCTGGTGAAGATGTAACCTCGGACATCCGCACAGAGGCCTGCGGTAATAGTGCGTCACAGGTTGCCATAATGCAGCCGGTGCGGGACGCGCTGCTTCAGCGCCAACGGGATTTCCGCCAGTTGCCTGGCCTGGTGGCCGATGGCCGCGATATGGGGACGGTCGTTTTTCCGGATGCCCCGGTCAAGGTCTTTCTGACGGCAAGCGCCGAAGAACGCGCAAGGCGCCGTTACAACCAGTTGAAGGAAGCGGGTGTCAGTGTTAACATTGACGCCGTTTCAGAAGAGATACGGGTACGCGATGAACGTGATATTAACCGTTCTGCTGCCCCTCTCAAGCCTGCGGATGATGCGCAAGTCATTGATTCTACGGGTTTGAGCATAAAAGAGGTGTTGGACAGGTGCATGGCCGCAGCAGGTCAGGCCTGACTGCACCTTTTTGTATTTTGAATGCCGGGACAGCGTAAATTTGCCAGCCGCTGGCTGATTCCGGAAATCATTAACAGACCGTGTTGCTGGTGGCACGGAGCACACTTGCGTTGATCATATAGGGCACATAATGAGCGAGAGCTTTGCGGATCTTTTCGAAGAAAGTTTGAAAGAAATCGATATGCAACCGGGTTCCATCGTCCAGGGAACCATTGTTGATATCGATAACGACTGGGTCACCGTTAACGCCGGACTGAAGTCCGAAGGCGTTATCCCCGCCTCCCAGTTCCTGAACGAAAAAGGCGAGATGGAAGTTAACATCGGCGATGTGGTCGACGTGGCTCTCGATGCAGTTGAAGACGGTTTCGGTGAAACCCGTCTGTCCCGTGAGAAGGCCAAGCGCGCTGAGGCCTGGAAGGTACTCGAGAAGTCCTTCGAAGCTGAAGAAGTGGTCAAGGGCATTATCAATGGCAAGGTCAAAGGTGGTTTCACTGTTGATCTGGCTGGCATCCGTGCCTTCCTGCCAGGCTCTCTGGTAGATGTTCGTCCGGTTCGCGACACTGCGCACCTGGAAAACAAAGAACTCGAATTCAAGGTTATCAAGCTCGACCAGAAGCGTAACAACGTGGTTGTTTCTCGCCGCGCCGTTCTGGAAGCTGAAAACAGCGAGCAGCGTGATGCTCTGCTGGAAACCCTGACTGAAGGTCTGGAAATCAAAGGTATCGTCAAGAACCTGACCGACTACGGCGCGTTCGTAGATCTGGGTGGTGTTGACGGCCTGCTGCACATCACTGACATGGCCTGGAAGCGCATCAAGCATCCGAGCGAAATCGTGAATGTGGGCGACGAAATCAATGTTAAGGTCCTGAAGTTTGATCGCGAGCGTAACCGCGTATCTTTGGGTCTGAAGCAGCTGGGCGAAGATCCCTGGGTCGAAATCAAGGCTCGTTACCCGGAAAGCGCCCGGGTCACTGCCCGCGTTACCAACCTGACAGACTACGGCTGCTTTGCCGAGCTGGAAGAGGGTGTTGAAGGTCTGGTTCACGTATCCGAAATGGATTGGACCAACAAGAACATCCACCCGTCCAAGGTTGTCCAGGTAGGCGACGAAGTTGAAGTGATGATCCTGGATATCGACGAAGAGCGTCGTCGTATTTCTCTGGGCATCAAGCAGTGCGTCTCCAATCCGTGGGAAGATTTCTCCGGCAACTTCAATAAAGGCGACCGTATCGCCGGTAAGATCAAGTCAATCACTGACTTTGGCATCTTTATCGGTCTGGACGGTGGTATCGACGGCCTGGTTCACCTGTCTGACATCAGCTGGAACGAGACTGGCGAAGAAGCCGTTCGCGAATACAAGAAGGGCGACGAAGTTGAAACCGTCATCCTGTCTGTTGATCCCGAGCGTGAGCGTATCTCCCTGGGCATCAAGCAGCTGGAAAGCGATCCGTTCGCCGAGTTCGTTCAGCTGAACGACAAGGGCTCCATCGTTAAGGGCACCGTGTCTGCGGTTGACGCTAAAGGCGCCACCATCGCCCTGAACGAAGAAGTTGAAGCGGTACTGAAGGCCTCTGAAATCAGCCGTGATCGTGTGGAAGATGCACGTAACGTCCTGAAGGAAGGCGAAGAAGTTGAAGCCAAGATCATCAGCATTGATCGTAAGAACCGTGTCATCAACCTGTCTGTGAAGTCCAAAGATGTTGAGGATGACAAGCAGGCGATTGAAACTGTTCGTGGCAAAGCTGCGGAATCTTCAGGTGCGACCACCATCGGTGATCTCATCAAAGAGCAAATGCAGCAGCAGAACGCCAACAAAGACTGATTTTTCTTGTTGGTATGAAAAAAACGGGCTCTAAGAGCCCGTTTTTTTTGTGTTTTTTTTTGGTTTGGCTAAACTACAGGCATTGGTCCCCGTTAAATGACTGCGGAATAATAATGACAGAGGGAAACGCCTCATGACGAAGTCCGAACTGGTTGAGCTGATTGCCTCAAAGCAGACGCAGCTCTCTGTGAAAGATGTGGAGTTGGCGGTTAAAACCGTGATTGAGCACATGTCTCAGGCTCTTGCTGATGGCCAACGAATTGAAATCCGGGGATTTGGCAGTTTTTCCCTTCACCACCGGGCGGCTCGTACTGGCCGTAACCCCAAAACCGGTGAGGCAGTTCAGTTGCCTGCCAAGTTTGTCCCGCACTTCAAGCCTGGCAAGGAATTACGGGAACAGGTAAATGACAGTCTGAAAAAGGGCTTTTAACCTGCGGTTCCTGTTAATCTAACGGAACATTGTGTTTTCGGGCACCGTCCCGTCTGGAGAGATTACGACATGGCTGGCCTGCAGAAGATCCTCATTACCCTAACGGTCCTGGCCCTTATCCTTCTGGCGTTGGTGTTTTCTCTCAATAATCAGATGGCAGTTTCGCTCAACTTCCTGTTGTTTGAAACTCAACCTCATGGTGTCGCCGTCTGGATCATTATGTCATTTGTTATCGGTGCATTGATTGGCGTGTTGATTGCTGCAATAGCAACGTTTCGTTCGTCGGTGTCGCGTCGTCACCTCAAGAAAAGACTCGAGCGTGCTGAGCAGGCATTAGAGAAATCCAAGGCACAGAACGATCGGGCGCTTTAATGGACATGGTGTTTCAGTGGCTGCTTTTGACGGTGGCTGTGGCTGTCGGCTGGGTTGTAGGGAGGCTTGGTAGCCAGGGCAGGCGCGCTTCTCGGGTTATCTCTGACGAAGATTCTGTTCGGGATCGCTTGCAGTTCCTGTTTACTAATTACTCTGACCAAGCCGTGGATAACTTTGTTCAGTCGCTGGCGGTTAACAAGGATACCGTCAGTCTCCATCTTTCCATTGGCAGTCACTTCCGTAATAAAGGCGAAACCGACCGCGCCATTCTGATCCACCAGAACCTGCTGGCACGCCCGGAGCTGCCCGCTCGCTATACGCCTCAGGTGACTCTTGAGTTGGCAATGGATTACCTGAATGCCGGCTTGCATGACCGCGCTGAAGCCTTGCTTCACCAGTTAATGGGTGATCAGGAGTATGGGCGTCGAGCGTCAACGGCGTTGATTGAGTTGTATCAGCAAGAAAGGGAATGGAAAAAAGCGGCGCAGGTAGCGCAAACTCTGACTCGTCGTGATGCTGATCCTGCCATGTTCAAAACGCTGGCTTACATCACCTGCGAGTTGTCTGATGCGGCTTTGATTATGGATGATCGGTGGGCGGCTCAGAAACTTGCGAAGGAAGCGCTCGATTACGATCGATCTTGTGTTCGTGCCACGTTGCTTTTGATGAAACAGCAAGTCCGACAAGGTAATTTTCGTGAGGCGAGCAATCAAAGCTTCAAGGTGTTCGAGCAGAATCCTGAATTTGGCCCTGAGGCCGTTGACCGGTTGATGAAACTCGAGCAAGAACATGGTGATGTCGGTCGTTTGTTCAAAAAGCTGAAGAAACTCTATGACCAATATCCCAGCACCAGTCTGTTACTGGCCCTTGTCGAGTCGGTAGAACGCTCGTCTGGTCGACCTGCAGCCATTGATCTTCTCAGACAGGAGCTGGAGGTGAGGCCTTCTGTGCGCGGTCTCTTGAGATTGGTGGAGATGGCCGGCTACGAAAAAGGCATGACCACAGACGAAGGCCGACTGGTCAGCCGTATTGGGCACCTGATTCTCGCCAATCGTCCGGTTTATCGCTGCGTGAGCTGCGGTTTTTCAGGCCAGCAATTGCATTGGCTGTGCCCCAGTTGTAAACAATGGGAAACGGTGCGGCCCATTCAGGGCGTTGAAGCCGAATAGCATTTTTAATTTACTCATCCGGAAACCTGTCTGTGCAAAATCCTAACGATCCGAAAATCATTGTCGCCCTGGACTTTCCTTCCCAGGAGCCCGCTTTGGCCCTGGCTGCCCAGCTGGACCCTGCAAAATGTCGCCTGAAGGTCGGCAAGGAACTGTTTACCCGCTCAGGCCCAGCGTTGGTGAAAGTTCTTCAGGGCAAGGGTTTTGATGTATTTCTGGATCTGAAATTTCATGATATCCCGAATACTACGTCGTCAGCCGTTGCTGCAGCCGCAGACCTTGGGGTGTGGATGGTGAATGTTCATGCTTCGGGTGGCGAGAAGATGATGGTGGCCTGTCGTGAGCGTCTGGAGCCGTTTGGTGCTGATAAGCCACTACTGATTGCGGTAACGGTGCTGACCAGTATGTCTGACGAAGATCTGGCTGGCATCGGCATAACCGGCGGGGCACAAGCTCATGTATCCCGCCTGGCCGCGCTGACCAGGAACTGCGGCCTCGACGGTGTAGTCTGCTCCGCGCAGGAGGCTTCACGGCTGAAAGCAGAGCAGGGTGCTGACTTCCAGCTCATCACCCCCGGCATCCGCCCGCTGACCGCCGACAAAGGCGATCAGCAACGCATCATGACCCCCACGGATGCCCTTAAAGCCGGCTCCGACTATCTGGTCATCGGTCGCCCAATTACCCAGGCGCCTGATCCACTGGCCGCCCTTGAGGCCATTCACGCTGAGGTCGCTTTAGTCTGACCTCGGTTAGAGCGCCTAGTCCGCACCTAGCCTGCCGGGTTCGCGGGAGGGGGCGCGGATGGGTGTCCCTCCCGAAAACCGCTACAAGCACATCCATGTGCGCTTCTCTCCG
>NZ_JACUUB010000045.1 GCF_014859525.1 Marinobacter sp.
TCAACTGGCTTATAGGGGTTTGCACCGCTTCGGGCGCTGGATAATGCGGGCAGAATAGGTAAAGTAGCAGTCCGGTTCTGTTCAGGTACGGCGCTCTGGTTCAATGCCCGGTTCCATCCCCGGGCGAGGGTACGTGCGTCTGCTCGGTAGTCTGCATTCTAAAGAGTTCGGGGCACCGGCCGTTACAGCAAAGAGACAAGGCGTAACGAATTAGGCATTTCCTTGATATTCATCCAGACTTACCTTGTCGCCGTGAAATAACTCTATCGGTTTAACGGACATCGAACCCCTATGCGCAAGAACTTACCCGTCACCCAGCGCGAAATCACCGTACCGGAAGGTATGCGCCTGATCAGTACCACCTCCCTCAAGGGTGTGATTACGTACTGCAACGACGATTTTGAAGCCATCAGCGGTTTCAGTCGGGCCGAGCTGATTGGCCAGGCCCATAACCTGATCCGCCATCCGGACATGCCGCCCGCAGTGTTTGCCGATATGTGGGAGTACCTCAAGGCGGGCAAGGCCTGGATGGGGGTGGTCAAGAACCGGGCCAAATCCGGGGATCATTACTGGGTCAGCGCCTATGCCACGCCCATCTGGGAGAATGGCCAGATGGTGGGTTACGAATCCGTGCGGGTAGCCGCCACCCGGGATCAGATAGCCCGGGCGGAGGGTCTTTATGCGCGTATCTCGGCCGGCAAAATGTTGTCATCGTTTACCAACCGGGCTGTATCCATGGCTCGCGCCGGCTGGCCCTTTATCTTGTCACTGATCATCACGTTCGGCGCGCTGCAGCTGGAGTCCGGTTTGCTGGCGGCATTGATTGTGGTGGTCGGGCACGCCCTGGCATTCAGCCTGGTGTCCGGGTCTATTTCCAGTCGTCTGAAGGCACTGCTGGCGCTGCGCAGCGATGCTTTTCAGGACCCCATCGTTGCCCGCACCTACAGCCACGAACGCGGTTTGATGTCACGACTGGCGCTGGTGTTGGTCAGCGAAGAGGCGCGAGTGCGTACCGCTCTGGCCCGGATTGATGATCAGGCGGAGCACCTGTACGAGCAGGCCCGAGCCTCCCACAATTACATTTCCGAAGGAGCGACCGCCATCGCCCGGCAGCGCTCAGAGACCGACCAGATTGCCTCGGCCATTAATGAAATGACCGCGTCGATTCAGGAGGTGGCCGAGGCTGTCACCCACAACGCCCGTGAGGCGGAACAGGCCAACAATCTTGCCCACGATGGCCGTGAGCGCAGTGGTGAGGCTCTGGTCGCCATTGAGCAGTTGGTCGATCGTGTTAACGGCATCGGTGAGTCGGTTGGCCGGCTGGGTGAGTCTACCCGCACCATTGGTGAGGCAGCAGATCTGATTTCCGACATTGCCGATCAAACCAATCTGCTGGCACTCAACGCCGCCATTGAGGCGGCCCGCGCCGGCGAGCAGGGCCGCGGTTTTGCGGTGGTGGCGGATGAAGTGCGCTCGCTGGCTCAGCGTACACGGCAGTCCACCGTTAAGATTCAGGATGTGATCAAGGATTTTCGTACCCAGGTGGAAGAGACCGTTCAGGCTGTAAAGGCCGGTGAGGAAATTGCTGGCGAAGGCTTGGCTCGGGTACAGGGTGCGGCGGACGCGCTGGGTACCATTGTCGGTTCAGTGGATTCCATCTCTGACAGCTTTATCACCATGTCGGCGGCGTTTGAGGAGCAGAGCCAGGTGTCTGATGAGATCAACCGGCAGATCGTCAACATTGCCGAGCTGGCCGATCAGAGCGATGAACAGGCCGATGCGGCCAAAACCAGCAGCGATACGCTCAGTGGCATGGCCCACGGCCTGAAAGACCTGATCTCACGGTTCGCCAGTAAATCTGGTTAGTTAGCCGCTGATGGACGTCTGCTTGAAGGATTTATCAACAACTGAACAACCTTTCAGCACTGGCATCAACACACCAGTGCTGGCAGAATCCTCGCCCAACTGCCCGAACAACTTGTTCGGTGCATTCTCAATTCGTCGTTTCCTCAGCCAAAAGCACAGGAAGAAAACACATGACACAGTCCAACTCCGCTTCAAGCGGCGGTAACGGGGCTCGCGGACTCTGGTCTTCCAAGTTTGCGTTTATCCTGGCAGCGACCGGTTCCGCTGTTGGCCTCGGTAATATCTGGAAGTTCCCCTACGTCACCGGTGAAAACGGCGGTGGTGCCTTCGTACTGGTCTACCTGCTCTGTATTTTCATCGTCGGTATACCGATCATGATGGCAGAGGTGTTTATTGGCCGTAATGGCCGCTATAACCCGATCACCAGTTTCAAGCTGGTGGCCGAGCGTAATCTGGCGTCTCCGGCCTGGCGGATATCTGCAATTATCGGGATGTTGGCTGCCTTCATCATCTTGTCGTTCTATTCGGTGATTGGTGGTTGGGCAGCCTCCTATATTGGCCATGCGGCCATGGGTGACTTCGCCGGCGGTACCGCAGACTCGGTCGGTGAGCTGTTTGGTGGCCTGCTGGCCAGCCCGACCAAGCTGCTGATCTGGCACACGATCTTTATGGGATTGGTGGTCTTTGTGGTGTCCCGCGGTCTGAAGGGTGGTCTGGAACGTGCGGTCACTATCCTGATGCCGGCGTTGCTGATTCTGCTGCTGGTGGTTGTCGGCTATGCCACCACGACCGGGCATTTCGGTCAGGCGGTCAGCTTTCTGTTTACCCCGGATTTCAGCGCCCTGAGCGTGAAGGGCGTGCTGGTCGCGCTTGGCCATGCATTCTTTACCCTGAGCCTGGGTATGGCGATCATGATGGCCTACGGCTCTTACCTGAGCCGTGATATCTCTATTGGCCGCACTGCTATCACGGTCGGCATTATGGATACCGTTGTTGCACTGTTGGCCGGCCTGGCGATCTTCCCGCTGGTGTTTGCCAATGGCTTGCAGGCCAGTGAGGGCCCCGGCCTGATCTTTGTGACTCTGCCCCTGGCATTCGGCAACATGCCGATGGGCGGCCTGTTCGGTACCTTGTTCTTTGTCCTGCTGTTGTTTGCGGCCTGGACCTCCGGTATTTCTTTGCTGGAGCCGGTGGTCGAGTGGGTTGAAGAAAAGACCGAACTTGCCCGTACCGGCAGTGCTGTGTTGGTCGGCGGTTTGTGCTGGGCGCTGGGCATTGCCTCGATCCTGTCGTTGAACGTGTGGGCCGGTTTTGCGCCCCTGGGCATGTTTGAGGCGTTTGAAGGCAAGACCATCTTTGACTTGCTGGATTACTTCACCGCCAACATCATGCTGCCGCTCTCCGGCTTGCTGACCGCTCTGTTCGTGGGCTGGTTTGTTGCCAAAGAATCGCTCAAGAGCGATCTGGCGATGCAGGAGGGCAGTTTTGCCCTGTGGTATAACCTGATCCGGTATGTAACGCCGGTCGCCGTGGCGATCGTGTTTGCTTACAGCCTGTTTGGCTGATACCCGGCCTGATTCAGGTACTAAAAAACCCGGCACTGGTGACCATTGCCGGGTTTTTTATGGATGGGTGTCAGATCAGTTTTTGCCTGTTGAATCTGCGTGCCCCATTTACCAGCCGCTGTCCTCGTCGTCAGACAAGGCCCGTAACTCGTTAACAAAAGGCCGGACGGCACGCTTGGCGTCGTCCGGTACGTCTTTGGCCGCGCTCATGGTGCTCATGGCCGTGCCCATCATGGCTCGCATCTGAGCTTTTTGATCTTCCGTCATGTGCGGGTTGTTGTCGATCTCTGCCAATGCTTGTTGCATTTCCTGCTGGGCTGCCGGCCCCTGTTCTTCCATCTCGATTGCAAACCAGGCCTGAAATACCTGATCACCGGTGCGTGCCCATTGCCCGACACTGGAGAAACCGTGGCGTTTGATGACTTTTTCAATGTCGTTGTACATCGGATGGTTTTGCATTTGCTCAAGACCGGAGGAAAAGATGGCCGAGAAATCGGAGGTGTCTGACTCGTCCTCAAACTCGTCCAGCTCGTCTTCGTATTCCAGCAGCACCGGCTCGGTTGCTTCAAGGCTGTCCAGGAAGGCCCGGACGGTGCTTTCCGTCAGGCCCTGAGCAACGGCTTTCGGTGCCACCAGCCAGCAGGCAAGCACCAGGGCTGTGAGCAGGAAGGTAACGGGAGAGAGAACTCGAGTGGGTTGTGCGAACATAACGCGCTCCTTTGCGTTTGGTGGTGCGGCCTCCTGAGTTTTGCCCATGTGACCGCGACTGGTTATTTTATTGTCGTTCGGACAGCTTAGTTCGGGAAAATGGGGTTTGCCAGAGAGGCAGGCGTTCTGTTCAGACTTTGCCGCCCAGCAGGATGCGCACCGCGGTGCAAGCGTCTTCCAGCTCATCGTCCCTGGGCTCGCGGCCACCAATGATGTCGCTGTACAGGCAGGATTCCGCAATACGAACCATAAAGTAGGACAGGCTCTGAACGTTCATGGGCGGACTGAGATGGCCTGCTCGCACTTCGTCTTTCAGTAAGCGGGTGTTCACTTCCACGGTGCGCGCGTGAAGCGTGGAGTGGGACGAGGTGAGCATTTTCAGGGCGTATTCCGGGTCCTGATGCAGAAACCGTCGCAGCGGAGCAAAGTGCAGGATAGTGGTATTGATGTGGCGGAACACACCGACCACGTAGTCGACGCCATGGCCGGGGGTGATGGCGCGGGCCTCTTTGTACAGAGGCTCGTACAGGGACCAGAGAATCTCACCAATCAGAAGGTCGCGATTGCCCACCCAGCGAAACAGGGTGGCACGGCCGATGCCGAGGTCATCGGCCAGGGCGGCCAGGCTGATCTTCTCGCCTTTCAACCACATTCGGCGAGCGCGCTTGAACGCGTCCAGCGGCGTGGTTTTGGTAGTGGATGCGGTCACTGCGGTCTCGATAAAAGATTTGTCGCCATTCTATCCGTTGCGGGCGGCTGGGGCTATGGGCTCTTATACCCAGAGGTCGCCTATCGGGGTGTCTGGACTGAAGTGGTGCAGTATCTGGGCCTGGAGCAGCTCCGCGGTGGCGATGGCGTCGATCAGGGCATTGTGACCCGCGTAGTGAGGCAGGCCGTAGCGGGTGCGGCTGTCGGGCAGGCGGATGGAGGTGGGTTGTTTGCCCATCAGTTTCTGCCAACGACTTGGGTTGCGGTCCGGGTGCAGGTGCGCCTCGATGGCCATGGTGTCGATGACCGGGAAGCGGAGCTCTTCTTTCAGTCGCCACTGCAAGGCAACGTTCAGGAACGGGCGTTCAATGTTGCGATAGTGCACCACCGGGATTCGACCGGAGAGGTGCTGAAACAGTGGGTCCAGAACCTCTTCAAGATCCGGGGCCTGGTCGATGTCTGTATGGGTAATGCCGTGGATGGTGATGGAGGTCTGGTGCAGCGGCAGTTTGGGGCGCACAACCTGATGCCAGGCGTTGCCCAGTTGAATGCCGGCCAGGGTGAAAGGCACCAGGCCAATACTGACGATGGAGTGTTGTTCGGCATCCAGACCGGTGGTTTCGAAGTCCAGGGCCAGTAGCTGAACCTCTCGTATTGGGGTGTCCGGGCTTGGGCAGCCGGCCCGGTAAAAGCCCCGGACGCGCGCGTCCACCGCTTGTTCAGCGTGGGCTCGGTAGTTTTCGGGCCAGCTCTGCGTGCTGTTGCGACGTTTGATGGTCCTAGACATTCCGGCCCCCTCCGGCGTTGTAGCGGAATCTCAGGAACTTCTGGGCATTGCTGACCACCTGAAAAGCATCTTTCAGATGACTGCGCTCGAACGGCGAGAGGTCTTCCGGGCGCACGTTGTTGTCCGGTTCGCGGCCTTCTTCGATGGCGAGGGCCTGGTGACGAATGCGGACGATGGAGATGAACTCCAGGGCGTCACGCAGGTTGCTGGCGTCGTCTTCCATCAGCAGCTTGGTTTTGGCAATGTCACGCAGCCGCTCGAAGGAGTTCTGGGAGCGGGCGCCGCAGGCCAAAGCGTGCACGCGGATCAGATCAGACAGGGGCGCGGTGCCTCGGCGTTTCAGGTTGAAGGTTTTTTGCTGCTTGCCGTCCTCTTCCAGTACAAAGGTACGGAAGAAGCCCAGTGGCGGCGTTCGATTCAGGGCGTTGCGAGCCAGCAGGGTCAGGAAGCGTTGACTGCTGGAGGCTTTGTCGGCGATCAGGGTCTTCAGTTGCTCGGCCAGCTCAGTCTGGCCATGGATGCCGTCCAGATCGAAAAAGATGTTGCTGTTAAGCAGGGTTTCTCCGTTCGGGCTGTCGATCCATTGGGTAAAGTATTGCTTCCATACCTTGAGCGGTTGCCGCCATTTCGGATTGGTGGCCATGATGTCGCCGGTGCAATAGGTGTACCCGCATTCAGCCAGTCCATCAGAGACAAACTTGGCCAGGGCCAGGAAGTACTCGTCGTGCTGTTCGGGAATGAAACTGTCGTCCAGGATCATGGCGTTGTCCTGATCGGTGACCACCAACTGTTCGTCCCGGGCCATGGAACCCAGCGCCATATAGCAATAGGGTACCGGCGGTGGTCCGAGATGTTCTTCGCCCAGCTCCAGCAGTTTTTGGCTAAAACTGCGGCCAATGCCCGCCATGGCGCTGCCGACCATGTGCGAGTTGGCGTCTTCGTTGACCATCCGCACGAAGCTGTCGCGGACATCCAGGCTGACTTTTTTCAGGCCTTTGACGTGCTTCTGCTGGTAGATGTTGCTGACCAGGAACAGGCTGCTTTGACTCTCGTATTTGACGATGTCTGACAGAGCCACCACGCCCCGCACTTCGTCGCCCTCGACCACAGGCAGGTGGTGAACATTATTGTGGAGCATGGTGAGCATGGCTTCAAAAATGAACGAGCGGGCACTGATGGTGATCAGGCCCTCGGTCATGATTTCGCAGATGGGCGTTTCAGAAGCCAGAGCGTGGGTCACGGCCCGGGTTCTCAGATCCCGATCGGTGATAATGCCGGTTAGTTTTGGGGTGTCTCCGCTCTCATCCATCAGCAGCAGGGACGATACGCCGCTTTCCGTCATGATCCGTGCCGCTTCCTGCAACCGTACCGTGGTGGGTGCGGAGACAGGCTCACGGGAGATCAGTCGGGTCACTTTTGCGGTCATCAGTTCGTTGGATTTTTCCCGGCGTGAGATTGCCGAGCGCAGACGGCTTCGGTCTTCGGTTTCGACAAAGTCTGCGAAGTTCTCATCCTGCTCCCAGAGGTACTGGAAAACCTCGTCGGGGATTTTGTAGATCAGGCTGTCCTCAATGGCCTTCACCGGAAAACGTACTTTTTTGTTCATCAAAAGACCAAACTGGCCGAAAATCTGGCCTTCGCCCACCCGGTTATAGAGCTCCCCTGAGCGTCGGTAGATCTCCACCGCACCACTGCGCACGTAATGCAACCAATGGTTGCTTTGTCCCAGTTCCAGAATCTGGGTGCCGGCGCGGCAGTAGACCACCTCAATTCCGGCCACGATCCGCTCGAGCAGTTCTTCCGGCATGTCATTGAATGGCGGGTATTGGGCGATGTGATTGCGGATGTCCAACAGCTCGGCCTGCATGGGCTCTCCAGGGTTGCTGAGTCTTTTTGTCTGGCTGACGAGGGTTAGTCGCTTGATTTACAGTCTGGGCAAACTATAGCAGCTGTCTGTCCCGTTGGTGTACCTTGGCTGCGGCATCCAAGCATGAGAGCGTTTTTATGGTCAATAAATTACTGGTTACAGGTGGTATTCGGTCTGGCAAAACCGCGCTGGCGGAACAGCGGGCCCGGGATGCCGGCACGGATGTGGTCTACGTGGCTACGGCCACCGCCGGCGATGATGAAATGGCCTTGCGGATCCGGCGCCACCAGCAGCAACGCCCGGCACACTGGCAGTTGGTGGAGGAGCCTGTTCACCTTGGCCGGGCGCTGTCAGACCTGTCTGCCAGACAAGAACCCTCGCCGCTGGCTCTGGTGGACTGCATGAGTCTCTGGCTGAGCAATCTCCTGTTCGCTGACAGTTCGCTGTTTGCACCTGAACGTGCGGCCTTCCTGACGGCCGTGGAAGCCTACCCGGGTTCCTTGGTGATCGTCACGAATGAGGTGGGGCTGGGCACCATAGGCATGGACCCCCTGACCCGTCGCTTTGCCGACGAGCTGGGATGGCTCAACCAGGCACTCGCGCAGCGCTGTGATGAGGTCGTGATGTCGGTAGCTGGTCTGCCCCTGACCCTCAAGGCTGGTGGCTGACCAGGCTGCGGAACGTGCCAAACTCGGACTGATCCACCTGGATCCGGCTACGGCAGGCATAGGGCACCGAAAAACCGGTAAAGGATTTCTCCAGGGGAATGCCCAGCACGTTGGCCAGTATCATTCGGATTACGCCTCCGTGACAGACCACCAGCACGCGCTGGCTCGCAAGTGTGTCCTGCCAGCGGTCAAACCCCCGGGTGACGCGTTGGTAAAATTCAGTGACCACTTCGCCACTCGGTGGGGTAAAGTTTATCGGGTCTTGCCAGAAGCGGTTGAGCTGGTCGCCGTAGCGTTCCTGAACCTGCTGTGAGGTTAGCCCCTCCCATTCACCGAACCCGATTTCCCTAAGGTCATGTTCTATGTGCAGGGGAATCCTGCGGCTTTCTGCGAGCTGTTCGGCAAACAGGCGGCATCGAGTCATAGGCGAGCTGACAATGACATCCCAGTGGTCGTGATCGTGCATGGCGGCTTCCATTTGCTGCCAACCGGTGGGGCTCAGCGGGTCATCTTTGGTACCCCGAAACATTTGCCCACCTGCGGGTTCGCCATGGCGTATAAGATCGATCACTGTGGTGGTCATGGTTTTACTCCCCGGATTTTCCGCTGACGCCGGCATCAGCAAAGCTGGCCATGTGGTTGTGCAGCGCACAGGCTGCCCGTAGCAAAGGCAGGGCGACGGCCGCACCACTACCCTCACCCAGGCGCATGCCCAGGTCCAGCAGAGGGGTCGCATCAAGTGCTTCAAGTACTGCGTCGTGGCCGGGTTCGGCAGACCGGTGCGCAAAGATCAGCCAATCACGCGCTCCCGGTTGCCGTTGAACCGCCACGAGAGCGGCCGCCGAGACGATAAAGCCATCCACCAATACCGGAATTCTGCGAGCTGCACAGCCCAGAATGGCACCGGCCAACGCAGCAATCTCAAACCCGCCAAGCGAAGCCAGCACAGACAATGCGTCTCGGTCGTTGCCATGTCGGGCCAATGCTTTTTCGACCACCCGGGCTTTGTGGGTAACCCCCTCGCGGTTCAGGCCGGTGCCCGGGCCGACGAGCCTCTCGGGTGGCAGACCAAGCAAGGCGCAGGCGAGTGCAGCGGCACTGGTGGTGTTGCCGATGCCCATATCGCCACCGATGAACAGCCGGCATCCCGCGTTGGCCGACCGCTCGGCTGCCTGGTCGCCACTGGTCAGTGCAGCGGCGACCTGGTCTGGGCTAAGAGCCGGTGTTTCGACCATATTGGCGGTACTGGGGGCAATCACCTGGTGAATGACGCCGTCAAGCTCTGGTACCTCGCCGACAGTGCCCAGATTGACCACCTCCAGACTGGCACCGAGTTGTTTTGCCATAACGCTGATGGCTGCGCCGCCGGCGGCAAAGTTGGCAATCATCTGGGCTGTGACTGCTTGAGGAAAAGCGGAAACACCCTCGGCGCATACCCCATGATCGCCAGCGAACACCACCATGCGGACAGGGTCGACGGTTGGCGCGTTGGAGCCAGTCAGGCCGGCCAGAGTGATGGCAAGCTGCTCCAGTTGCCCGAGAGAGCCGGGCGGTTTGGTCAGAACTTGCTGCCGCTCAGCGGCAATGGCAGCGTGTTTGCCTGAGGGGCCGGGAGGCGGTGTTAGCCAGCTTTGGGGCAGGGCCATGATGATCATTCCTTGTGGGCGAGAAAGCGAAGATGTTCTTACCGGGAGGCGAAGGTGTCAAGATCAGGTCCTGCTCGGTTAGACTTGCCAGCATTTGATTCAGGGAGCCTACATTTGGAAACGTTTCTGGTTGCGGTGTTGGTGTGTGTCGCGGCGGTTGTATTGGACTGGCTGCTCGGTGAACCGCGACGGTGGCACCCCCTGGTAGGTTTTGGCCGATGGGCCTCAGCAACGGAGGTTGGGCTCAATGGCCAGCCGCAGGCTGTTGCAAGGAGCCTGTGCCTGGGTGTGATGGCAACCGTGATAGCGATCACACCGGTGCTGGCACTGGCGATAGCACTGCAGTTCTGGCTCGGCGGCTGGCTATGGTTGGTGGCTCAAGTAGCAGGCGTATGGCTCGCCATGTCTTTAAGGGGGCTGGCAGAACATGGCCGAGCGGTGTCCACTGCGCTGAACGCAGGCGACGGAGTGCAAGCCAGGACAGCGGTGGGGTGGATTGTCAGCCGGGATGCCGCGGCGCTATCCGATGAGGGCGTGGCTGCGGCTGCCACGGAATCCATGCTGGAGAATGGTGCCGATGCGGTGTTCGCCAGTCTGTTCTGGTATCTGCTTGCCGGGCTGCCGGGCGTGGTGCTGCACCGACTGATCAATACCCTGGACGCCATGTGGGGCTACCGCAATCCGCGATTTCTTTACTTTGGCCGGTGTGCAGCCAGGCTCGATGACCTGATGAACTGGCTGCCTGCCCGGCTGACCGCTGTAACCTACGCTCTGTTGGGCAACACCCGCTTGGCACTCCGGTGTTGGCGTAGTCAGGCAAAAACCTGGGATAGCCCTAATGCCGGGCCAGTGATGTCGGCCGGGGCGGGCGCCCTTGGTGTTACCCTGGGTGGGCCTGCGCCCTATGCAAGCGGTATCAAACACAGGCCGATGTTAGGCAGTGGTCCCGGGGCTGCGGCAGCCACAATAGAGCGGTCTATTATCCTGGTGCAGCGTGGCGTGATGCTCTGGTTGTCTGTGCTGCTGGTCGTCGCGCTTGCCTGCAGCTGGTTGGTGTCCGGAGGTCCGGGATGACAGCCTTCGATCTTCCTGAATCCCCGGAGCACGGTGGGCGATTGCAGGCAGCAGCACGGCAATGGGGCATACCCCGTGAACAATGGCTTGATCTGTCTACCGGCATTAATCCTGTTCCCTGGCCGGTTCCGGCCATTCCGCCGGAGGTATGGCAGCGACTGCCAGAGCCGGACGATGGGCTGGAGGAGACGATCCGCGCCTGGGCTGGTGCGCCAGAGCAGGCCCGCTGCCTGCCTGTGGCCGGCTCCCAGGCGGCCATCATGGCCCTGCCTGCCGTGCGTGCAAGAATGCATGGTATTGGTCGAGTGGCGGTGCCCGTGCCGGGATATCGCGAACACGGTCACGCCTGGCGCCGCGCGGGTTTTGAGGTGGTCGCCATTCCTGCCGATAAACTCGAAACTGGTGACCTGGCCTGGCTGGATTGTGTTGATGTGGTGGTGTGGATACAACCGAACAATCCGACCGGGCAGTTGCTCGATCCGGCTCGTCTGCTGCTGTGGCATCAGCGATTGCAGGCGCGGGGTAGCTGGCTGGTGCTTGATCAGGCCTTTGTTGAGGGGGAACCCGGGTTCGGGTTGGAGCCATGGGCGGGCGCGCCGGGCCTGGTTCTCCTGCGGTCCCTGGGCAAGTTTTTCGGCCTGGCCGGAGTTCGCGCCGGAGCCGTGTTGGCGGGCCCTGAGCTGATTCGGAAACTGGCTTTCGAATTGGGGCCCTGGACCGTCAGCGGCCCGGCGCGTTACCTGATGGCCAAAGCTCTGGCTGACAGGGCATGGCAAGTGGAGACGCGTGGCCGGCTCCAGACGTCCCGGCTGCGGATGGACGGCCTGCTCAGGAAATCCGGCATGCCGGCAGCCACCGGCACGTTGCTGTTTCGTACGATCTATCACGAAAAGGCAGCACCAATAGCCCATGAGTTGGCCCGTCGTGCCATCCTGGTCCGGCGTTTTGACGAGCCGTCATTCCTGCGCTTCGGATTGCCGCCCGATGAGTCCGGGTGGCAACGCCTTGAACGTGCGTTGTCTGAATTAACATATCTCATTGACCACCCCCACCCCGGTTGATAGTCTTGCCCGCAATTTCAGGTGCTTTGAGCATTCCACCCTGACTGGCGAAAGTCGGGCAAATGCCGAGAGTGAAACGGGAAGCCGGTGAGAACCCGGCGCTGCCCCCGCAACGGTAATCAGGTGAAAGGCAATCCAATACGCCACTGTGCCTCTGGCATGGGAAGGTGATTGCCCCGGAGCAACAGCTCCACCTGGGAGTCCGGAGACCGGCCTGAAATGCGGAGCCCATCAGCTCCGGACACCAGACGTTGCGGAGGGCAGCGGCGGTGGGTGAACCCGGCTCACTGTGAATCAACGCCCTCCACCCCCGACCGATCTGCTTCCTCCGCTATAAACCATCATCGCCGTACGGGTGCGTGCGGTGAACTGTGAGTGAAGCTATGAATACTGCCAAAGTCTTTTCTGCCCTGATTTTTCTGCCGCTGACGTGGCCTGCTTTTGCCGCTGATGATCCCGGTGAGGAGCGCAGGCTCGAACCCATCGTGGTCACCGCCACACTGGGGCCGCTCACGGTGGGTGAAAGCCTGTCGTCGGTCACCGTGATTGACGAGCAATCCATCCGCGAGCAAAGCCCTGCCGAGTTCAGTCAGCTTCTGCGCGGGCAGCCAGGCATTAACGTCACGGGCAACGGTTCCTTCGGCAAGACCACCAGTGTCTTCACCCGTGGTACTGCCAATGAGTCCACTTTGCTGCTGGTAGACGGTGTGCGTCTTCGGTCCGCTACCTCCGGCGGCCCTTCGTGGCAGTATTTCCCGGTTGAATTGGTCGAGCGGGTGGAAATTGTTCGCGGCGCACGAAGCTCGCTCTACGGTGCCGATGCCGTGGGTGGTGTGGTGCAGGCCTTCACCCTGGACCCGAAAGAGACACCGGCAGGTTGGGTAGAAGCCGGGGCCGGTAATTTTAATACGCAGAAGGGCAGCGCCGGCGTGGCTGCCCAGGCTGGTAATACGCGGTTCGCCCTTAGCGGTGTGCACAAGGAAACCGACGGCACTGCGGTGATAACCAACGGCGACGACCGGGGGTTCCGGAATACCGCCGGTATCGGGCGAGTGGTGCATGAACTGCAATCTGGAGGTAAGGCCAGTCTTGTGGTGGTGCAAAGTGAAGGCAGCACTGAATACGAAGGCGGTGACATCGACTTCATGATCCGCACGATTGGCTTTGGGCTGGAAACACCGGTGAGTGACTATTGGCGCCAAGCACTTCAGTTCTCTGAATCCCGGGATGAGACAGACAATGTCACGCCTACGTTCAGCAGCACATTCAATACGCGCTCACGGGCCGCTCGCTGGGACAACACCTTTACCTGGAACGTGCACGAACTGGTGGTCGGTTCTGAACTGATGACCGATGAAGTGAGTGGCACCACCGATTACGCCGAGACCAGTCGAACCAACGCTGCGCTGTACAGTCAGTTACGCCTTAACTTCGGCCCCACCGATCTGCACATGAGCCTGCGGGGTGACGACAACGAAGCCTACGGTAAGAACGAGACTGGCAGCATTGCTCTGGGCCACGCTCTGGACCGGTCACATCGTGTCCGGGTCAGCTACGGTACGGCGTTCCGAGCCCCCACTTTCAATGACTTGTATTTCCCGGGAGCCAATCCTGATCTCAAGGCGGAAGAGTCCAGTACCGTGGAGTTGGGCGTGAGTGGCCATTATCAGAACTGGTTCTGGGATACCGCGGTGTTCCAGTTGGATGTGGATAACCTGATTGCCTGGAGTCCTACAGAAAGTGGTTTGTGGACCCCGATGAACGTGAATGAGGCCAGAATCCGTGGCGCGGAATTCAGTGCCGGCTTTGAACAGGCCGGCTGGCGTGCAGACGGCGCGCTGACGCTGCTGGACCCTGAAGATCGTGAAACCGGGAATCAGCTCCAGCGCCGGAGTGGCAAAACCCTGCGGCTGGATCTGAGCAAACGGGTTGGTACCTGGGACTTTGGCGGCACCGTGGTTGCTGAGGACTATCGTTATAACGATCGCGCCAATGATGACAGGCTGCCCGGTTTCGCGACGTTGGACCTGCGAGCAGGATGGCGTTTTGCACCCGACTGGTCGACCCGGTTGACGCTGGCTAACGTATTGGACAAGGAATACAGCACCGCCCGTTTTAATCGCCAGAATAATCTAAACTACATTTCGGCTGGCCGCACCGCCCTGCTGACCGTACGCTACGATATCCGATAACGGCTACAAAACCTTGCGGGGGAGATGCCAGTGCGAAAGCTGAAAGCAATGACCGCGATGCTTAGCTGGATGCTGTTGGCGTCTCCTGCCCTGGCATCGTCGGTCTGTGCTACGGACGATCTGGCTAAAGAGATTTGCCTTGAGCACCCGGCAAAACGCATTGCCGCACTTTCGCCAGGTGCTACGGAACTGGTCTGGGCCGCCGGAGCCGGTGATCAAGTGGTTGCGGTGGTGGCTTACAGTGATTATCCGCCCGCCGCCAGGGAGGTCGCTTCGGTGGGCAGCCATACCCGAATAGATATGGAGCGTTTGCTGGAGCTGCAGCCGGATCTTGTGGTCGGCTGGGTAACCGGGAACCCGACCGAGCAGCTGGCCACACTCAAGAATATGGACGTCCCGGTGTTCTCCATTGAACCCCGGAGTTTTGAAGCTGTCTCCCACACCATTGAGCGCATCTCCACACTGGCGGGTACTGAAGCAGAAGGGTTTGCAGAGGCAGAGCGATTCCGCCGGGGCATTGCCGATTTGCAGGAGGTGTACGCCAGGGCGGATCCGGTGCCGGTGTTTTACCAGGTCTGGGATGAGCCCCTGATGACGGTCAACAGCCAGCACCTGATCGGTGAAATGATTGAACTTTGCGGCGGTGATAACGTGTTTGGTCAGCTGGCCCGGTTGGTGCCACGAATCAGCGCGGAAGCAGTGATTGCAGCAAATCCCGAGGCCATTCTGGCGGGTGGAATGGGCGAGGAGAACCGCCATTGGCTGACGCGCTGGCAGGCATTCCCCGGCATCACTGCGACCGAGCGCAACAACCTGTTTTTTATCCCACCATCGCTTGTGCAGCGACCGACTCCGAGAATGCTTGAGGGAACGCAATTGTTTTGCGAAAAACTGGAGGTGGCCCGTGGCCGACGGCCGTAGTGGAGTAGCTGTGTGATACGCCCGATCGCCCTGCCCGTTGCCGTTCTGTCAGTGGCAAGCCTGCTTGCCATGGTGATGTCGGTGGGTATCGGCAGCGTCGCGATTGCGCCTGCTGATGTGCTATCGGTATTTCTGGGCGAGGGCTCCAACCTCCACCGCACTCTGATACTCGATCTCCGGTTACCGAGAACGCTGGCGGCTTTTGCGACAGGTGGCCTGCTGGCGGTGGCCGGCGCGCTGATGCAGGTGCTGCTGCGCAATCCGCTTGCAGATCCCTATGTCCTTGGCTTGTCCGGTGGTGCCGCCGTTGGCGCGTTGCTGGCCATGTTGGCGGGGCTCGGCGGTGCTGTTATTTCCGGTTCAGCCTTTGCCGGCGCCATGCTGGCCACGGTCATGGTGTTCGGACTGGCCCACGGCACCGGAAGCTGGACACCCTCCAGACTGCTGCTCACGGGTGTGGTTGTTGCTGCGGGCTGGGGTGCGGTCATCACCCTGATATTGGCCATCAGCCCGGCCCGGGAGTTGCCCGGCATGCTGTACTGGCTGATGGGTGATGTTTCCTACGCCAGAGCGCCATGGCACGGGTTGGGATTGCTGGTTGTGGTTTGTGCGCTTGTGGTCCCGCTGGGTCGAAGCCTGAACGTATTGGCCCGCGGCCCCATGCAGGCGGCGGCCTTGGGTATTTCAGTGCGGCCGCTGGAATGGCTGATCTATGTACTGGCCAGCTTGCTCACTGCCACGGCGGTGACCATGGCCGGCAGCATTGGCTTTGTCGGCCTGGTGGTTCCGCACATGCTTCGGTTGGTGCTCGGTAACGATCAGCGTCTGATTTTGCCGGCCTGTGCGTTGGCTGGCGGCACGCTGCTGGTGCTGGCGGACACCTTGGCAAGAGTCGTGATTGCACCGGAGCAACTGCCGGTGGGTGTGATCACCGCGCTGTTGGGCGTGCCGACCTTCCTGTACCTGTTATACCGGAGTCGCTGATGGCCCGTAACCAGCGCCCCTCCATGCAAACCCTGAGTGCCCGGGACTTGATCATTGATATTCCTGGCCGGGCCGACGGTTACCCTTTGGATCTAACGATTAAATCAGGGCAGGTGTGGGGCGTACTCGGGCCCAACGGTGCCGGCAAGACCACTCTGTTGCACACGCTCGCTGGCCTTCGTTCGCCCCGTGCCGGTGCTTTGTACCTGGACGATGTCACTACAAAGGCGTTAAAGCGGCGAGCCCTCTCCCAACAGCTGGGGCTGGTGTTTCAGGACCGACAGGATGGCTTTCCGGCAACGGTACTGGAAACCGCGCTGATCGGCCGTCATCCGTGGCTGGCACCCTGGCAGATGGAAGGGGCGGATGATCTGGCCATGGCAGAAAGATCACTGGAAGCGCTGGATGTCTTGCACCTGAAGGACCGCCTGGTCAGCACCTTGTCTGGCGGCGAGCGCCAACGTGTGGCTATTGCCACCCTGATGACCCAGTCACCCCACACCTGGTTGCTGGATGAACCAACGAATCACCTGGACCTGCACCACCAGGTGGCCGTGATGAAACTGCTCACCGACCGGGCGGCAGCGGGTAACGCCATTTTCATGTGCCTGCATGACCTGAACCTGGCTGCCCGCTGGTGTGATCATATTCTGCTGATGTACCCCAATGGTGAGGCCTGCTGGGGCTCGGCAGAAAGGATGCTGGTGCCGAACGCTCTGGAACGTTTGTATAACCAGGAGCTGGCAACGGTGGAAGTAGATGGAGCGCCTTTCTTTGTGCCCAGAAGAAGCTAGCTCAGACGTATAACGAGAGCAGCGGTCCGCTGCCCGTTTGCACCAGATTCAGACAACAGGGAACAGGGAACAGCAACGAATGTCAGACAACAAAGTCCCAGCCGCCATGATTACCGCCCCGGGCTCCGGCCAGGGCAAGTCCATGGTCACAGCCGCCCTGGCGCGTCTGCACCGGAACGCCGGCCGGAACGTTCGGGTGTTCAAACACGGCCCGGATTACCTTGACCCTATGGTGCTGGAGGTGGCCTCCGGTAACCCGGTATACCAGCTGCACCCGTGGATGACCGGCGAAGACGAGTGCCGGTGGCGGCTGGCGGAAGCCGCTCAGAGCGCCGACCTGATTCTGGTGGAGGGGTCTATGGGCTTGTTTGATGGCAGCCCCAGTAGCGGCGATCTGGCCAAACTGGTGGGCATTCCGGCTTTGCCCGTCATTGACGCCAAAGGCATGGCCCAGACCTTTGGTGCAGTGGCCCTTGGCCTGGCGAGCTTTGATCGGGAGCTGCCGGTTCACCAAGTGATTGCCAACAAGATTGGCAGTCCGTATCACGGCGAACTGCTCCGGGATAGCCTGCCTGAGAACATCAGTCTGTTGGGCGCGATACCCCGTAACGATGCCATGGACATTCCGGATCGGCACCTCGGGCTGGTCCAGGCCGCGGAAATGGACGATCTCAGTGATCGGCTGGATAAAGCGGCCGAAGTCTTGGTATCGGCGGGTCTGGACGCTCTGCCCAAGCCCGTATCGTTTCATTTTCAAGCACCACCGAGGCCAGAACCGCTGCTGACCGGGCACCGGATCGCCGTTGCCAGAGATGCGGCCTTCAGTTTTATCTACCGGGCCAACCTGGATTTGCTCACCGCCATGGGCGCTGAGTTGGTGTATTTTTCGCCCCTGAACGATTCGGAAGTACCGATGGCCGACGCACTCTGGCTGCCGGGCGGCTATCCGGAACTGCATGCACAGAAGTTGGCGAAAAACCAAGCCATGCTGACATCGATTCGCGCGTTCCATCAGGCCGGCAGGCCCATCCTGGCGGAGTGCGGGGGGTTGATGGTGTGTACAGAAGAGCTGGTTGATAAAGAAGGCAATGGGCATAATCTGCTTGGCCTGCTGCCTGGCCGTGCCATCATGGCGAATCGCTTGACGGCGTTGGGTTTACAGAGTCTCGAAACCAACCGCGGTAACTTGCGGGGCCACACCTATCACCATTCCAGCCTTGAAACCCCGTGGCAACCCGCTGTAAGAGCAAAGAAGCAGGCCGGCTCTGAGGGCGAGGCGGTGTACCGTGATCAGCATCTGGTCGCGAGCTATTTCCACGGTTATTTCCCGTCCGCCCCTGAGCTGGTCGCCGCGATATTTAGCGGCGAGGAAGTCCGGTTTTCCTGATTAATCCATAGGCCCGAACCCAAGGAGAGTCAACATGCGTGAACGCGCCAAAGACCCCGAACGCCATGCCAAGCGCATGGCCGCCAAACAGAAGATCATGCAGGAACGCATCGCTCGCGCCCAGAAAGAACAGGGTGTGTTGCTGGTGCTGACCGGCCCCGGTAAAGGCAAGAGCAGCTCCGGCTTTGGCATGGTAGCCCGGGCCCTGGGTCACGGTATGAAAGTGGGCATTGTTCAGTTTATCAAGGGAGCCTTCAGCACCGGCGAGGAAGCGTTCTTCCGGGGCCTGCCGAACGTGACCTACCATGTGATGGGGCAGGGCTACACCTGGGATACCCAGAACCGGGAGCAGGACGTGAAGAGCGCAACCGAAGCCTGGGATATCGCTGCTGGCATGCTGAACGATGACAGTTACGACCTGATCCTGCTGGACGAGCTCAATATCGCCCTGAAATACGACTACATTGATCTGGACCGAGTGCTGGATGACCTGCAGTCCCGTCCGGACATGCAGCATGTCGTGGTGACCGGGCGGGGGGCCCCCGAGGAATTGGTCGATCTGGCGGACACGGTTACCGAGATGGGCGTAGTGAAACATGCCTTCAAGGATCAGGGCATCAAGGCCCAGAAGGGCGTGGAATTGTAAATGCCCACTCTGATGGTGCAGGGCACCACTTCGGATGCCGGCAAGACCACGGTGGTGGCGGCGTTGTGCCGCTGGCTGGCCCGCCAGGGGGTGTCGGTGGCACCGTTCAAGCCCCAGAACATGGCCCTGAACAGTGCGGTCACTGTGGATGGTGGCGAAATTGGCCGCTCCACGGCGTTGCAGGCGCTGGCCTGTGGTCTGGAACCCCACAGTGACATGAACCCGGTGTTGCTGAAGCCCCAGAGCGATTGCGGGGCACAGGTCATCCTGCGGGGGAAGGTTTACGGCAATATGGATGCCCTGGATTATCATGCCTACAAGGCCGAGGCTATGGCTTCCGTGCTGACCAGCTGGCAGGCCCTGGGCGAGCGCTATGATGTGATCATCGCAGAGGGCGCCGGCAGCCCGGCGGAAATTAACCTGCGGGCCAACGATATTGCCAATATGGGCTTCGCTGAGGCCGCTGACTGCCCGGTGCTGTTAGTAGGTGATATCGATAAAGGCGGCGTGTTTGCCCAGTTGGTGGGCACCCTGGCGTTGATTTCAGACAGTGAACAAGCCAGAACGGCCGGATTTATCATCAATCGGTTCCGGGGTGACATTGCGCTGTTGGAGCCCGGGCTGGACTGGCTGGCTGAACATACCGGCAAGCCGGTGTTCGGGGTTTTGCCCTATCTGCACGGGTTGGTGATCGATTCCGAAGACAGCGTCAGTGCGGCTGGCGCCAGTGAGCCCGGTGCCTTGAAAGTGGTGGTGCCGGTACTACCCCGGATCAGCAACCACAATGATTTTGATCCGTTGCGACTGCACTCGGGTGTGGACCTTGTTTTCGTGGGCCCGGATGAACCCATCCCGCCGGCGGATCTGATTATTCTGCCCGGCAGCAAGAGTACCCGGCACGACCTGCACTGGCTGACGCAACAGGGCTGGCCCGAGGCCATACGGAAACATCTGCGCTATGGCGGTAAGCTGTTGGGTATTTGTGGTGGCTTTCAGATGTTGGGACTTCGGGTGGAAGACCCGGACGGGCTGGAAGGCGAAGTTGGCAAGACCGAGGGCCTGGCCCTGTTCGAGATGGTCACCCGTATGGTGCACGGTAAGCAGCTCAGACAAGTGACCGGTAGGCTATCCCCCGAGGTTACTGAAAGTGGTGTTATGGCGACAATGACCGGCTATGAAATGCACAACGGAGTCACCGAGGGCCCAGCGCTGGCCAGGCCTTTTGCGGAGCTTGAAGGTCGACCGGATGGTGCGGTCAGCGCCGACGGTCAGGTGGCGGGCACCTATGTGCACGGTCTCTTTGATGAGCCTGCCGCCTGCGATGCCATTCTTTGCTGGGCTGGTCTCAATACACAGAGTGCGCGGTCAGTGGATTATCAGAGTCACCGTCTGCAGCAGCTCGACCGCCTGGCAGATCAGGTGGAGCAGTGCCTGGACACGGACCGGTTAAGGAGCCTGTTGCAGTTATGAGCAACCAGAACGACCCATTCACGGATGCCCAACGTGAGGGGCTTTATCGGGCCATCTTCGAGCGTCGGGATGTGCGCTCGCAGTTTTTGCCGGATGCCATTCCGGATGAGGTGCTGGCCCGTATTCTGAGGGCAGCCCACCATGCGCCGTCAGTGGGCTTCATGCAGCCCTGGGATTTCATCGTTATCGACAGCCTGGCGGTGCGTGAGCAGGTGCTGGCCAGCTTCAACGAGGAAAACGCAAAGGCCTCGGAAAATTATACCGGCGAGCGACAGCAATCCTACCGAACCCTGAAACTCCAGGGCATTCTGGAGAGCCCCATTAATCTTTGCATTACCTGTGACCGTTCCCGCGGTGGTCCCCATGTGCTCGGCCGTAACTCCATCATGGACATGGACCTGTTCAGTACCTGTCTGGCGGTACAAAACCTATGGCTGGCGGCGCGGGCAGAGGGTATTGGTGTGGGCTGGGTCAGTATTCTGGATCAGGAAATACTGTCGGGCATCCTGCGGCTGCCAGATCATGTATACCCTCTTGCTTATCTGTGCCTGGGTTATGTCAGCGAGTTTCTGGAACAGCCGGAACTGCAGGCCAAGGGTTGGCGTTCACGGCTTCCGCTGGAAGAGCTGGTGCATGGCAATGGCTGGGGCCAGCCTCTTGAGCATCCGAACCTGGCAAGCCACCTAGGTGGCAAATGAAGGGTTTGTGCCCGCCTGCGACTACAGAAACAGCAATAGCAACAGTTCACTGAAGACGACGGCCGCGCCCAGGGTGTCGCCTGTGTAGCCGCCAAGCTGGCTGCGCAGATAGCCTCCCCAGAGCAGGGCAGTCAGAAGTACCGCAGTGACGGTCGCGGGAATCAGCAACGGCTGCCAGAGTGATAACCCGGCTGCAAGCAATAACACAAAGCCGGCAGCTACCAGCAACCGGCTGCGGGAGAAGCCGTCCGCCACCGGTTTGGATTTGCTTTTGTCAGGATCGGTGACATAAGGCAGACAAGCCATCAACACCAGCGGTGTCAGCCGGGAAACCGCAGGTGACACCAGCAATGCGAGCCAGATCAATTCGGCATCGGCCAGCAGGGCCACTTTCAGCAGCAAGGCCATCACCAGTGCCACCGTGCCATAGGTGCCAATGCGACTGTCCTTCATGATCGCCAGCCGCTTCTCTACCGTATACCCGCCGCCAAATGCATCGACGCTGTCCGCCAGACCATCTTCGTGAAAGGCGCCGGTGATGAATAGATGCAGGATGGTGACCAGAATGATCGTGACCAGCGGGCTGGCTATCAGTAATAGTGCGAAGTAAGCGGCACAGTACAGGCCCCCGAGCAGCAGGCCAACCAGTGGAAAATACACGCTACACTGGTTCATCAAGCGCTGGGAGTAATCAATCCGCGCGAGCATGGGGATGCGTGTAAGAAAACCGATAGCCAGCCAGAAGGCTTGCCATTCATACGCAATTCGTGAGCGAGGGAGCAAGGGCGCCTCCTTGAGGATTCAAAAACGCCCATTGTACGTGAGAGCAACAAATTTTGCGGTGTTCTCAAAGTTGCGTCATTCCAGCCAGTCCCCGGGCCTTTCTGTGGTAAAGCGTGTCACCTCGTCCGGTGGTTCACAGTTGTCTGTCATGTCATTGTCGCTCAGTAGCACATAGGTGTCCCTGTGAGCAGCACCGAGCGGTCGGGCTCCTTGCATCTTGAAGCACTCAAGTTCCCGACCCTCTGCCACAATCAGATAGCTGTCCGGCGTCTCCTGCATCCAGAGCCAGGCGTTGCGGTTTTCCTGTTCTTCGTTGCTGAAGTAGCTGAAATGAGTAAAGTCTCGCCGTGAGAACAGGATGAATTGCTCCCGGAAGTTGATCATGCCGATTTGACCCCCGGGCGGAACGATCTGTTCTGTCGCCTCGAAAATGGCTCGGGGGGTGCGCAAGGGTTCGAGAATGCGATAACCCCAAGTGGTAAACAACAGCCAACTGACCATCAAGGCGATAAACCATCGCCCAAGGGGTTTGGAACGCCAGAAGACGACCATGCTCGCGAGCCACACCAGGCCCAGAGTGAATACCAGGGTGCCGGCCTCATGCAGCCGCGCTGGGTCCCGGGTGTAGTTCGCGATTTTGTTCGTCAGGCTGGGGTGGTTATTCCAGGCCATTAGGCCAAGGGTGATCAGGGCCGCGCCAAGCAACAGCTGCAGACCCGTCATCATCGGGCCAAACCAGCGGGCTGGTATTTGATCATTAAGGGTGGGGGCCAGGCTCAGGGCCAGGGCTGGTAAAGCCGGCAGCACATACACCCCGCGTTTGCCCGGACTCAAGCTGAAAAATGCGACCACCAACACCGCCCACGTCAGCAGTACGAAGACTTCCGGTCGGCGCCGAAGCGAGTCACGGACTGGCTGCAGCAGCGCCAGCTAAGGGCGTCCTGAAACCGCGAAGTGTCTCGGAGTTTAAGGGCCAGAATCGGAATCAAAAGCAGGGCGGGCAAA
>NZ_JACUUB010000139.1 GCF_014859525.1 Marinobacter sp.
CCTAACCCCCGACAGCGTCGCTGCCGGGGGTTTTTTATTTTTAGCTAATAGCTTCCCAGTCGGACAGTTGGATGAACGGGCAGACATTGGCATGCAGATGAATGTCGCTGTTTGCAACGACCGGTCTGCTAATCTGAATATCCATGCAAAGAGTGCTGTTAATGACGGTAGCTATTTGCGGTTATGGCGGATGATCAGCGCCAACAGATGGCAGGGCAGTTCAGGCTAAATTTTTACTCTCCGGAGCTGTCGATTAATGTGTGTATCCAAGACGGTTCCGTTTGTGGCTCCAGGATTACAATGTCCGATTTTGTGCTTGAACTCGCCATTGGGAACAGTCTGCAGCCCGTTTTTTCCACTTTAACGGAACGGGCAACTTTATCTTGGCCGTCGAGGCGGTACGAACACCTGGTGCGGGTCGGGTCGCCGCCAATCTGGTTGACGGAGATGAGTTACGGGTCAGCCCCGAGGTATGACGCTGGATGTGACGGACGAGGGGTTGGCCATAGAAACGGTTGAGGCCTGGAGTTCGATGGATGTGGGCAATGTTCGGGTTGGGACGAAAGAAGACGGTGCCAGTTTTGGTCGTTTGCAGTTGCAAAGATACGAAGTCGGCAGTACCACACTGGTTAAGCCGGGTGGCGCGGGTAGCACAGAAGCGACCTGTGGTGCCTCGGGAGGCCAGTGGGAGGCTCACGGAAGCGAAGGTGTGACTATCGCCATAAAAAAATGGCACGTGCCGACGGTGGCGATTTTAATGGCGACGGTGTTGACGAAAACACCTTCGGAATTCAGACCGGCTTGTCTGTTGATGTTTACCAGACCAGAGTGATAAAAAAAGATGATGGTCCCGATTCTCAGGACATCATTGGCAACCGTGGTGATGAAAAAATTATGATGCCGGGCACACCTGACGGCGACGCCGATCCCTTGATGAGGCGTCGTTAAAGCAAACCAGAAGGACGGTCATGGTGGCTGTCCTTTTGTGTTTTCGAGTCTCCTGTTGTTTAATCCCGGCTGATCCATTTTGTTGCCGGAAACCGCTGCATGAAATCCACCACGTTATTGTCACTGCTTCAGGATCGCCGTATTCATTCCGGAGAAGCTCTGGCCCGCGCGCTTGGCGTATCCCGCACCGCCGTCTGGAAGCAGATACGCCGAGCTCAGGCTGAGGGTGTTGAGATTGCCACCATCCGGGGGCAGGGTTATCAATTGGTATCAAACCTGGATCTGCTGGAGCGCGATACTGTTCTGGAGGCGCTGGATGTGGAGCTTCAGCGGGACCTCGATCTGGTGGTTCTTGGTGATGTTGACTCAACCAATGCAGAAGTTGGCAGACGATTGAAGGCCGGACAGGCAACGTTGCCTGTTGTCATTGCTGACAGTCAGGCAAGGGGGCGAGGGCGACGAGGTCGCCACTGGGCCAGTCCCCGGGGGGAGAACCTGTATCTGAGTGTTGGTTTGACTGTCCGCGGAGGCTTTTCAGCACTGGATGGCATGAGCCTTGTTCTGGGTGTGGCCGTATCCAGGGCTTTGGTGGCGCTTGGTGCCAATGGAATTGGCTTGAAGTGGCCCAACGATCTGTTTTCGGACAATAGAAAATTCGGTGGCATTCTTGTTGAAATTCAGGGCGAGCTTCAGGATGGCGAAGTGCAGGTAATCGCTGGTATCGGTATCAATGTCCACATGACCCAGGCCGAAGGCGTCGACCAGCCCTGGGCAAGTCTTGCCACTCTGTGGCCCGACATTCCGTGGACGAGAAATCAGCTCGCAGCAAGCGTCGTTACGCAGTTAATGGCGGTTGTCACAGAGTTTGAGCAACACGGTATTGCGGCCTTCATTGAAGAATGGCAGTGCCAGGACATATTCTTCGGAAAAGAGCTAATGGCACGAGAAGGCGACCTGTTAGGTCGTGGTTGCGGTATTGATCAAGCCGGTAACTATCAGCTAATGACTGATCAGGGACTGATTCCCGTGCGGGCAGGTGATATCAGCTTGCGGGTGCGTTCATGATACTTCTGGTGGACTCCGGAAATACACGTGTCAAATGGCGCCTTACAGGTCCGCGAGGTTTTGTTGAGGAAGGTGCGGCCTTGTTGGCAGGTGAGGGGACGTTTGCAGCTTTGCTGCCCCATGGTGCACGCATAGAGCGAATTCTGGTGTCGACGGTCGGCTCAGAGCAGAGTCAGCATTGCCTGGAGCAGGCGTTTGCCAAGGTTACCGATGCTCCTGTCGATTTTTATTGGGCAGAGCCAGAGCGGGCCGGGTTGCTGAACTCTTATCAGGATGTCACCAGGATGGGGGCGGATCGCTGGCACGCCATGGTGGCAGGGTGGTTGGATCATGGTGACAGTTTTGCAGTCGTGGACGCGGGTAGCGCGGTGACCGTGGACTACGTGAGTGCTGATGGTCGGCACCTGGGTGGCTATATACTGCCCGGGTTACAGATGATGCGGCGAAGTCTGAAGCTTGAAGCTGCCCGGATCGGTTTCGAGTACGACGAAGAGATTGACCCTACACCAGGTACATCAACCGGCCAATGTGCGAATCATGGGCTTGCGTGGCTTACAGGGGCGGCGGTGGACAGGTTGCATGCAGACGTACAGCACTTTGGATTAAAGAGCATACTGCTGACCGGCGGCGATGCTACCAGATTCCTGGCCTTAGGCCTGAAAGCTATGCATTGCCCGGGATTGGTTCTGGACGGATTGAAGTGTATTGGTGAGATGGAAGGCCGGTTATGAGGTGGATTGTGTTCATCCTCATCGCGCTGAATGGAGCTCTATGGTACGTACCTGCATGGTTGGAGCCTCCCGTCTCCAAGAAATCTGAGCACGGGGTGCTGCCTCGCGTCAGTAGCTTGAAAGTAGCGGCCCCGGCGGTATCTTTGGAGCGGTCCTCACTGGCTTGTGTGCGGATTGGTTGGTTTGAGTCTCGTGACGAGGCTGAGCGCTTTGGCGTGCAGTTTGCCGAAGATTTTGTCGTTCAGGAGGTGGAGCGTGAACTGCCGCCATTGAATTGGGTGATGATCCCGCCTCAATCTCGTGAAGCAGCCTTGGCAGAATTCCGGGTGCTTTATGCCGGTGGAGTTGAGTCCTATGTGGTATCCGAGGGTGAGTACCGTAATGCTATTTCGCTCGGCTTGTTCGAATCCAGGAGTGCTGCGGAATCTGTGCTTGAGCAAAAAAGGCAGCAGAATCTGAATGTAGTGCTGGTCAACTTCCCCCGAAATCGTATAGGATACGCCCTCGTTTTAGGTGTTGACCCAGAGCGGGAAACCGAACTGGTTCAAGCGGTTGAATCGGATAATCACGGCAATTTCGATTTCGTTGAAATCTACGCTTGTGAAGGTGTTGCAACACCGGAAAAAAATCCGTAGTATACCGCCCTCGCTGAACAGGCGAGTGTGAGCTGGCGTAGCTCAGTTGGTAGAGCAGCTGACTTGTAATCAGCAGGTCGGGGGTTCGATTCCGTCCGCCAGCTCCATTTAAGTTTTGAGCAGGTCCGCAATTGCGGATTTGTACGGGAGGGGTTCCCGAGTGGCCAAAGGGATCAGACTGTAAATCTGACGCGAAAGCTTCGCAGGTTCGAATCCTGCCCCCTCCACCACTAATTGCTCGCGGGCATCGTATAGTGGCTATTACCTCAGCCTTCCAAGCTGATGACGCGGGTTCGATTCCCGCTGCCCGCTCCAATTTGGTTTAATGCTCATGTAGCTCAGTCGGTAGAGCACATCCTTGGTAAGGATGAGGTCACCGGTTCAATTCCGGTCATGAGCTCCACTTTTTGTCCGGTCAACGTTGTGATTCTGGTTGATTAGGGAGATTGGTCGAATGTCTAAAGCAAAATTTGAGCGTAGTAAGCCGCACTTGAACGTTGGCACCATCGG
>NZ_JACUUB010000046.1 GCF_014859525.1 Marinobacter sp.
AAATATGGCGCGCCCGAGAGGATTCGAACCTCTGACCTCTGCCTCCGGAGGGCAGCGCTCTATCCAGCTGAGCTACGGGCGCATTCGAAACGGCGGATTGCTCATCAATTTCGAGTGCGCAATCTTACGTGCGCCGGGGGCTTCTGTCCAGCCCCTCTCGGCAACTGAGTGTTCAGACCTTCGGCAGTTTCTGTTCCGGAGTGATGCTGACCAGATCCGCCTCGTTGCTGAAGGTGACTTCGCCATCCTGTATCGACACCTGGAAAGTCATTGAGCGTTCCACCAAGCGCGCCAGCGCGGCGGTGCTTTCTGCGGGTAGATCGACGATGGTCAGGTTGCCAAATCGTTCCAGCTTGTTATTGTGTTTGTCCCACCACACGGGCACGGCCCGGCCGCCGTAGGTATAGAGAATGACTTGCTGTGAGCGGTTGCAGGCTTTGCGAACACGATCTTCGTCTGGCAGGCCCAGCTCTATCCAGAGTTCGATGTCATCGGTCAGGGATTTCTCCCACAGCTCCGGTTCGTCGTCAGAGCTCAAACCTTTGGTGAACTCAAGGGAATCTGAGGCGTTCAGGGCAAAGGCGAGCAGCCGGATCATCATGCGCTCGTCGTTTTCCGACGGGTGGCGGGCAATGGTCAGGTGGTGGTCGGCGTAGTAGTGCCGGTCCATATCCGCGATATGGAGTGTGGCTTTGAAAATGGTGGCTTTCAGTGCCATTGAGAGTCCTGTGGTGTCGTTAGCAGGGCATTAGTGTAGAGCAATTTTGACGGGGCAGGGCAGAGCAGCATGGTGATCTTGCGAGGTTTTCTGGTTCTGGTGGTTTTTTTTCTGCTTGGCGAAGCGGTTCGGGTGCTGGCTGGCCTGCCGATCAGTGGCGGTGTTCTGGGTATGGTGATGGCAACCCTGACCCTGATGGTGCGGGGCCGGGTGAGCAACGAACTGGCCGCTGCCAGCCAGGGCCTGATTTCCGTTCTGGTGCTGCTGATCACTCCCGGGGTGGTGGGTGTGTTCTTCATTGTTGACCAGTTTGCCGGGCACTGGGCCACGGTGGTGGTGGCTCTGGTTATCGGCACCTTGCTAAGCGTGCTCACCACCTTGCTGCTGATGAAGAAAGTTGCGGGGCAGAGCGAGGAGGGTAACGGCCATGGTTGATCAGCCCGAGCTGCTTACTGCCTTGATGTCGGTCTGGACCGCCGGCCCCATGCTGTCCATCGCCCTGACCCTGGGTGCCTTTATCGCCGCGCAATGGTTGTTTACCTACCTCAAGCGGCCACTGTGGATGCCGCCGGTGATGATTGCGGCGCTGATGCTGGCTGCCGTCGTTGCCCTGACAGGTCTGGGCTTTGAGCGCTATGAACAGGGTGCTCGTTGGCTGACCATTCTGTTGGGGCCGGCCACCGTGGCGTTGGGTATTCCATTGTATCAACAGATGCATCACATTCGGGCGTTGTGGCGCCCGATTCTGGTGACTCTGCCGTTGGCCGCCAGCCTGGCGGCGGCCTATGCCTTAGGCATTGCCTGGATGATGGGTGCAACACCGGAAGTGCTTGCCTCCCTGGCGCCCAAATCTGTCACGGCGCCTATTGCCATGGGTATTACCGAGGAACTGGGTGGTTCGGTGTCATTGACCCTGGGTGGTCTGTTGATTACGGGCGTGCTGGCGTCGCTGTTTGTGGACTGGTGTGCCCGGTGGCTCAAGATTACTGACGACCGGATTATCGGCTTTGCCCTCGGCCTTAACGGCCACGCCATCGGCACCGCCAGAGCGTTTGAGATCAGCCACACCGCAGGTGCTTTTGCCTCATTAGGCATGGGGCTGACCGGAGTGTTCACGGCGCTGTTCTTGCCGTTGGCTTTTCTGCTGCTCTGATACAAAATGTTGTGTAGATTCTGCACAAAAGGTTGCAATCCGTTTTCTTAATGATAATAATTACCACTAACGTTCCATGGTTGGTGAGAGCCTCTTATGTACGTGTGCCTTTGCGCTGGCGTAACAGACAGAGAAATCCGCAAAGCAGCGGATAACGGCATTAACTCCATGCGTCAGCTGGGTGAAGAGCTGGGTGTGGGGCGGCAGTGTGGCCGGTGCGCCTGTACCGCCCGGGAAATCCTCAAGGAAGCCCGCTCCCCGGATTACATGGCGCTCGCTAATAGGCTCGCCCAGCCCGCCTAATCTTGCGATCGTGTCGGATGGCGCATAGACCGCTCACTGAGTCTGCTTCGCATCCGACATTTTTTATCGCTGCCAAACCGGCTATCCTGATTAACTGACGAAGAAACAAAGCAAGGATTCCGGTTATGAAAGGCGATAAAAAGGTTATTCAGTTCCTCAATAAAGTACTGGCCAATGAGCTGACGGCCATCAATCAGTACTTCCTGCATTCACGCATGTACAAGGATTGGGGCATTGCTAAACTGGCCGCCAAAGAGTACGAAGAGTCCATCGACGAAATGAAGCATGCCGATCAGCTGATCGAACGCATTCTTTTTCTCGAAGGGCTGCCCAATCTGCAGGATCTCAATAAGCTGATGATTGGTGAGAACGTTCAGGAGATGATCGAGTGCGACCTCAAACTCGAGCATCTTGCCCATACCGATCTGAAAGACGCCGTGATCTATTGTGAACAGGTGCAGGATTTCACCAGCCGCGAACTGTTTCGCAGTATTCTCGATAGCGAAGAAGAACACATCGACTGGCTCGAAACCCAACTGGAAATGATTTCCCAGATGGGCATTCAGAACTACATCCAGCTTCAATCCTCTGCTGCGGAGTAAATACAGACAATGGACCTGTCCTGTTTTAAAGCTTATGACCTTCGTGGTCGGGTACCCGATCAGCTCAACCCTGGCCTGGCCGAGAAAATCGGGCGAGCCTATGTGGCCATAACTGGCGCGAAGAAAGTCATTGTCGGTTATGACATTCGGCTTTCCAGTCCGGAAATTACCGACGCGCTCAGCTCTGGCCTGATGGCTGCAGGCGCAGACGTTTATGACATAGGTTTGTGTGGGACCGAACAGGTCTATTTTGCCACCAGTCATTACGGCATGGACGGCGGTATTATGGTGACCGCCAGCCACAATCCGAAAGATCATAACGGCATGAAAATGGTGGGCCCCGAGTCCCGACCGATCAGTTCGGATAACGGGCTGAATGATATTCGTGACCGAGTGCTGGAGCCTTTTGCCGATGCTCCGGAGCAAGGCCGGTATGAGACCCTGGAGGTGATGAGCGCCTACATTGATCATTTGTTGGGTTATGTTGATGCTGCGAGCCTGAAGCCCCTGAGCATCGTC
The DNA here is from genome assembly GCF_014859525.1 of Marinobacter sp. GTDB lineage: Bacteria > Pseudomonadota > Gammaproteobacteria > Pseudomonadales > Oleiphilaceae > Marinobacter. The sequence goes on from NZ_JACUUB010000046.1 coordinate 3,296, forward strand.
TGTAACGCCGGTAACGGTGGCGCTGGCCTGGTGATCGATGAGATCGAGCAGCATCTGCCGTTCGAGTTCATCAAACTTCACCACCAGGCCGATGGCCATTTCCCCAACGGCGTGCCTAATCCGATCCTTCAGGAAAACCGCCAGGTAACCGCAGATGCGGTCATTGAGCACGGCGCTGCCATGGGTATTGCCTGGGACGGTGACTACGATCGCTGCTTCTTCTTTGATGAAAACGGACGCTTTATCGAAGGCTATTACATCGTCGGCTTGCTGGCGGACCAGTTCCTGAGAAAAACCGGCGGTGGCAAGGTTATCCACGACCCGCGACTGATCTGGAACACGATAGAACTGGTTGAAGCCGCCGGCGGCCAAGCCATCGAAAGCAAAACCGGCCACGCGTTCATCAAGCAGAGAATGCGAGATGAAGATGCCGTATACGGCGGCGAAATGAGCGCCCACCACTACTTCCGCGATTTTGCCTACTGCGACAGCGGCATGATTCCCTGGCTGCTGATTGCTGAGCGCTTGTGCCAGTCCGGCCAGACCTTGTCGTCGTTAATCGACGCCAGAATCGAAGCCTACCCGGCCAGCGGCGAAATTAACCGCACCATTAATGATCCCCCCAAAGTGATTGCTGCCATCGAAGCCAAATACACCGTTGGCGCCAAAGCCGTCAGCCACGTGGATGGCCTGAGCGTAGAATTTGACAGCTGGCGCTTCAACCTGCGGATGTCCAACACCGAACCGGTGGTTCGCCTGAACGTAGAATCCCGGGGCGATATACCCTTGATGGAAGCGAAAACCAAAGAGTTGTTGGCTGAAATGGAAAGGCTGGACATCCAGTAGCGTGCACGGAGCCAGGGTGTGGAGTAGCTACCACGCCCTGGCCTGACTCCAAAACTAAAGCCAGTTGTTCAGCATAATGCCAACGCCAAACCGTTGAATCCGCTCGTTGTAGTCAATCAGGCTCTCCCCGTACCCATTGTAATACTGAACAAAACCCTTCAGCGTATCGCCCATAGGAAAGCTGTACCCGAACTCCACCGACGACTTGTTATCTGAGCGCAAATTGTTCAAAAGCTTCAGGGAAAACGTTCGGTTATCCGTCAGCTTATAAACCGCGTGGTAACTGGCATGGCCCAGATACCGGGTGATATCGGCATTATCATCGTCGCCACTGCTTTCCGGCAGCCGATACCAGGGGTTCACCATAAATAGCCAGCGGTCATAACTGTAAGCGGCGGTACCCATAATCCGGTTCCAGCTGCGGGAACGAGGTTCAGACTGACCATTGGACTGATGATTAAGCCCCAAAGACACCGCACTCAGGGTACCCGGCCCCCAGTCCCAGTTCAGGCGCTGGCGGACGAAAATCTCCGGCTCATAATTGGTCTCCCGGAACGGCGCGGAGTCCTTGGTGTTGTACACCTGCCAGAAAGACTGTTGCGTGTAGCCAAACCAGAGCGTGGTGCGGTTATCGAAAATGCCAGTCAGCAGAGGTACCTTGAAACTAATCTGATATTTAGCCTCTTCATTCTCCAGCTTATAGTCGTACCCGGCCAGCCCCAGCCTTGGGCTATTGGGCCCGGCGTTTGGACTGTCCACATAGGTAAGCGGGAGAATGTAGTTCGGTCGATGAGTGAGAAAGCCCCCGGAGAACGAAAAAATGGCTTTCTCCGCCACCAGGTAATTGTCGATCATCGCGGCGACGACGCCACTATCAGCGGCGTCGTCCAGATCGCCTTCAGCGACTACCTCTTGCGCAGTGCCATTGGCCACCAGGGCGTCGGCGTCTTGCTCTGCCTGTTCCAGGGAGTCTTCGTCTGCGCTTGCCCTGGCTGCCTGCGGGTCGGTTTGGGCGTCATAGCAGGCCAGGCGCTGAATGCCGTCTTGGATCAATGCACAATTAATAGCGCCATCGTTTTCCGTGGAGAGCTCCCGGGGCGAAGCTGACACGTTAGCCGCGATCAGGCTCAGGGCCAAGACAATGCCGGGGGCAGCAGGTTGATATCTTTTCATTAAGACCTCTCAGGTTGCGCCGGTCATGCTCATCCAGGTGTTGGCGATGCTGTATATCCAGATGCCGAGCAGGCTCAGGGCTAACAAGGCAAAGATCAGCTTGTGCCGGGGCTTACCTTCGTCACCGGCCGATGCCACCCAGCGCAGGTACATCAGGCCGATAAAGCTCAGAAACACGCCCAGGCTGGCAACCGCAGGTAACAGTAACCAGGCTGGATTGAGCGGATTCTCAGCCGTGGATTGATTGCCGAGCCAAGCCATTGAGACCAACAACACAGCGAGGCTGGAAAACTCTGTGATCAATAATGGTTTACGCAGCGGGTGCGGATTATTTTCGGGCATGAGGCTCCCTGATCTGGCGTTGATAATAGGAAAAAACACAGTTAACGGGTATGGTACCCGTAAATGTCATTGGATCGGTTATAGCCTACGAAACTGTCACCAAAATGGTTGAAATCATATTCTGTTTCTGGCGTTTGGTTTTTTTGCGGGGGCTCAATCGCTATAATGCTGCGACCGAAAGATTATAACGCCCAAATGTGAGGTGCATTGTGAAGATGAAGAGAGTCCTGGCTGTTGTTTTGCTTGGTTTAGGCCTGGCCGCCGGTGCCGCACTGGCAAGTGTTGAAGATGAGATTCGTAGCCGTATTCAGCCCGTAGGCACTGTATGCCTGCAGGGTGACGAGTGTGGCGATGCTGCCGCTGCCCCGGCGTCTGCCAGCTCCGGTCCTCGCTCTGGAAGCGAAGTTTACGATGCCGCCTGTATGGCTTGCCATACCACCGGCGCGGCGGGTGCTCCGGTCATTGGTAATGCGGGTCAGTGGGCGTCTCGTATCGACAAGGGCATGGATACCCTGATTGATCACGCCATTAACGGCTTCAATGCCATGCCGGCCAAGGGCGGTTGTGCCAGCTGCTCCGATGAAGAAATTGTTGCTGCCATCGAGCACATCATCGATCAAAGCCAGTAATCGCTGGCTTGCTCGTTTAAAAAAACAGCCCCTTTCGGGGCTGTTTTTTTTGGGCCGAATTAATGGTGCCCGTTGGTTGATAATGACTGGAAGGTCAAGCGGCCCCGGACGTACGCCTTTGCTCCTGCATTGGTGGACACCGGAATGCGCCAGTTGCCCTCGCCGCCATCAATGCTCAAACGAGGGTCAATCCAGCCAAAGCTGGGGGTTGATGACAATCTCACCCAAGAATCGTTATCGTCGCCCGGCTCGATACCTGTTCTGAATTCACTCAGGCTCGGCCAGTCCACGCTGGCTCTGTTCGCCATCACGCCTTCCCGGTTGAATCTGAGAAGCGGTCTGCCCTCAGAGTCCTCGACGATCAGGCTCTCGCTGCCCCGATAGGTCATCATTATGCCCGGCTGAGGCGCATCGAGGATGATGGCAGACAACCCGGAGATGACCGGTAAATGGCTGATGCTGGCTTGTACAATCCGGGTTGGCGCGTTGTCGACTTCAACCGCACCGTGAGCCAGAACCTGTGCGGGTAACCCGTTCATCAGTGCCAGGGCTATACCCATTCCCACGCCCAGGGCGGGGCTATGTATCGATCTACTGGTAATCATGCTCGACTCCCTCATATATCCTCAGCCATTGCCAGATTGAGCAGATCGTTATCGAGCCCGGTCATTGTTTTGTCACCAACGCACTCCAGGTTGTCATTGATAATAGCGATGGGAGCGGACACGGACGGCACCCAGCCTTCGCCAGTCGACTTGCTGACAAACAGCATGTACTGGCCGGCGGGTACCACACTCTGCTTATGGGGCATTTCCAGTTGTAGGTTGCGGCCGTTACGTGCTTTTACCGGCAGTTCTATCGCCCGTTGGTCACCATCGATCAGGTGCGTCATCACGGTTCTGCGGATCAGCAGAACCTTGTCAATGTCTTCGGCCTGATCCACTTGAATGCTAAACCGGTCACCCACTCGCAACTCACCCGGCGCAGAGAGTATTCTGGGGCGATCGTTACGCATGGCATAGGGCGGTGTGTAGATCTCGAAACTGGGATCCCGGCCGTCGTTTGGAGCCAGGCCAAAGTCCTCAAGGCTGATGTGCGACAGGTACGCAGTATTGATTGGTGCGTGGCCGCCAATCATTACCCGGCCGTCGGCCATCAGAACGGCGGTGTTGTGGTAGGTCCGAGGGCGATGACCGCTGGCCATTTCAGTCCAGGTTTCCGTTTCCGGGTCAAACCGCTCTGCGGTCATAATGGCGCCTTCCAATCCGGGCAGTACTACACCATCCCGGTTGCCGCCACTGAACACCATCACGCTGCCGTCTGGCATGACTACATTGGTGCCGTACCAGCGGGGCTGGTTGAGCGGCATGGTCAGGCGGGATTCGTATTCGATCCGGTCGCCCTTGGTCTCAATGCGATCAATCCGACTCTGGTCGGTGGGCAGATACCCGCCTGGGCTGGTCAGCAGGGCATAGCTTGGCACACCACCGGCGGTCAGCAGCTCAACATCATTGTACTCGCCGTTTTCATCCGGTTTCAGTGGCAGCATGGTGGAGGAGGTTGAACCACGCATCCCGCCACCAATGGCACGGGTCAGAGTGTCAGCGTTTAGCAGTGACTCGTCCGGGCTTGTCAGCAGATCGGTAATGGAGGTGACAAGGCCTTCCGTGCCAGACAGTAGATCCTCGGCAAACAGCGCGAGTTGTTCTTCGTTAAGGTTAGTCAGGTTAAGCGTACTGGCAAGCTGGCCCAGCCCCACCTCATCCAGTCTCAGCGGTAAGCCGGCGTAACCGATGTCGTTCCAGCGCTGAGTGGTGGGGTCGAAGGTGGCCACAATGTTCCAGAGCGCCTGGTCATAACCCTGTCCGAAGGGATTGAAGGCCTGGCCGCCGGCATTGTAAAGCACATGCCCATTGGGGAGCAGGTGCAGGCGTGGGTAAAGCGGCAGAGACCGATCTGCGGTGCTGGGATTCTGGCTCCAGACGCCGGTGCAGGGGTTGAAGGTTTCCGTTTGTACCACGTTACGTCCCGAGTTGACGGGATTTTCGGGATAGACTGGCTTTAGCAGTTTGGTAACGCCGCTGGCGACAAAGATCTTGCTGTCGGGCAGTGTCACCAGAGAGGGATACCAGCGTCCGAAGTTCATGTCTCCGGTTTGTCGCCAGGTATTGGTGGCAGGGTCAAATATCCGGGAGTTCTTGATACCTTCCAGTTCAGCAACCCCCAGCGGCAGCCCGTCAATGCCCGGCTCGGAATAATAGTCCGTGCCACCGACCGCCATGACACTGCCATCGGCCAGTCCGATCACATCGGAACAGAACAAGGCGCCATCATTCCGGTTGGTATTATCAGCGGTATCCAGCAAGCCATCCAGCGGGGTACCGCCAAGCAATGTCTCGCTGTCATTGCCGTCCGGGTTGGCTCCGCCGCGCAAAGGGGTTGGTTTCAACCAAGCCGGGGTATCGTTGTCCCCCAGTGAGAGCACACGGGTTTGATCATTAACAGATACCTCGCCGAATTCGGCAACAATGGAAAGCTCCACATTTTCCGTGCCTTCCAGCGCATTGAGGTACAGCAGCCGATCATCTGGCAATAACGCAAGAGTGCCCGCCGCCGGCTTGCACTCTTGTAGTCCGTCCGCCGTCGTCACGCATTTTTCACCGGTTTCAACAATCTCGCCGTCAACTACAATGGTGGGCTCAGCAAAGGGGGCGCTGAATGCGCCCAGGGGCGAATAGTTCTCCTGAAGTGCCGGCCCGGAGTTGGCCGCTTGCGGTGCGTTGCTTGATACCGCTGGTGATTGAGGGGCTGCGGCCGTCTCGGCGGTATCTGAGTCGTCACCGCCGCCCCCGCAGGCTGAAAGATAGGCCGCACCCACCAGAATGGGGATGCCTCGGTATAAGCCGAATTTTGTTCGATTCATCGTATGCTCCCTTATGTTATTTTTGTTTAGCATGAAGTGGTCTATGCGACCACTAGACAGTCATACGAAGAGTAGCAGAAAAAGTTTCAAAAAATGTAAAATGTAATATTGTCAGGCAATGTTATGCGCCAAGGTCCCCCAGCAAAGCACTGAGGGTAGCCTTGCCTTTCTTCTGGTTAGCCTCTTTGTCCTGGTCCCCCATGCCTTCCCACTTGACATCGTCTTCTGGTAACTCATCCAGAAACCGGCTGGGAATGGTTTCCAGCTTCTCGCCGTACTGCTTGCGCGAGGCCGCGTAGGTCAATGATAAGGTTTCCCGTGCTCGGGTAATGCCCACGTACATCAGCCGGCGCTCTTCCTCGATGTTGCCTTCTTCAATGCTGTTGCGGTGCGGCAGGATTTCTTCTTCCAGACCCATAATGAAGACGTGGGGAAATTCCAGGCCCTTGGAGGCATGCAGCGTCAGCAGCTGAACCTTGTCGCTATCGTCCTCTTCTTCGCGCTGCTCCATCATGTCCCGCAGGATCAGTTTGGCGATGGTGTCTTCGATGCCCAGCTCGTCCGCGGTGCCTTTGCCATCGTCCAGCATGCGCTGGATCGATTCCACCAGGTACCAGATGTTTTCCATCCGCCGTTCCGCCTGTTTCGGGCTGCCGGAGTGCTGGTGCAGGTACTCGTCGTATTCGATGTCGGTGAACAGCTGCTTGATGACTGGCACAGGGTCTTCAGTAAACAGCCGCTCACAGGTTTTGTCGACCCAATGGGCGAACCGGCGCAGGCGGTCCAGGCCTTTCTCGGTAACGTGGGTCTCGGCACCCATATCACTCAGCGCCCGGAACAAACTGACGTTGCGCGAGCGGGCGTAGTGGCTCAGCTGCTCCAGTGTGCGTGGGCCAATCTCCCTACGGGGTACGTTGACGACCCGCAAAAAGGCAGCGTCGTCATCCGGGTTGATCATCAGGCGCAGGTACGACATGGCGTCTTTGATTTCGCTCTTGGAAAAAAACGACTGACCGCCGGAAATCCGGTAGGGAATCTGGTATGCCTGCAGTTTCATCTCCAGCAGGCGGGCCTGATGGTTGCCCCGGTAGAGTACGGCAAAGTCTTTGAACTCAAGGCCGTTCTTGAGCTTCTGGTCCAGAATCTCCGAGGCCACCCGCTCGGTCTCGGCGTCTTCGTTGCGGCAGCGGATGATGCGGATTTCTTCACCAATGGTGTGATCACTCCACAGCGCTTTCTCGAACACGTGGGGGTTGTTGGCGATGACGGTGTTGGCGCAGCGCAGAATACGACTGGTGGAACGGTAGTTCTGCTCCAGTTTGACGATCTTCAGGCTAGGGAAGTCTTCTTTCAATTGAGCCAGGTTTTCTGGCCGAGCGCCGCGCCAGGCGTAAATCGACTGGTCGTCGTCGCCGACCACGGTGAAGGCGGCTCGCTCCGCGACCAGCTGTTTGACCAGCTCGTACTGGCACACGTTGGTGTCCTGGTATTCATCCACCAACAAGTAACGGATCTTCTTGCGCCACTTGATCAGTACTTCCGGGTTGTCCCGGAACAGTTGCACTGGCAGCAGGATCAGGTCGTCAAAGTCGACCGCGTTGTAGGCTTTCAGGTATTCCTTGTAATGCTTGTAGACGATGGCGATGCGCTGCTCGCGCTCGTCCGCCGCCTTGCTGTAGGCCTCGGTCGGACTGCGCATGGCGTTTTTCCAGGACGAGATGGTCATCTGAACGTCGTTCAGCTCGTCGCCGGCATCGGCACTGGCTTCGCGCATCATCAGGTCCTGCAGCAGGGCTTTGGCATCTTCGGCATCAAAAATGGAAAAACCCGGGTGGTAGCCCAGGTGCACATGTTCTTCCCGGATGATGTTGAGGCCGAGGTTGTGGAAGGTGGAGACGATCAGGCCCCGGGCCTTGCCCCGGTCGACAATCCGGCTTACCCGTTCTTTCATCTCCCGGGCGGCCTTGTTGGTGAAGGTCAGGGCGGCAATGTGCCGGCCCGGAATGCCCAGCTCTTCGATCAGATAGGCGATTTTCTGGGTGATGACGCTGGTTTTGCCACTGCCCGCCCCGGCCAGGACCAGCAAGGGGCCGTCAGCGTAGCGTACTGCTTCACGTTGTCTGGGGTTGAGCTTGTTCACGTTTTAGAGGCCAGCCAGGGGAACCAAGGGCGCATTTGTGCGTCTGGCTATTCTACACCAGCCGGTCTTTCTGTACCTTGGGGATCTATCAGCTATGCTTTCTCTAATGGATGTCGATTATGACTGACTCATGGACCTTGCTCGATGACACTGCCTCCAGACACTAGGCCTGACCGCCTTCGCCTGCTGATGCTGACCCCGGAATATGCGGATTTTCTGTGGCTTTGCGCCTTGCTGGACGACGATCCGGAAATCAGCTCGGACGCCATCTGGTGCCCGGATCTGGTGGATTGTGATGATCTGATCCGTAACGCCAGCTTTGATGTCATCGTTTGGGATTGCATTTTTCATGGCGGTGATGAGTCAGCGTTCCTTCAGTACCTCGCCGTCGCCAGTGAAGACAAGCCCGTGCTGGCTTTGAGTGCGGAGCCGTGTGGCGAGCGTAGCACTGTCTTGAGCCGCAACGGCGCGGCGGATTACCTGTGCCGGCAGAACCTGGATCGCTGGAGCTTCTGCCGAGCGGTCAAGTATCTGTGGTATCGGGAGCAGCTGTCTGAGTCGGCCCATGGCCAGCTTGGCCGAGAGGTTGCTACCGGGTTTATCAACCGGGATCTGTTTTTTGATCGTTTGCAGCAGGCTTTGTTACGGGCCGAACGAGCCGGGCACCGACTGGCGCTGTTGCATCTGAATGTGGATGACTTTCGCAATATCAATGAGTCTTTCGGATATCAGCGGAGCGATCAGCTGATGTTCCGGTTGGCCGAGCGCCTGCGTCAAAAGCTGCGCCGGGTTGACTCGTTGATGCGCATTGGTGGCGACGAGTTGGCGGTCATTGTTGAAAAAGTAGAAGACTCTCTCGACATCACGCAGATTATTCGCAAGGTCGTGTTGGCGCTTGATGAACCGCTAACGCTGGACGGCAAAAGCGTGGTGATCAGCGCTAGCCTGGGCGTGGCCACGTATCCCGAAGCTGGTGACAGCCCGGAAGAACTGCTCAGGCGGGCTAACCGTGCCATGTTTGAGGCCAAGCGTGATGCCGGTACCAGCTATCGTTTTTATGACAGGCAACTGCATATTTCAGCCGGCTACCAGCTTCGCTTGGAAGCCGACTTGCGCAATGCCCTGCGTGGCAAAGAGCTTGAACTCTATTACCAGCCCAGGATCGATCTGGCGACGGAGGAAGTTCGAGGGGTCGAGTGCCTGCTGCGCTGGCATCACCCGGAGCGTGGGTTGGTCGGGCCCGACGAGTTCATCCCTGTGGCCGAGCGAAGCGGGCTGATCGTGCCAATCGGCTACTGGGTGATTGAGCAGGCCTGCAAGCGCCTTCAGGAAAGCGCTGAGATGGGTTTTGCCGGGTTGGTCTTTGCGGTCAATCTGTCGTTTCGTCAGTTTCACGATCGCAAAATGACCGAAACCATCTTCCGAATCATCTTCAACGCCAACGTCGATACCAGTCTGTTGGAATTGGAGTTGACCGAAAGCGCGATGATGCATGATCCGGAATACGCCCAACGCTGTCTGCGCGAGCTTAGCCAGCTGGGCATCAGTTTTGCGCTGGACGATTTCGGTACGGGTTTCTCGTCTCTGAGTAACTTGCAACATTTGCCCATCTCGCTGGTCAAGATTGATAAATCTTTCGTTCAGGATCTGGGCAAGTCGGCCGATGCCGAGCACATTATCCGGGCCATCATCAGTCTGGCGCACAGTCTTCAGATCAGCGTGGTTGCCGAGGGTGTTGAAACCGAGAGCCAGCTTGAATTCCTGCGACAGCAACACTGCGATGAAATCCAGGGCTATTACTTTGCCCGCCCCATGCCCTGGGACGATCTGGTGAAATTCATGAACCGCCGAAACCAGTCTGCTTGCCTGCAGCAGTAAGCCGCTGTACCTTTGCGCATTAATTCCGAACGCGAAAACACACAGAGGTTGCATGAACAGTATCTCCCGGCGCATTGCCGATGAACTTGGCGTACGCGAGCAACAGGTTAATGCCACCGTCGCCTTGCTGGATGAAGGCTCCACCGTTCCGTTTATTGCCCGTTATCGGAAAGAAGTCACCGGATCGCTGGATGACAGCCAACTGCGAACCCTCGAAGAACGCCTGCGCTACCTGCGCGAACTGGAAGATCGCCGTGGCACGATCCTCAACAGCATTGAGGAGCAAGGTAAGCTGACGGATGAACTGCGTGCCGCCATTAATGAGGCGGACACCAAGAATCGTCTGGAAGATCTGTACCTGCCCTATAAGCCCAAGCGTCGAACCAAAGCCCAAATCGCACGAGAAGCAGGCCTGGAGCCACTGGCGGACGGGCTGTTCCAGGACCCGACGCAAAATCCGGAAATCACCGCTGCAGAGTACATCAATCCGGAGGCCGGTATTGAAGATGCCAAAGCTGCGCTTGATGGCGCCCGTTACATTCTGATGGAGCGTTTTGCGGAAGACGCCGAGTTGCTGGGCTCGCTCAGGGACTTCATCTGGCAGCAAGGCCAGCTGAAGGTCTCCGTAGTTGACGGCAAAGAGACCGAAGGCGCCAAGTTCAGAGACTATTTTGAGCACATCGAGCCATTGAAAAAGCTGCCTTCGCATAGGGCGCTTGCAATTCTGCGCGGCCGTAATGAAGGTGTACTGACCTATACCATCGTGGTTGGAGACGGGGAAGAGGATCGTCGCCAGCCGCACCCGGCAGAACACCGTATTGCGGCTCGCTGGAACATTCGTGACAACGGTCGGGCGGCGGACAAATGGCTGTCAGACGTGGTGCGCTGGACCTGGCGGGTCAAGTTGTCTACCCAGATTGAAACCGACTTGATGTCGCAGGTGCGCGAAGCAGCGGAAGCCGAGGCCATCAATGTGTTTGCCGCAAACCTGAAAGATTTGCTGCTGTTGGCCCCGGCGGGGCCAAGGCCAACGCTGGGTCTGGACCCGGGTCTTCGTACCGGTGTAAAAGTCGCGATTATCGATGGTACCGGGCAGGTGGTAGATCACGGTGCAATCTATCCGCATGCGCCGAAGAACCAGTGGGATCGCGCCATCGAGCAAATGGCAGTCTGGTGCCGCAAGTACAAGATCGAACTGGTGGCCATTGGCAACGGCACGGCCTCCCGTGAAACCGAAAAGTTGATCGCTGATCTGAGCAAGCGCTACCCGGAACTGAAGTTGGCCCGGATTGTGGTCAGCGAGTCGGGCGCGTCTATTTATTCGGCGTCAGAGTTCGCCTCTCGTGAGCTGCCGGACCTGGATGTGACCATTCGAGGCGCGGTTTCCATTGCCCGTCGCCTGCAAGATCCGTTGGCGGAATTGGTGAAGATCGAGCCCAAATCCATAGGCGTTGGCCAGTACCAACACGATGTTTCCCAGGTACAGTTGTCCCGTAGTCTGGATGCGGTCGTGGAAGATTGCGTGAACGGTGTTGGTGTGGATCTGAACACGGCATCGGTGCCGCTGCTGGCCAGGGTGTCTGGGTTGAATCAGAGCATTGCCCAGAACATTGTCGACTTCCGAAGCCAGAACGGCATGTTCAAGAACCGTAAGCAGCTGTTGAAAGTGTCCCGCCTGGGTGACCGAACCTTCGAGCAGGCCGCCGGTTTCTTGCGGATTGCCAGCGGAGAAAATCCGCTGGATCGTTCCTCTGTGCACCCAGAAGCCTACGGTGTGGTGGAGGCGATTGCCGAACGCAATGGCCGCAAGGTCGATAATATCGTAGGGGATTCGTCTTTCCTGCGTAGCCTCAATCCGCAGGATTACGTTACCGAACAGTTCGGTTTGCCCACCATTAAGGACATCATCTCTGAGCTGGAGAAGCCTGGCCGAGATCCGCGACCGGAGTTCCGTTTTGCCAGCTTTGAAGAAGGCGTGGAAACCCTGAAGGATCTCAAACAGGGTATGGTGCTGGAAGGCTCCGTCACCAACGTGACCAATTTCGGCGCCTTTGTGGACATTGGCGTGCACCAGGATGGTTTGGTGCATATCTCGGCGCTGTCCCATACTTTTGTCAAAGACCCGCGCGAAGTCGTCAAGGCAGGTGATATTGTTAAGGTTAAAGTCATGGAGGTAGACATTCCCCGTAAACGGATTGCCCTGACCATGCGAATGGATGACCAGCCAGGTGCGGAAACCTCAGCCAAATCCACCAGAGGTGGTGATCGATCCGGTGACAAATCCGGCGGCCGGTCCTCCGCTCGCAAGCCTCAGGGAGGTCAGGCTGAACAGGGTGCCATGGCCGGCGCTCTGGCCCAGGCGCTCGCCTCGGCCCGCAAGAGTGGCCGTTAACACCACTTCATTGATCCAATGGCGGCTGCCCTCCTGAGGGGTGGCCGCACCCACAGGAGCTCATCATGGCAGAATCCCGCCACTCCCTGTTTCACCAGTTTACGGCCACCGATTGGGATGGTTTTCTCAAGGGCGTGGAAAAAGAAGGTCTGCGCGCCGACCCCAACGGATTTATTGCCCAGACACCGCACCCGGGTGCGCTGGGCTCGGCGCTGACCCATCCGCGCATCACCACCGATTACTCGGAAGCCTTGCTGGAGCTGATCACCCCGGTGTTCAGCTCCACTGAGGCGATGCTGGCCTCGCTGCGCGATACCCACCGGTTTGTGCAGCAAAACCTGGGCGATGAAGTGTTCTGGGCCGCAAGCATGCCTTGCGAAATCGATGGTGATCAAAGTATTCCGATCGCCAACTATGGCAGTTCCAACATTGGCCAGCTCAAACACGTGTACCGGCATGGGCTGGCGGTGCGTTATGGCCGCATCATGCAGAGCATCGCAGGCGCTCACTACAATCTGTCGTTGCCGGACAGCTTCTGGGGCAAATGGCAGCAAGTGACGGGTAATCAGGAGGCGCTCAAGGATTTCAAATCAGATCAGTACTTCTGGTTGATCCGAAATTTCCGCCGACGCAGTTGGTTGCTGATGTTGCTGTTCGGCGCCTCGCCGGCGCTGGATGCCAGTTTTGTGGCCGGCATGAAGCACGACTTGCGCCGGTTTGATGACCAAACCTGGTTTGGCCAGTATGCAACGTCTTTGCGCATGGGCGATCTGGGCTATCACAACAACGCCCAGGCATCCCTTAACATCTGTTTCAATGAGCTCGACACTTATACCCGAACACTGGATAAAGCCATACACACCAACTGGCCGGCCTATGAACGCATCGGTACCTGCCGTGACGGTGAATTTATCCAGATCAACACCAATGTGTTGCAAATAGAGAACGAGTACTACAGCGCTGTGCGGCCAAAGCGCACCACCGGGCCGGGGGAAAAGCCGATACAGGCCCTGGATGCCCGGGGCGTGGAGTACATCGAAGTGCGTTGCCTGGATCTTGACCCGTTCTCGCCCGTGGGCGTTAACCGGGCGCAGATCGATTTTCTGGATCTGTTTTTACTGGATTGCTTGCTGACGGACTCGCCTCGCATAGGCGACGAGGAGTGTCAGCGGCTGGATGACAATTACAAAGACGTGGTGGCATCGGGTCGCTGGCAGGAGCTGCACCTGTGCAAGGGTGGTGAACGCATGCCTGTCGGCCCGGCTGCGCGAGAACTGCTTGATCACTTGCAGCCTCTGGCGGAATTGCTCGACGGATGGGGTCAGGATAACACCTACCGCTCGGCCCTGGCTGCGCAGCGTGAGAAGCTTCAAGGTAATGACTGGTCAGTGCCCTCGGCTCGGGTACTGGATGCCATGAACGGTGCCGGCCTCGGACATAGAGACTGGGTGCTGGAGATTTCCCGGCAACATCAGGCTGCCCTCAACAAAGAGGCGCTGGCACCGCAAGTTCTGGCGGATTACCAGGCCATGACTGAGCGCTCCCTGGCGGAGCAAAAAGCGCAAGAAGAGGCCGATACGGGCTCGTTCGGTGAGTTTCTTGAGCAGTACCTGCGGGCCTGAGCGGTCTTTGCGTCACAGCGTTAAAGGGGCGTAACGCACAGAAACCGGATAACGGATTGCCTGAGCCCAGCCCCGGGCTTAGCGCTGTACCACAAACTCGGTGAATAACACGTCTGCAATACGTTCGCCGGTTTGTTGTTCCGTCAGCGCGGCATTGATGCGCTCGGCGGCTGCTTCCCTCAACGCTTGCTGACCCTGTTGGGTAGTGAGTTGATCCACGTTGGTTTGCTCCCCGAACAGCATAACAAGCTCATGGCGCAATCTGGGCATATGAGCAACCAGCGCAGGCCGGGTGGACTCCCGAGAGGCGCGCATGGTTACTGCAGCTTTCAGGTAGACCACCTGATTGCCCGGCTCACCCACGTGGGTCACAAAGGCCGGCTCCATCTCAATGTAATCCGTTATTCCGCGCTCTTCAGGTTCGTCCTCGGCAAACGCAGGCCCGGCCACCAATGCGTAAATAGTAAGTAACAGCACTAGCACGGTATTTCGTTTAAAGATCATAGGCGCGAAGTTCTTCATAGGTTAGGATTGGCGTCATCAACCTACATGATGATTCCGGGGTATCGATTTGACAAGCAGATGGGTGTTTGGTGCTGTTTTTCTGGTGTGCGCAGCGCTACTGGCGGTGGCATTCTACATGGAGCATGTCATGGGGTTGGCGCCTTGCCCTTTGTGCTGGCTGCAGCGTTTTGGCTTTATGGGGGCAGGACTGGTTGGCCTGGTGGCCTTTTTGCATGGTCCTCGGGGCTTTGGCAATCGCATTTATGGTTTTCTGTTGGTGGTGACTGCCGGCGCTGGTTTGGGCATTGCCGGCCGGCAACTCTGGTTACAAAGCCTGCCCGAGGGTCAGGTGCCTGCCTGCGGTCCATCGGTGGATTACATGCTTGAAGTGCTGCCCTGGTTTGACGTTTTGCAAACAGCGCTGAGGGGCACCGGGGATTGTGCTGAAGTGATGTGGCGTTTTCTGGGGCTGAGTATTCCCGGCTGGACCGCCGTGTTTTTTACGCTGGTTATCTTGGTGGGCCTTGTTATGATGTTCCGGCGGTATCAGCCGAAAAGCTGGCTGCAGGGCTGAAACGGTTGCGGGCCACCGTTGCCTTGGGGTAACTTGATGCTGCCATGACGACGATTCAGAACATGGCGATTAACCGGGCGGACTGACTGAGGGGAGATCAACGCCATGTTGGAGAATTGCAGGAACGCCAGGGAGCGTTGGGGCGGAGTCAGTGAATTGATAGACCGCTGGTTGAAAGAGCGACAGGAGCTATTGGTGCACTACTGTGAGCTGTCGGGCGAGAGCGATTTTTCACAGACAGAAGTTCTGCAAGAAAAATGCGTTCGTTTTTGCGAAGTGCTGGTGGATTACGTGTCGGCCGGGCATTTTGAAGTATACGAGCAGCTGATTCAGGAAGCCCGGGAGTTTAATGACGGGGGGCTGGAGCTGGCGGCGAAAGTGTATCCCCGGATAGAGCAGACCACCGAAGTGGCCTTGAATTTTAACGACCGACTGGACGGCCGTATTCTGACCGAAGCAGAGTTGAGAGCGTTGTTCGGTGAGCTCTCAAAGCTCGGAGAGATTCTGGAAGGCCGCTTTGAAATGGAAGACTTTTTGATTGAGCATCTGCACAACGCCCACGCAGGTAAAATGGCTTCCGCCTGATCTGGCAAACCTGCCCCTCATAAAAAAACCGGCCTGATAACTCAGGCCGGTTTTTTTGTTTTCGGGCACCTGCTATTACTGGTTGTCCGGGTTAACTGCCAGTAGCTCTACATCAAAAATCAGGGTTTCATTGGGGCCAATAGCCTGATTGCCACCCGGGCCATAGGCCAGGTCAGATGGGATATAGAGCTTGTAACGGGCGCCTTCGCTCATCAGCTGCAAGCCTTCAGTCCAGCCCGGAATGACCTGGTTCAGGCCAAACGTAACGGGTTGGCCTCGCTCACGGGAGCTGTCAAAGACTTCTCCGGTAATCAGCTCGCCGGTGTAGTGCACTTGCACCCGATCTTGAGCGGTCGGGTTGGTGCCATCGCCTTCTTCAATCACCTCGAATTGAAGGCCGGACTCCGTGGTTTCTACACCCTCACGCTCAGCGTTCTGGGCCAGGAAGGCTTGGCCGGCTTCCTGGTTCTGGCTGGCCAGACTTTCATATTGCTGTTCCTGTTGCTGCTCCAGCTCTTGCTGGTAGGCCATCAACGCTTCCTGGATTTCTTCACGGCTCAGGCGCTTGCCTTGCTCGTCGCCCGCGTGGCCATGCTGAATGCCCTGGAGGAACTGCTCCATCTGCAGGTCAGGCAGATCGTTGCCCATACGCTCACCCAGTACCAGGCCCATGCCATAGCTGACTCTTTCCGGTGTTGTGTCCAGCGCAGGATCATTTGCGGAGTCCTGAGCGGTGGAGCAACCAGCAATAAGGCCGGTCATGGCAACGGCTAACAACGTCTTCTTCATGGTTTCATCCTTTGCGCGTAGAGCAGAGCTGTGAGGCTCCTATGGATTGTGCAAAAAGAGAAAGGTAACGGGTTCGGCAGCAGGATGCCACTGAAACTGTGGTAAGGGTGTGACGGGGTTGGCTTCAGATGCCGTTGTCTCCGGCCATTGGGTTCAGAGAAAAGGGTGCCTGGTAAGGCGACCGCCAATCGTTTTCGGCATCGGTTCTGCGTTCCTGGCGTAGACTCTTGCCCGGGCGTTCAATGGCCAGAGCATTCCAGGGGCCCTGAGCGGGAGGCTGGTCTGCATAGTGCCAGTTGCCTTCTGTATCTTGCCACTTGAAAACGATCTCCGGACCTTCGGTGGGAATCGGGGTGGGCAACAGGCCTTCGAAGGGCGGGATGTCGTCGCGCTTATCCGATTTTTCGACCGCCGGCTCAGACACTTTGGTTGGATCGCCCAAGCCGAAGAAAATCAACAGCAGTAGCAGCCCAAGAGCGGGAAAAGAAATGCGTATAAGCCACTTCATCATCATGGCAGCGAGGCTCCTTCCATGGCGTTAGCCATCATCAGGGAAAGGGTTGCCAGTCGTTCAGTTTCTTCGGGTTCCCGAAGCGGTCCTGCAGCCCGTAAATTCTGCAGGATGGCGGTGTTGCGATCGAGCATGTTGCCAGTCTCCGGGTGTTTAAGTGTCAGTGTGTGCCAGGCCAGCGCCAGCTCGGTTTTTTCGGCCTGCAACTCGGCTCTGGCAAGTTCATTCCGGAGATCATGACTGTCATGATGGTGCCTGGGAATGGATTTGCGGGCCGAGCGAATCTGACCGGTTACACGGGCTCGCCACTCTGTTACCTTAGCGTCCTCAACGCCGGTGAACGCGCGTCCGTTCACGCCCAGCCAGCCAGCACACAGAAGGCGAGTCACGCTCCAGCCTTGTGCCTGCAGGTCAAGGCAGATCCTGGCCAATTGCGGATTTTGCCAACAGGCCAGTGCATAACGCCAGAGAGGGTTGTCCGGTTCCATGTTTGCTGGCAGAGCGATCGGTTCTGTCTGCGGAACGGTCATGGTAGGGCGCTTCCCTGGCTGAAATCCATGGATAAAATACGTTTATGCTAACGATAACCGATCTCAGTTTACAACGAGGCGGCGTCTGGTTACTAGAGAACGTCAGTCTCACCGTGCAGCCTGGCCAGCGGGTGGCCATTGTCGGCGCCAATGGTGCCGGTAAATCCAGCCTGTTTCAGCTCTTATTGGGCCAGCTTGCGCCGGAGCAAGGTGCGGTCTCCCTGCCGGGGGGCTGCCGGATTGCGCATATGGCTCAGGAAGTCGCGGCCAGCTCAAGGTCGGCGCGGGATTTCGTGCTGGATGGCGATTTCGAGCTCCGGCGCATGGAGCGTGACCTGGCCGACGCAGAGGCCAGGGATGACCACCATGCCATTGCCCGATTGCACGGCGAGCTGGATATTCACGAGGCCTGGTCTGCATCGCGGCGGGCAGAGGCGCTGCTGCGAGGCCTTGGATTCGTCGACAGCGATGCCGAGCGGCCAGTGTCTGCGTTCTCCGGCGGATGGCGTATTCGCCTGAACCTGGCTCAGGCATTGATGCGCCCGTCGGATTTGCTATTGCTGGACGAGCCCACCAACCACCTGGATCTTGACGCCTGTCTGTGGCTGGAAAACTGGCTGCGCAAATACCCCGGTACTCTGCTGTTTATCTCTCACGATCGCGACTTCATGGATCGGGTGGCTACCCACCTGGTGCATTTTGATCAGAAAAAGCTGGAGCTCTATACCGGTAACTACTCGGCCTTCGAGGTGCAGCGCAGTGAAAGGTTAGCCCAGCAGCAATCCAGTTTTGAGCGTCAGCAGGCCCGGATCGCTGAAATTCAGCGTTTTATCGACCGATTTAAGGCAAAAGCCACCAAAGCTCGACAGGCTCAGAGCCGGGTTAAAGCCCTTGAACGCATGGAACGTATCGCCCCGGCCCATGTGGACTCGCCGTTCAGCTTTGAATTTCCGATGGCCGATAAAGTCTCCAACCCATTGCTGTCGATTCGCCATGGCACCGCTGGTCACGGTGATGCTGCGATCCTCAAAAATATCAATGTCACCCTTTTGCCTGGTTCTCGTATTGGCCTGCTCGGCCCGAACGGGGCAGGCAAGTCGACGTTTATGGATGCCTTGCGCGGCACCGGCACGTTGCTGGCCGGCGAACGGACCTGTGGCGAACATTTGGCCATCGGCTACTTCGCCCAACATCAGTTGGAATCACTGGACCTGGATGCTAGCCCGTTTCTGCATTTGCAGAGGCTCGCGCCGGGTGCATCCGAACAGAAAGTGCGGAACTTTTTGGGTGGCTTCGATTTTCACGGCGACGAAGCGCTCAGCCCGATCCGCTCGTTTTCTGGCGGTGAGAAGGCCCGGGTAGCGTTGGCGGTGATTGCCTGGCAGAAGCCCAACCTGCTGCTGTTGGATGAGCCTACTAACCATCTGGACCTGGAAATGCGCCAGGCTTTGACCATGGCGTTGCAGAATTTTGAGGGTGCTTTGGTAGTGGTGTCTCACGATCGCCACTTGCTGCGCAACACGGTGGATGAATTCTGGTTGGTGTCAGACGGTGCGGTACAGGAATACGAGGGCGACCTGGAAGACTACGAACGCTGGCTGGCTGACCGAAGAAAAGACGACGATGAACCGCCCAAGCGCCAGGTGATGGACGATTCCGGCGCGGCGAAAGTCGCCACCGCTGGCGCTGCGTTGACCGCAGATGAACGTAAAGCCCGGAAGCGTCAGGAAGCGGAAGTGCGACAAAAGCTGAGCCCGTGGCGAAAAAAACAGAGTGCGCTGGAGTCGCGTATGGAC
>NZ_JACUUB010000047.1 GCF_014859525.1 Marinobacter sp.
CCAAAGACGCACGTGGGTCTGACCCCTGGCTTCAAAACGCTCGTGGGTCTGACCCCTGGCTTCAAAACGCACTTAGGTCTGACCCCTGGCCTCAAAGCGCACGCGGGTTTGACCCTTACTACCCCAGCAGTTCTACCAGGATTTGTTCGTAAATCTCGGAGAGGGTGTCTAGGTCTTCTGCCTTCACGCATTCGTCCACTTTGTGGATGGTGGCGTTGATGGGGCCGAGTTCGACTACCTGTGCTCCAGTCGGTGCGATAAAGCGACCGTCGGAGGTGCCGCCGGAGGTGGATAGCTCGGTCTCGCGGCCGGTGACGGTGCGGATGGCGCTCTGGCTGGCGGCGACCAGGGCGCCTTTGTCCGTCAGGAACGGGCGGCCGCTCAGGTGCCATTGCAGGTCGTACTTCAGGTTGTGGCGGTCGAGCACGGCGACCACGCGCTCTTCCAGGCTTTCTGCGGTGTTTTCGGTGCAGTAGCGGAAGTTGAAGTGCACCAGGCATTCACCGGGAATGATGTTGCTGCCCACGCCCGATTCAATCCGAGTGATCTGGAAGGTGGTCGGCGGGAAGAAGTCGTTACCGTTGTCCCAGAACTCCTTGGCCAGGGCGTCCAGCGCCGGGGCTACGGTGTGTACCGGGTTTTCCGCCAGATGTGGATAGGCGACATGTCCCTGCACACCATGCACTGTCAGGTAGCCATGCAGGGAGCCGCGCCGACCGTTCTTGATGACATCGCCTACCCGATGTGTACTGGACGGCTCGCCAATCAGGCACCAGTCCATTTTCTCGTTACGGGCTTCCAGAGTTTCGATGACTTTGACGGTGCCATCCTGGGCAGGGCCTTCTTCATCGCTGGTGATCAGCAGGGCGATGGAACCCCTGTGTTCAGGCTTCTTCGCCACAAACCGTTCGCAGGCGGTGATGAAGGCGGCCAGGCTGCCCTTCATGTCTGCCGCGCCCCGTCCATACAGATAGCCGTCTTTGATAACAGGATCAAACGGCGGATGGCCCCAGTTTTTCTCCGGGCCGGTCGGCACTACATCGGTGTGCCCGGCAAAGGCCAGCAGCGGGCCGTCTGAGCCCTTGCGGGCCCAGAGGTTGTCGGTATCACCAAACCGCAGGTTCTCGCCTGCAAATCCCAGCGGTGCCAGGCGGGACATCATCAGCTCCTGGCAGCCAGCGTCGTCCGGCGTGACCGAGCGACGACGGATGAGGTCCATGGCGAGTTCAAGGGTGGGGGAGAGTGACATGCTGCGGCCCTTAGTTATTCGCGTGCAGTTCTTCGTTCAGCTCAATGGCCGACTTGTTGGTTTTGCACTCAACTGCACCAGTGAGGCTGTTGCGACGGAACAGCAGGTCGCTTTTGCCGGCCAGATCGCGGGCTTTGATCACTTCTACCTGCTCGTTGTTGTCGTCCAGCAGGTTCACCTTGGTGCCAGAGGTGATGTACAGGCCAGCTTCAACGGTGCAGCGATCACCCAGGGGGATGCCGATGCCGGCGTTGGCGCCGAGCAGGCAGTTTTCACCAACAGAGATGATGATATTGCCACCACCAGACAAGGTGCCCATGGTGGAGCAGCCGCCGCCCAGGTCTGAGCCTTTGCCGATCATTACGCCGGCGGAAATGCGGCCTTCGATCATGCTGGTGCCTTCGGTGCCGGCATTGAAGTTGATGAAGCCTTCGTGCATCACGGTCGTGCCTTCGCCCACGTAGGCTCCCAGACGAACTCGTGAGGTATCAGCAATCCGTACGCCCTTGGGCACCACGTAATCGGTCATCTGTGGGAACTTATCGACCGATTTTACTTCCAGGGTGCGGCCTTCGATGCGGGCCTGCAGCTGGCGTGCCGGCAGCTCGTTCAGATCGATCGCGCCTTCGTTGGTCCAGGCCAGGTTGGGCAGAAGACCGAAAATGCCGTCCAGTTTCAGGCTGTGGGGCTTGGTCAGGCGGTGAGAGATCAGGTGCAGCTTGAGGTAAACCTCGGGCGTGCTGGAGGCGGTGTCATCAATGGCCAGAACGGTCACAACAACCGGGCGCTTGCTCTGGGCCGCGCTCTCGGCCAGTTTGGCCTGGTCGGTCTGGCCCAGTTGGCGCAGGGCGTTGGCAAACCTGGTCAGCTGCTCCGGCTGCACGCTGATGGCCTGGTTGCCACCGTTATAATCCAGCGCGGTTTCAACCACGTCGATCAGGTCTTTGCCTGGGGTCATGATCGGCTGCTGGTAATACACTTCCAGCCATTCGCCCTGATTGTTCTGGCTGCCGATGCCAATGCCGAATGCAAAACTCATCTGATCTGCTCCTGTGGTAAATAATTGAAAGAATGTCCGTGGCTGAAATAGTTAATCAGCCCACGCAGCCCATTGGTCTGCGTTAAAGCCCACGGTCACTTCGTCGCCCCGCTCAACCACAGGACGTTTGATGATGGAGGTGTTCTCCAACATGATCTGGTGGGCACTTTGGGCGCTAATGGTATCACGAACCTCATCGGGAAGTTTCCGCCAGGTGGTGCCCCGTTTGTTGACCAGGGTTTCCCAGCCTGCTGCCGCTTCCCACTGGCCCAGCTTCTCGCTGGTGAGGCCGTCTTTCTTGAAGTCGTGGAATTCATAAGCAATGCCGTTATCATCGAGCCATTTGCGGGCTTTTTTTACGGTGTCGCAGTTCTTGATGCCGTAGATTTTCATGCTTTCAAGCCCTTCACAAATTCAACAATCCGATGTGCGGCTTCTACGCACTCTTCGAGGGGCGCAACCAAGGCCATACGCACGCGGTTTTCACCCGGGTTGTGACCGTCCACGGTTCGGGACAGATAGCGGCCGGGCAGCACGTGCACGTTCTGCTGGGCCGACAGCTCTTTGGCGAAGGTTTCGTCGTCGATCGGGGTTTCTGGCCATAGATAGAAGCCGGCGCCCGGGAAATCCACGTTCATGACGTCACGTAGGATGGGTACCACGGCTTCGAATTTGGCCCGGTAGGCGGCGCGGTTTTCCCGCACGTGGTTCTCGTCGTTCCAGGCGGCCATGCTGGCCAGCTGGTTGTGAATCGGCATGGCGCAGCCGTGATAGGTGCGGTATTTAAGGTAGCCGGCCAGCACGTCGGCATCACCCGCCACAAAGCCTGAGCGCAGACCGGGCAGGTTGCTGCGCTTGGACAGGCTGTGGAACACCACACAGCGTTTGAAGTCGTGACGACCGATGGCCGCGCAGGTCTGAAGCAAACCCTCCGGCGGGTTGGCTTCGTCCGGGTAGAGTTCGGAGTAGCATTCGTCGGAGGCGACCAGGAAATCGTGCCGGTCAGCCAGCTTGATGACTTTGACCAGGGTTTCCCGAGGGATCACTGCGCCACTCGGGTTGCCGGGAGAGCACAGGAACAGAATCTGGCAGCTGTCCCAGACGGTGTCAGGCACGGCCTCAAAATCGGGGATAAACCCGTTACTGCCATCGCAGGGTAGATACACCGGGTCTGCTCCGGCCAGAAACGCCGCACCTTCATAGATCTGGTAGAACGGGTTCGGACTGACGACGGTGGCGGGCTTGCCGGCATCCACCACCGCCTGCACCAGAGCAAAAATGGCTTCCCGGGTGCCATTGACTGGCACCACGTGACTGGCCGGGGTCAGCGAGCCCTCGGCAAGGTTGAAGCGGCGGGTTGCCCAGTCCGCGATGGTCTTGCGCAGCTCGTCAATGCCTTTGGTGGTGGGGTAGTTGGCCAGTTTGTCCAGGTTATCGGCGATCACCTGTTTTACAAATTCCGGTGATGGATGTTTGGGTTCGCCGATGCCGAGAGAGATTGGCGCCAGGTGCTCTGGTACCGTGATGCCGGCTTTCAGTTTGGTCAGTTTTTCAAAAGGGTAGGGATGAAGTCTGTCGAGATTGGGGTTCATTGAATATCGTCCAGCATGGTACAGAGGTCCTGTTGCAGGGCCTGGCACACGCTCGGGTCGCGCAGCGGCTCGCCGTGTTCATCGGTAATAAAGAACACGTCTTCTACCCGCTCGCCGAGGGTGGCGATTTTGGCGTTGGTAAGACGCACCCGGTGTTCCAGTAACACCTGGCCAATCCGCGCCAGCAGCCCCGGTCGGTCTGGTGTGATGACTTCCATCACGGTGCGTTGATTGATGGTGTCGTTTGAGAAGGTCACTTCGGTCGGGAACGCGAAGTGTTTCAGCTGCCTGGGGGTGCGCCGGTGGATGATGTCCGGGTAATCCTCCGGGTCATCCAGTTCTTCGATCAGGCGTTTACGGGTCCGCTCTTTACGGGCCGGATCGACGCCCAGCGGCTGGCCTTGTTCGTCCAGCACCACATAGGAGCTGATGGAGTAGGGGCCTTCGCTACTGTTGATGCGGGCGTCCACGATGTTCAGGTTAAGCTGCTCCAGAACTGCCGTAGTGGCGGCAAAGAGCGCGACCCGGTCTTTCATATAGATGATGATCTGGGAGTAGCCATCGGTTGGTCCGCCCCGGGTGTCTCGGATCAGAACAAGAGGGTCTGGATTGTCGCCGTGGCGAATGATGGCGGCTGTCTGCCAGGCGATGTCGATGGTGGAGTCTTGCAAAAAATAGTCGTCGTCGACGGTGCTCCAGATGTGGTCGATCTGGTCGTTGGTCATGTTCTGTGCAAGCAGGATGTCCCTGGCTTCTTCGCGGGTAGCGTCAATCCAGGCCTGGCGATCAACCGGTGTATCGGTGCCCCGGCGCAGCGCTCGCTTGGTTTCGATGTAGAGCTGGCGCAACAGAGACGCCCGCCAGGTGTTCCAGAGTTTCGGGTTGGTGGCGCTGATGTCGCACACGGTCAGGATGTACAGATAGTCCAGGTGCGCCTGACTAGGAATGGCGCGGGCAAAGGCCTGAATGATGTCCGGGTCGGAAATGTCTTTGCGCTGTGCGGTCATAGACATCAGCAGGTGGTTCTCCACCATCCAGGACACCAGTTGGGTGTCCCGCTCACTCAGGTGATGGCGCTGGCAAAAGGCTTCGGCATCAATGGCGCCCAGCTCCGAGTGATCGCCGCCACGGCCTTTGGCAACGTCATGGTAGAGGCCGGCGATATACAAGGTTTCCAGCTTTGGTAGCCGGTGGATCAGGCGGGAGGCCAGTGGGTATTCGTCGCGCACGTCGGTGCTGTTCAGGCGCACCATGTTGCGGATAACCCGCATAGTGTGGGCATCGACGGTGTAAATGTGGAAAAGGTCGTGCTGCATCTGACCGATGATCTGGCCAAACTCCGGCAAATAGCGCCCCAGCACGTTGTATTTCTTCATGGCCGACAGGGTCTGGTCGAGCGCATGAGGGGTGCGTAGCAGCTCCATAAACAGCGTGGTGACTGCCAGATCGGAGCGGAAGGCGTCGTCAATCAGGTGCCGGTGAGCTCGCAGGGAGCGAATCGTGGTGGCCCGGATGCCCTTGATCTCTGAGTGCTGGGCCATCAATACAAAAATTTCCATAATGGCGTAGGGCGCGTAGGCAAAGACCTGATTGTTAATGGCCTCAATATAGAGGTTGCGAACCTGGAAACGTTTGTTGAGGGGGCGGATTTCGTCTTTACTGCCGCCACCCAGTATCGCCTCGTCATAGAACTGAAGAATAACATCGGCCAGCTCGGCCAGGGCAAGCACGGTGCGGTAGTACGACTGCATCATCAGTTCTACGCCGAGGCGCTTGCCTTCATCCTTGTAGCCCAGCATTTCTGCAAGCGCCCGCTGATGATCAAACATCAAGCGGTTTTCGTTACGGTCGGCGATCAGTTGCAGTCCGTAGCGCAGTTGCCAGAGAAAGGTTTCGCCCTGCTGAAGAATCTGACGTTCTTCCTCAGTCAAAATGCTGAAGCGGGTCAGGTCTGCGGTATCTTGCAAACCAAAGTGGCGCTTGGTAATCCAGCCTATGGTCTGGATGTCGCGAAGAGCTCCGGGTGAGCCTTTTACGTTGGGCTCCAGGTTGTATTCGGTATCGCCGTACTTTTGGTGCCGACGCTGCTGCTCGTCCCGCTTGGCCAGAAAGTAGTCTCGATCCGAGCTGACATCGTCTGAATAGATGATGTTGCTGAGTTCTGATCGCAAACCGTCAGGGCCGGCAATGGTTCGGGTTTCAAGCAGGTTGGTCAGGATGGTGATGTCTTGCCTGGCAGACGCTACGCACTCGTCCATGCTGCGCACGCTGTGGCCAATGTCCAGCTTGAGGTCCCACAACAGCGTTATGAAAGCACTGAGGTCGTCCTGCCAGCCTTCTTCTATGGTGTTGCGTGTGAGAATCAGCAGATCAATGTCGGAGTGAGGGTGGAGTTCGCCCCGACCGTAGCCGCCAACGGCGACCAGAGCGATATCGGACGAGCGGGAAAAAGGATACCGGTTCCAGATCAGTCTCAGTACTTTGTCGACGGTGCTGGCCCTTGCGTGAACCAGTGCTCTGACATCAGCGCCCTCGCGAAACGCATCGGCATCTGCGTTGAAGCTTGTCAGAAGCAGTTCCCGGGCGGCAAAAACCGGTGACGTGTCGTTGCTCATGCGGGATTCCAGCTCGCTCCGGTCCACTTAGAACGACTCTTCCGAGCGTTTGGTCAGCACTTCGAAGCCGTCGGCTGTCACCAGAATCGTGTGCTCCCATTGTGCCGAGAGCTTGTGATCCTTGGTGACCACGGTCCAGTCGTCTGGCAGCAGCTTGGTCAGGTATTTACCCTGGTTGATCATGGGCTCAATGGTGAACGTCATGCCTTCTTGCAGCTCCATGCCGGTGCCGGGCTTGCCATAGTGCATCACCTGCGGCTCCTCGTGAAAAACTTTGCCAATGCCGTGACCACAGTAATCCCGAACTACCGAATAACGGTGTTTTTCAGCGTGCTGCTGGATGACGTGGCCAATATCGCCCAGGCGCGTGCCCGGCTTCACCAGCTCGATACCTTTATATAGGCATTCCTGGGTAATCTGGATCAGCCGTTCTGTGCCCGGCTTGGGTTTGCCGACAATCCACATTTTACTGGTGTCGCCGTGGTACTCATCTTTAATCACGGTGACGTCGATGTTGATGATGTCGCCGTCTTTCAGCACCTTTTTATCGGAAGGGATGCCATGACAGATTACGTGGTTAACAGAAGTGCAGACCGACTTCGGAAATCCTTTGTAATTGAGCGGGGCCGGGATCGCCTTTTGCACATTCACGATGTGATCGTGGCAGATGCGGTTCAGCTCTTCCGTGGTGACGCCAGGTTTGACATGCTCGCCGATCATTTCCAGAACTTCAGCGGCCAGGCGACCTGCTACGCGCATCTTTTCGATTTCTTCGGGGGTCTTGATAGATACCTGCATCGGGCTTCCTGTTGATTTGCATCAAACAGGCATTTTAAGGGTCGGAGGGTTTCGGTACAAGGAAGCGTGAAGGTAAAAGTAATGGCGTATTGGCGCGGCTTTATGGTATAAACGCGCCCGCCGGAGACGAATCCGGCAAATTCACACACGTGTCAGCACGTTGTCCCAGGGTGCCGGTTCCTGCTTGAAGGAGACTGGTTGGGTCAATCGGACGCGTGGAGGCCTAACCCGAAGCTAAAAGGTAAATATCATGGCTCAGGTAAATATGCGTGACCTGCTCAAGGCAGGTGCTCACTTCGGTCACCAGACTCGTTACTGGAACCCGAAAATGTCAAAGTTCATCTTTGGCGCTCGCAACAAGATTCACATCATCAACCTTGAACAGACTGTTCCTGCAATGAACGAAGCGCTGAATGTGATTCAGCAGCTGGCAGGCAACAAGAACAAGATCCTTTTCGTTGGCACCAAGCGTGCGGCGTCCAAGATCATCAAGGAAGAAGCTCTGCGCTCCAACCAGCCTTACGTTAATCACCGCTGGTTGGGTGGCATGCTGACCAACTACAAGACTATCCGTCAGTCAATCCGTCGCTACCGTGATCTGGAAGCCCAGAGCCAGGACGGTACTTTTGACAAGCTGACCAAGAAAGAAGCTCTTGAGCGTACCCGCGAGATGGACAAGCTTGAGCGTTCCATCGGTGGTATCAAGGACATGGGCGGCCTGCCGGATGCCCTGTTCGTGATCGACGTGGACCACGAGCGTATCGCCATCAAGGAAGCCAATAAGCTGGGCATTCCTGTTATCGGCGTAGTTGATACCAACAGCGATCCAGACGGCGTTGATTACGTGATCCCGGGTAACGATGACGCTATTCGCGCTATTCAGATCTACGTTCAGGCCGTTGCTGATACCTGCCTGGAAGCCGCTCAGTCTTCAGGCGGTGCTGACGAGTTTGTCGAAGTCAGCGAAGATGTTGCAGGCGCTGCTCCTGCCGCCGAGTAAGACTTGAACTGACGGTTTGAGTTTTAAGGTATGCCCGCCCGTTTATCCGGGCATACCTCCCCACCGAATTCGGAAACGATTAAGAGGATTGAACATGGCTGCAATTACCGCTGCAATGGTCAAAGAGCTGCGTGAGCGCACCGGCCTTGGCATGATGGAGTGCAAAAAAGCACTGGTTGAGGCTGACGGAAGCGTTGATGCTGCAATTGAAGAGCTGCGCAAGTCTTCCGGTCTTAAGGCTGCCAAGAAAGCCGGTCGCACCGCCGCTGAAGGTGTGTCTTTGATCAAGATCTCTGACGACAACACCGTCGCTTACATCCTGGAAGTGAACTCTGAAACAGACTTCGTGGCTCGTGATGACAACCTCATCAACTTCGCGAACGACGTGCTGAACGTTGCTTTCGAGAAGGGCGAAACCGACGTTGCCAAGCTGATGGCGGGCGATCTGGAGTCCAAGCGTGAAGCGCTGGTTCAAAAGATCGGTGAGAACATCACCGTACGTCGCATTGTGAAGGTTGAAGGCCCGGTTGTGGGTGGCTACGTTCACAGCACTAACAAGATCGCATCTGTTGTGGCTCTGACTGCTGGTGATTCTGAGCTGGCCCGCGATATCGCCATGCACGCCGCAGCTGTTAACCCGCGCGTTGGCAAGCCGGAAGATATGCCGCAGGAAGAGCTTGAGAAGGAAAAAGACATCATCAAGGCTCAGCCGGACATGGAAGGCAAGCCTGCTGAGATCGTTGAGAAGATGATGGGTGGCCGTATCAAGAAGTTCCTGGCTGAGAATAGCCTGGTTGAGCAGCCGTTCGTCAAGAACCCGGACCAGAAAGTCGGTGACCTGATCAAGGCCGCCGGTGGTGAGCTGGTTGGCTTCGTTCGCCTGGAAGTGGGTGAAGGTATCGAAAAAGAAGAAGTGGATTTTGCTGCCGAAGTGGCTGCTGCCGCTGGCACAGGCAAGGCCTGATCTTCTTCTGAGTGCTGTTGCGTAAGGTGACAGCACGACCTGAGTCTGCCACGTCTGCCGGGTTTTTCCGGCTTTCGTGGCGGGCTTGTATCTGAGATACCCCTTTTTGAGGAGTATGTCAGATACAAGCCTGCAACGGGTTTTACGCCGGATAGCCAACAGACGAAAAGGGGATCATCATGCCGACATCTTCAAAAAACCAGCCCAGATACAAGCGTGTTCTGCTGAAACTCAGTGGCGAAGCCCTGATGGGAGACCTGGGTTTTGGTATTGATCCCAAAGTGCTCGATCGTATGGCTCTGGAAATCGGTGCCCTGGTCGGCATTGGTGTTCAGGTTGGACTGGTCGTTGGTGGCGGCAACCTGTTTCGGGGTGCCGCGCTGAGTGCTGCCGGCCTCGACCGGGTAACCGGCGACCACATGGGTATGCTGGCGACCGTCATGAATGGCCTGGCGATGCGCGATGCCCTGGAGCGCTCCAACATCCGCACCCGAGTGATGTCCGCGATCCCGATGAGCGGTATTGTTGAGCATTACGATCGCCGGCGTGCGGTGCGTGATCTCAAAGAAGGCGACGTCGTGATCTTCAGTGCCGGTACCGGCAACCCGTTCTTTACCACCGATTCCGCCGCGTGCCTGCGTGGCATCGAGATTGAGGCAGACGCGGTGCTGAAGGCAACCAAGGTCGACGGCGTATACAGTGCCGATCCCCATCTTGATCCGAGCGCGGTAAAATACGATCACCTGACCTACGATGAGGTTCTGGACAAGAAATTGGGCGTGATGGACTTGACGGCCATCTGTCTGGCCCGTGACCACGGTATGCCGCTGCGGGTGTTCAATATGACTCAGCCTGGTGTTCTGACCCGCATTGTTACCGGCGAGAAAGAAGGCACACTGATCGAATAATAGTTGCCGGCCCGTTAATAGCCGGTTGCTTTAATAGAACCAGACGAACGAATTTGAGGATGCTGACGTGATTAACGACATCAAAGCAGATGCCGAGAAGAAAATGCAAAAGAGCCTGGAAGCTCTGCACTCGGCTTTCAACAAGATCCGTACGGGCCGTGCCCACCCGTCCATTCTGGACAGTGTGATGGTGAATTACTACGGCCAGGAAACACCGCTGAAGCAAATCGCCAGCGTAAACGTTGAAGACAACCGCACCCTGATGATTGCCCCCTGGGAAAAGAATCTGGTGCCGACCATCGAAAAAGCCATCATGATGTCCGACCTGGGCCTGAATCCATCGACCAACGGCGACATCATCCGCGTGCCCATGCCGATGCTAACCGAAGAAACCCGAAAGGAAATGGTCAAGCAGGCCAAGGCCGATGCGGAGCATGGTCGGGTATCTGTGCGGAACGCTCGCCGCGATGCCAATACAATGCTTAAAGATCTGCTCAAAGAAAAAGACATCAGCGAAGATGACGAGCGCCGGGGTGAAGAAGAAATCCAGAAGCTGACTGACAAGTACATCGCTGAAGTCGACAAGATGCTGAAAGCGAAGGAAGAGGATCTCATGGCGGTCTGATCGCCAGGGCTATTCAGTACAACGCAAGCGGCGGACGAACGCTCCGCCGCGCAGAGGGTTTCATGACGGTACAAGTAACCGCAGAAATTCCGGTGACGGCGGATAGCTGTCCCCGGCATGTGGCCATTATCATGGATGGCAACAACCGGTGGGCGAAGGCTCATCGGCTCAAGGGAGTGGCAGGGCACAAAGCCGGTGTGAACGCGGTTAAAGCCGTGGTGGAGACCTGTGCCAGGGAGGGAGTGCAAGTACTGACTCTGTTCGCGTTCTCGAGCGAGAATTGGCGAAGGCCCAAAGACGAAGTGTCGGCCTTGATGAGGCTTTTTTTGATCGCTCTGGAACGCGAGGTCAAAAAGCTTCACCGGAACAATATTCGCCTCCGGATCATCGGGGATCGCTCAGCCTTTAATGCCGTGTTGCAAGAACACATGGACAAAGCCGAGGCGCTGACTCGGGACAATAACGCGATGACTCTGGTGATCGCCGCCAATTACGGTGGCCATTGGGATATCACTCAGGCTACGCGCCAGGTGGCAGAGAAAGTCCAGTCCGGAGAGCTTCAACCATCTGATATTACTGACGATATGATCCAGCAGCATCTGAGTATTGGCGATCTGCCGATGCCGGATTTGTTGATCCGGACGGCGGGAGAACAACGCATCAGCAACTTCCTGTTGTGGCATCTGGCCTACACAGAGTTCTATTTTTCCAGCGTATTCTGGCCGGATTTTAAAGCTGACGAAATGCGCAAAGCCCTGGAAGCCTACAGCGGTCGGCAGCGTCGTTTCGGACAGACCGACGATCAGATTGCGGCCCGTGCCTCACAACAATAACGATACAGCGACCTATACCGTGTTAAAAACTCGCATTATTACCGCACTGTTTCTTGCTCCTATTGCGATTGGCGGAATCTTCTTTCTGCCGCCATTGGGTTTTGCTCTGTTTACCGGTGCCATCATTTCGCTCGGAGCCTGGGAATGGGCCAATATGGCCAGTATTGAGCGTCAGCCAGGCCGTGTAGCGTATGCGATGGCGATTGCCGTCCTTATTTATCTCGTTTGGCTGTTTGCCGTGCCCGCCGTACCATTGTTGTGGCTGGCAGTATTCTGGTGGTTGGTCTGTTTTTGGCTTGTTCGCCGTTATCCGGCCGGCTCTGGCGCCTGGGGAGCGGTGCCGTTGCGGGCACTGATGGGGGTGTTTGTATTGGTGCCAGCCTGGATAGGGCTGGACCACATTCGCAACGGAGACGTTCAGTTTGGCGATGTCACCAATAATCTGATGGTCATTGCGTACATCTTCTTTGTGGTGTGGGTAGCCGACATTGGTGCATATTTTGCGGGCAGGGCCTTTGGCAAAGCCAAGCTGGCCCCCAGAGTCAGTCCCGGCAAGTCCTGGGCCGGCGTTTGGGGTGGTCTGGCAGCTGTCGCCTTGTTAGCAGTGGTCGCCAGTGTATTGGCTACGGCCAGCGCCGGCGAGACCATGCTGTTGATCGTCGCCAGCCTGCTCACCGGGTTTGTCTCGGTGCTGGGTGATTTGCTGGAAAGTATGCTCAAGCGTTTCCGGGGGATTAAAGACAGCAGTCAATTGCTGCCTGGTCATGGGGGTATTATGGACCGTGTTGACAGCCTTACTGCCGCGATCCCCGTTTTTGCACTGATGATCACCCTGCTGGGTTGGTTGAGCGCCGGTCACGGTTAGTTATGACAAAACGTTGCATTACCATACTAGGGGCGACTGGCTCGATCGGGCTGAGTACGCTGGACGTCGTTCGTCGTCATCCGGAACGATTCTCCCTCTACGCATTGACCGCGGGCACGCGTGCCAAGGAGTTGGCGGCACTGTGCCGGGAATTCCAGCCAAAGGTGGCGGTTATGGCCGATGCCCAAGCCGCGGAAGAGCTGGCCGCTCTGCTTAGTGATTGCGCCGGCATTCAGGTGCTTTCTGGCGCGCAGGGCTTATCGGCCGTGGCAGCGGCAGATGATGCCGATACGGTGATGGCGGCTATTGTTGGCGCGGCTGGGTTGGCGCCGACGTTGGCGGCTGTTCGCGCCGGAAAACGGGTTTTGCTTGCGAACAAAGAGGCGCTGGTGATGTCTGGGCAACTCTTTATGGACGCAGTGTCGGATTCCGGTGCGGAGTTGCTGCCAATCGACTCCGAACACAACGCCATTTTCCAGTGCATGCCAGCGGATAAGATTCGGAATCCTAAGGCCGCCGGAATCACAAGAATCTTGTTGACTGCCTCAGGCGGACCTTTCAGAACCTACGCGGCAGAGCAATTGCGGACTGTCACGCCTGCCCAGGCGTGTGCGCACCCTAACTGGTCCATGGGCCAGAAAATCTCGGTTGACTCCGCCACCCTTATGAACAAAGGGCTTGAGTTGATCGAGGCCTGTTGGTTGTTCAACAC
This sequence comes from Marinobacter sp., assembly GCF_014859525.1. GTDB lineage: Bacteria > Pseudomonadota > Gammaproteobacteria > Pseudomonadales > Oleiphilaceae > Marinobacter. The sequence continues at coordinate 13,201 of NZ_JACUUB010000047.1, forward strand.
CACGCCTGAGCGTGTCGAGGTTCATGTCCACCCGGAGAGCATTATCCACTCCATGGTAGAGTATGCGGATGGGTCGGTATTGGCTCAGCTCGGCAGTCCGGACATGCGTACGCCGATTGCCAATGGCCTTGCCTGGCCCGAGCGCATTGAAGCCGGCGTGGCGCCGCTGGATCTGTTCGCGATCGGCAAGTTTCACTTTGAACGACCGGATCTTCAGCGCTTCCCGTGTTTGCGTTTAGCAGCCGAAGCCTTCGCCAGTGGTGGCACGGCTCCGGCAGTATTGAATGCCGCAAATGAAGAGGCGGTGGCTGCGTTCCTCGATGGCAGGCTGTGCTTCGCCGACATCCCCGTTATCATAGAGCGAACTCTGGCCGCCACACCCGTTGTCACGGCGACCGACTTCGAGACCATCTTCGCGAAAGATGCCGAGGCGCGCGCATGTGCCAGGGAACAGATCAGTCTGCTGTCTGTCTGAACCCTCTGGAATGCTCACCTTGGTCTCTAGCCACAAACCGGAAAATCTATGCAGATCATTCAAACTGTACTGGCGCTTGCGTTAACCCTGGGAATTTTGGTCACCCTGCACGAGTACGGGCATTTCTGGGTCGCCCGTAGATTTGGGGTCAAGGTTCTTCGGTTTTCGGTGGGCTTCGGCAAGCCAATGTTTTCCTGGTATGACCGGCACGGCACAGAGTTTGCGATTGCAGCCATTCCGCTGGGCGGCTACGTCAAGATGCTGGATGAGAGGGAAGGCCCGGTACCTGAAGAGCTGAAAGACCAGGCGTTTACATCAAAGCCGCCCTCACAGCGTATCGCGATTGCTGCTGCCGGTCCGATTGCTAACTTTATTTTTGCCATTTTTGCCTACTGGCTGCTGAGTGTGGTGGGTGTGACCAGCGTTGCGCCGATTGTGGGTGATGTATCACCCGGCAGTGTGGCTGAGCGGGCTGGGCTGCAACAGGGTATGGAGATTCACGCTATTGATGGTCGTCGTGTGACGTCCTGGCGCGACGTTAACATGCGTTTGTTGGAGCGAGCCGGAGAGCATGGGCAGGTGACTGTGGAGGTTTCCCGTGACGGCTCCAGAGGAACAGTAGATGGCGCGCTGAACGGCTGGCGCCTGAGCGATGACGCACCCAACCCGCTGGCAGAATTCGGCATCACGCCCTGGCGACCGGCGGTGCCGGCAGTTCTGGGGCAGGTAGCGGGCGACGGTCGGGCTGCGACAGCTGGACTGGAAACCGGTGATCGTATCGTCGCGGTGGAGGGTGAGCCGGTCGCGGATTGGTTTGCTCTGGTTGAGCATATTCGCAACGCTCCGGAAACGACATTGACCCTCTCGGTCGAGCGTAACGGCGAACCGAGGAGTATTGCCGTTCGTCCGGCGTCTCGTACGCTTGAGGACGGTCAGGTCATTGGCTTTGTTGGAGCCGGGGTGGAGGCCATCAGTTGGCCGGATGAGGTGCTGCGCGAGGTTCGCTACGGCCCTTTGGCGGCCATTCCGAATGCCGTACATGAAACCTGGGCGGATACACGGCTGACTTTGGTTGCCATCAAAAAGATGTTTACCGGGTTGTTGTCACCCACTAATCTCAGCGGGCCGATCACGATTGCCCGGGTAGCGGAGGCCAGCGTCAGTTCCGGTTTCGAGGATTTTGTGCGCTTTTTGGCTTACCTGAGCGTCAGCCTTGGTGTGCTTAATTTACTGCCGGTGCCGGTTCTGGATGGTGGTCACATTGTGTATTACACCATCGAGGCCATCCGCCGGAAACCGGTGTCTGAGCATGTTCAGGCGCTTGGATTACGAATTGGTATGGCTCTGATTCTGACTTTAATGGTGTTTGCTCTTTACAACGACCTGATGCGGTTGTGAGAATTGCGGGCTCCTTACCGCACATTAACCAGGCGATATAACTGAATGAGACGTTCCCTTCTAGCTGTAGCCGTTGGTCTAGCCATTACCGCAATTGGTCTCAACCCCGTGCTGGCCGATGAATTCACAGTAGCGGACATCGAGGTAGAAGGCCTTCAGCGGGTTTCAGCGGGCTCTGTATTCTCTGCTTTTCCCGTCAATATCGGTGAACAGGTGGATGAAACCCGCCTGGCGGCTGCCATTAAGGACTTGTTCCGGACAGGCCTGTTTACCGATATTGAAGCCAGTCGCGATGCCGGTGTGCTGATTCTCTCGGTTAAAGAGCGTCCGTCGATTTCGTCTATCGAGATAGACGGTAATAAGAATATTGAAACAAACATGCTCATGGATGCGCTTGCCGGGGCAGGGCTTGAAGAGGGGCAGGTGTTTCGTCGGGCCACTCTGGAGAGACTGGAACTGGAGATACTGCGCTCCTACATTTCTCAGGGCCGTTATAACGCCAGAGTTCGTGCCACTGCCGAGGCGCTTCCGAGAAACCGGGTTGCCGTTCGCCTCGATATCAACGAAGGCTCTGTGGCGTCGATTCAGCACCTCAATATCATTGGCAATGACGACTTCAGTGACGAAGAGCTGACCAGCCTGTTGGAGCTGCGTACAACCAGTTGGTGGAATTCGATCACCAACAAAGACAAGTATGCCCGCGAGCGGCTGAGCGGCGATCTGGAGACCTTGCGGTCTTTTTATCTCGACCGCGGCTACCTGGACTTTAATGTGGAGTCGAGCCAGGTATCTATTTCTCCGGATAAACAGCAGGTTTTCATAGCGATTTCTCTGGATGAGGGCTCTCAGTACACTATTTCGGACATACGCCTTCGGGGCGACCTGATCGTTGATGAAGACGAATTACGTAAACTCATCCCGGTGTCGGAGGGGGACGTGTTCTCACGCGCCCAGATGACCGCCATCTCTGAAGCCCTGTCATTTCGCCTCGGTAGAGAGGGCTATGCATTTGCCAACGTAAATGCGGTGCCAGAACCTGAGGAAGGAAATACAGCGGCGGTCACGTTCTTTATTGAGCCTGGAAAGCGCGCTTATGTGCGGCGTGTAAACTTCCAGGGCAATGTCTCCACCAAGGATGAGGTTCTTCGCCAGGAAATGACTCAGATGGAGGGTGGTGTTGCTTCCTCTGACCGGATCGAGTTTTCCAAAACCCGACTTGAGCGTTTGGGTTTCTTCCAGACCGTAGATGTTGAAACCGTGCCGGTTCCGGGTTCCGACGACCTGGTTGATGTGAATTACAGCGTTAGTGAGCAACCTACGGGCAGCCTGTCCGCATCGATCGGCTTCTCTCAGAACTCTGGTGTGATTCTGGGCGCGGCGGTGTCGGAGAACAATTTTTTTGGTAGCGGAAAGCGGGTGTCTTTTGGCGTTAACGTCAGTGATTCTGTCAAGAGCGCCAACGTGTCTTACCTTGATCCTTATTACACCGTTGACGGGGTTAGCCGGGGTTTCAGCCTGTTTGCGCGTGAGACGGACTTCGAGGAGCAGGACATTTCGTCCTACTTGCTGGACGAGTACGGTGCCAGGATGACCTTTGGGTATCCCACAGACGCCATTACCCGCTTGAACTTTGGTGTGGGTGTTACTCAATCCAACCTCAAGCCGGGTATATTTTCAGCGGTTGAAGTTCGGGACTTCATTGCGGATGAGGGCGATTCCTTCACCAATTACTTCCTGTTTGGTAGTTGGCGCCGTAGCACCCTGAACCGGGGCGTTTTGCCAACCCGTGGCCGCAGCCATTCGTTGTCACTGGATGTGGCTGTGCCCGGCAGCGACCTTACGTTCTACAAGGCGACCCATAAAACCGATTTCTATTACCCGTTGGTGGATACCCAGAGATGGGTGGTCAGGGCGCGTACAGAAGTGGGCTACGGGGATGGTTATGGTGACCGTACTCAAATGCCGTTCTTCGAACACTTCTTTGCCGGTGGTTATGGATCGGTGCGTGGCTACCGGGCAAATTCCCTCGGTAACCGTGCGGAACCAGCCGAATTCGACTTCTCAAGCCCGAACCCTTTCGGCGGCAATCTGCTGACAGAAGCGGGCCTTGAGCTGATTTTTCCCACACCCTTCGCTGGTGACACTCGTTCCATGCGGACCTCGTTCTTTCTGGACGCCGGTCAGGTATTTGATACCGAGCGGGGATTTGATCCGGCGTTGGATGAAGTGCGGGCCGCTGCCGGCATCAGCTTCCAGTGGATCACTGCCGTTGGCCCGCTTGCATTCAGTTTGGCGAAACCGCTTAATGACAAATCGGGCGACGATACTCAGGTATTCCAGTTCTCACTGGGGCAAACCTTCTGATCTCACAGAACAGAAAAACAAAGGATGAAACACAGGAGATTTCCATGAAACGTTTAACTGCCATGATTGGTGCCACTTTGATGGCATTCTCGCTGCAAGTCGTAGCCGAGACCCGAATTGGTGTGGTTGATTTACGCCAGGCATTGTTCTCTTCCAATGACGCCCAGGTGTTTAGCCAGAAGCTCCAGCAGGATTTTGCGGGGGATGAGGCCAAGGTTCGCGAAACTCAAGAAAAGGCCAGAAAGCTTAAGGATCGGCTTGAGAAAGACGGCGCCATGATGAACGAAAGCGAGCGCAACAAGCTGGCTGGTGAGTTTCAGGAAACGGTTCAGGAATTCAACTTTTTGAAACAGCGTCTCGACACTACGGTGGCCCAACGTAAGCAGCAGTTCCTTGAAAGTGCCCGTCCGGAAGTAGACGAGGCGGTGAAAGAACTCTTGGAAGAACACAACCTCGACCTGATTCTGCCGAGTGAAGCCGTGGTTTATGTAAAGCCGGAGATGAACCTCACCTCTGAGCTGCTTGATAAACTGAATCGCTGAGCAGGATAGAGCCCGGCTGGCGGGATCAGAACAAGGTCAAGAATGATGAAATCTTATAGCCTACAGGAGCTGGCACAGGCTCTGGGTGCGGAGCTGAAAGGCGATCCCGACATCCGGATCTCCGGAATGGCCACGTTGCGCGCGGCCGGACCGGGCGCAATCAGTTTTCTTGCCAATCCCGCCTATGGCAAATACCTGAAAGACACCAAGGCGTCGGCGGTTATTGTTTCGCCAGCGGCTGCCGGTGATGCTCCGACCAATGTCCTGTTACTCGACAATCCTTACCTGGGCTATGCTCGTCTCAGCCATTGGTTTGACCCTGCACCGATTGCCGCTGCCGGGGTTCACCCGACTGCGGTGATTGACTCTTCCGCGAAGCTTGCTAAAACCGCCAGTATTGGCCCCCATGTTGTTATTGAGGCCGACGTAGAGATTGGAGAGCATGTAGCGATTGGGGCCGGCTCATTTGTAGGCGCACGCTGCCGGATTGGTGATCACGGAATACTTCGCCCCAGAGTGACGCTGGCCCACGATGTTGTCATCGGGCAGCGTTGTCATATCCTTAGTGGTGCAGTGATAGGGTCGGATGGCTTCGGATTCGCTATCGAGAAAGGCGTGTGGCACCGAATTGCACAGGTGGGCGGTGTGGTCTTGGGGAACGACGTTGAGATCGGTGCCAATACCACGATTGATCGTGGAGCCATGGATAGTACGTTGATTGGTAACGGCGTGAAGATTGATAACCTGGTTCAGATTGCTCACAACGTGTGCATCGGCGATCACACGGCCATGGCCGCGAAAGTAGGTGTTGCGGGCAGTACCCGAATTGGCAGCCACTGCGTCTTTGGAGGTGCCTCTGGCATTGCCGGTCATCTCGAGATTGCCGATCAAGTCCAGCTGACGGGCATGACCATGGTCACCGGAGATATCTCGGAGCCAGGAGTGTATTCGTCCGGTACCAGCGCAGACACTAACCGCCAATGGCGAAAAAATGCGGTACGCTTCAGGCAGCTGGATGCACTGGCCAGGCGGATCAAAGAACTGGAAAAGAAATCAGAGGGCTGAGGCCGATCGACATGATGAAAATTGATGAAATTCTTGAATACCTGCCGCACCGTTATCCGTTCCTGTTGGTCGATCGGGTAACCGAGGTCGAGAAGGGAAAATCGATCAAGGGGTACAAGAATGTCTCTTTCAATGAGCCGTTTTTCACTGGGCATTTCCCCGACAACCCGATTATGCCCGGCGTATTGATCATTGAGGCGATGGCACAGCTTTCCGGAATCCTCGGTTTTGTGACTGTCGACCGGAAACCCTCAGATGGCGTGATACAATACTTGGCAGGCTCCAGCAAAGTGCGCTTCAAGCGTCCTGTGCTGCCTGGAGACCGTCTGGATCTGGAATCAGAATTTGTGTCCGGAAAACGCGGTATCTGGAAATTCAATTGCCGCGCCCTGGTTGATGGCGAGGTCGTGTGCGTGGCAGAAATATTGACCGCTGAGAGAGAAGTTTGATGGCGACAAATGACTGGTCGGGCGTCCATCCTCAGGCGATTGTGGACCCATCAGCCAAACTGGCGGATAACGTAACCATAGGTCCCTGGAGTTATGTTGGTCCCGGCGTTGAGATTGGTGAGGGTACTGAAATTCTCTCTCACGTGGTGATTAAGGGGCCAACGGTTATAGGCTGCAATAACCTCATATTTCAATTCTCCAGTATTGGCGAGCAATGCCAGGATAAAAAGTATGCAGGTGAGCCGACCACCCTGGTTATTGGCGATGACAACATAATCCGGGAAAACTGCACCATCCATCGGGGCACCATACAGGACCGGGGCGAAACCCGGATCGGTAACGGCAACTTGCTGATGGCTTATGTGCATGTTGCCCACGACTGTTGTGTTGGCAACAACACTATTCTGGCCAACTGCGCCACTCTGGCAGGGCATGTATCGGTCGGTGACTACGCCATTCTGGGTGGTGGGACAATGGTGCATCAGTTCTGTCATATCGGGCCGCACAGTATGGCCGCCGGTGGCAGTATCGTGCTCAAGGATATTCCCGCTTATGTCATGGCCAGCGGTCAGTCAGCCCAGCCCCATGGTATGAACGTTGAAGGCTTGAAGCGCCGTGGTTTCAGCAAGGACGTTTTGTTGACCCTGCGCCGCGCCTATAAAGTAATCTACCGCCAGGGGCTAACCACCGAGCAGGCGGTAGCCGAGCTTGAGCAGAACTTTGCAGACGTTCCTGAAGTCCGTCCACTGATTGACTCGCTCCGGGGAGCGGATCGGGGCATCATCCGCTGATCTGGCTGGAGGTTGCCGGTGGTATGTTCTCAGGTTAACCCGGTCAGTTTGCGCAAACTGACCGTCGCCATCATCGCGGGAGAAGCGTCTGGGGATATCCTCGGTGCTGGCCTGATCCGCTCCCTTCGTAAACGTTACCCGAACGCCCGTTTTGTCGGCATCGGCGGTGATGAGATGGTTTCGGAAGGCTTTCACTCGCTGGTCCCGATGGAACGGTTGTCGGTGATGGGGTTGGTGGAAGTGCTGGGGCGCATTCGGGAGCTATTCAGCATCCGCGCCCGGTTGCTCGATTTCTTTTTCAAAACGCCCCCGGACGTCGTTATTGGTATAGATTCTCCGGATTTTACGTTGGCGATCGAGCGTCGCTGTCGAGAAGCCGGTATTCCCTCTGTGCATTATGTCAGTCCGTCAGTTTGGGCGTGGCGGCAAAAGCGCATCTTCAAAATAGCCAAATCCGTTGATTTGATGTTAACGCTCTTTCCCTTTGAGGCTCGATTTTACGAAGAGCATCAAGTGCCCGTGGCGTTCGTTGGGCACCCACTTGCTGATCGGATTGAAATGACAACCGATACCCGTGCAGCCCGGGAATCCCTTGGTCTTGAGGTTGATAAGCCCGTGCTTGCGGTACTGCCGGGTAGCCGGGGTGGAGAGGTGGAGCGCCTGGGGACCTTGTTCCTGGAGGCTTCGCGCTGGTTACAGGCGCGAAGATCAGACATTCAACTGGTCATTCCGTGCGTCAACCGGGATCGAGAGAAACAAATTCAAGGCCTGGTGGAGTCACTCGAAGTAAAGTTGCCGGTCACTCTGGTTCGCGGTCGTTCCCGGGAAGTGATGGCCGCCAGTGATGTGGTTCTGCTGGCGTCTGGCACAGCTACGCTTGAGGCCATGCTTCTGAAAAAGCCTATGGTGGTTGGTTATCGCCTGAGCAACCTCAGTTTCAAGCTGCTTTCAAAGCTGGTTAAAGTGCCTTGGGTGGCTTTGCCAAATCTGCTGGCCCAGAAACAACTGGTACCCGAACTCCTCCAAGATGACGCAACGCCAGAGGCGCTGGGCGCTGCGATTCTTGAACGCCTTGAAAATGAGCAAGAGCGGTTGAGGTTAAACGATGCCTTCTCGGAGTTGCATGAGTCTTTGCGGCAGAACGCTGACGAACGCGCCGCGATGGCCATTTCGAGTTTGCTGGAGAGCAAGCGCTGATGGTCGTCAAGGGCAAGGTGTTGCCGCTGTTTGAGTGTGGCTACAAAGGTTGGCGACTGGCCGGTGTGGATGAGGTAGGCCGGGGCCCCCTGATCGGTGCAGTCGTAACAGCAGCAGTCATCCTCAACCCGGAGCAGCCCATTGAAGGCTTGGCTGATTCAAAGAAACTCAGTGAGAAGCGACGGCTGTCATTGTATGACGAGATCCTTGAGAAGGCCGCAGCCTGGAGCTTGGGCCGCTGTGAGGCTGCAGAGATCGACCAGCTGAATATCTATCAGGCCACGATGCTTGCTATGAGGCGAGCGGTTGATGGTCTCTCTATCAAGCCAGAGTACGTTTTGGTGGATGGTAATCGTTGTCCAAAATGGAGCTGGCCTTCTGAGCCAGTGGTGAAAGGCGATAGCCGGGTAGCGGCCATCAGCGCTGCATCGATCATAGCCAAAGTCACCCGTGATCGTGAGATGGCAGAGCTTGAACAAAAGTACCCGGGATTCGGTCTCGCTCAGCACAAGGGCTACCCCACGCCGGTTCATCTTGAGGCGCTGGCTACTTTGGGTGTCACTCCTGAACATCGCCGGTCCTTCAGGCCGGTGCAGGAGGCGCTTGATGCTGTCGGGCTTTACCGGCATGAGTCAAAGAACTGCGATAAAGAGCTGACGTATCCTGTGGATTTGTTTGAAAATAGAGATTGACAGTTGCCGGTTCTGGCTGTACTATTCGCGCCACGTTGATCGGGGCAACCCGGTAAACAACCAGTTTGATGCGGGGTGGAGCAGTCTGGTAGCTCGTCGGGCTCATAACCCGAAGGTCGTAGGTTCGAATCCTGCCCCCGCTACCATATAAAAGAAAGGCAGATCAGTAAGTTACTGGTCTGCCTTTTTTGCTTTCAGATCCTGAAATTCTCTCCGTGCCCTATGCGTGCCAATTTCCGATCTGGACATTCTGGCCCCTCTTCGTTGTTGACCGTAAGTCTTCTGGGGCAAGGTGCGTAAACCG
>NZ_JACUUB010000048.1 GCF_014859525.1 Marinobacter sp.
GCTGCTGGCGGCTGGCTATGCCGATACGCGCCCGCTGAACCGCAACGATACCGAGCAGGGGCGAGCCCGAAACCGGCGGGTTGAGATAATTCTTGAAGATGGCTCTATGATGAAGGAACAGATTGATCAGGGAGCGAGCAGGCGATGACGGTTGAACTTGGAGTGATCGAGGGGTTTTACGGGCCGATGTGGACTTGGCCGGAGCGGCATCATTTGCTGACCCTGCTGGCAGCCCATGGTTATGGCTTCTACATCTATGCGCCCAAGGCCGATCCCTATCTGCGGCGGCGCTGGCAGGAACCCCATCCGGCCGATCAGGCGACGGAACTGGAGGCTTTTTCCCGCTTGTGCCGGCGCCAGGGCGTGCGCTTTGGCGTGGGCCTGAGCCCGTTTGAGATCTTTAATCAGTTTGACGATGCCGCCCGGCAGGCGCTGGCGACCAAGCTCAAGGCGCTGGACCGGATTGGCATCCAGGAGTTGGCGATCCTGTTTGATGACATGCGCTCCGACAATCCGGCGCTGGCCAGCACCCAGGCTGATATTGTCTGCTGGATCAGGGACCACAGCGGTGCCTCGACGATCAGTGTCTGCCCGACCTACTATTCTGATGATCCGGTGCTCGACAGGGTGTTTGGGGAGCGGCCCGCCGATTACCTCGAAACCCTGGGCGCCGGGTTGCCGAAGGAAGTGCGGGTGTTCTGGACCGGTGAGGAAGTGTGTTCACGGGAAATCTCGCCCGGCCACCTGAAACGGGTGGCCGACCGTCTGGGCCGCAAGCCGGTGTTGTGGGACAACTACCCGGTCAACGACGGCGACCGGATGTCCCGGCACCTGCACCTACGTGCTTTTACCGGGCGCCCGGCCGCCAATGCGGCGCACCTGTCGGGCCATGCCATCAATCCTGCGCTGCAGCCGGCCCTGACCTCTATCCCCGCGCTGACCCTGGCAGAGTCCTACCGGTTGGGGCCGAACTACCAGTACGGCAAGGCGTTTCACCACGCCGCGCGGGAGTTGCTGGGCGTTGATCTGGGCAATCAACTGCATAAGGATTTACTGACGCTGCAGGATGCCGGTCTGGAGCGGATCAGTGCCGAACGCAAGCAGGCGCTGATCCACACCTACGATGGCTTTGATCACCCGGCCGCCAACGAGATCCTGCGCTGGCTGGCCGGGGACTATCAGGTTACCGACGAGATGGTGCAAACCCAGTAGCGGGCAGCCTCCGGTTCGGGCCCGGATCATTCTCCGGTGTTGCAGTCGATGTCCGGACGGCTGCTGAAACGTTCTTGCATGGCGCTGCGCTGGCGATCGCTATCCCGGAATTCCGGCGGCAGGGGCTGGATCAGATACAGATAGTCGCCTTTGTCCAGATTGCCCGCCAGTGGCGCTGGTGAATCTGCGGGCCAGAATACCGGACTGATCACCGCTACGGACAGATCCGGCGCGTGGTGCGCAAGCAGCGCGACCGTACCGAGCCGCTCTTCACTGTGAAAGGTGCCGGTCAGGTGCACAATCTGGTGCTCCGGGTAGTGATCCCTGGCCTGCAAAATGCGCATGGCCATGGTGTTGTCCCGCAGCAGCTGGGCCTTGTAGGTATTATCCATACGTTCGGCCATGGCCGGATCGCCGGTGCCGTGGCTGCCACTGATCGCTGTCTCGAACTTTTTCCGATAGGCCGGGGTGTCCAGGAACGGCTGTTCCGGCAGGGACAAACGCTGCTCAGCCGGTAACTTGTCCATATAGCCCTGGCCGGTGCGACCGACACATCGGACCACCTCAGCCGGCGCGTTGGCAGCTATCACCGGCAGGTTATGACGGCGGGCGTATTCCACCAGCGGCCGGTAAGAGCCCCGGTAATTGTCCCAGGCCTGGGCGTCTTCCAGCATTTCGGTTTCGCCGGTGATGCCGGCCAGATAGTCATCCAGCGCGGGCTGGTGGTCTATAGTGAACTGCTCCAGGGTCAATACCTGGCTGCCGTTGATGCGGTGTAGCTGCTGCTGCAGGCGGGCCTGTAGCAGGTGTGACGCCTGATGACCATGGTATTCACCAATGACCACCACATCCGCAGGCGCCAGCTGTTCGGCCAGCGTGCTCAGGCTGACCGGCTGGGCGCTCGGGCTGTCGATCAGGACCCGATCGTACAGGCTTGTAGGCTCCGTGATGTCCGCCGCAGACTGAGCTGGCAGCTGGGCGCAGCCGGTGAGGGCAGCAAATCCTGCCGTTGTCAGTGGTGCCAGGAGATGTTTGATCGAAGCCATAGGCCAGGTGCTCAGTCAGATTGTTGGGTGCGTTGTTCGCGCCAGTCCGGGCCCAGCTTTTGTTCGACATACTCACGAATAAACTGGCGGACTTTCTGCGAAGGCGTGACATCCTCGGCCTTGCACAGTTCCTCAAAGACCGCTTTTTTTTCCGGATCGATCAGCAGTGTCAATCGGGCGGTTCGGTTTTCCTTGGTCATAAGTATCAGTGCTCATGGCATGTTAATCAGGTTAACATTGAATGTAATTTCCATGAGCATATAATGACTGAGTCATCGTCGCAACCGGGAAACGTTTTATGTCGCATCGCGCTCATCTGTTTTCTCTGAGGGTCGCCCACGCTTTTCGTGAAGCCTGCATAGATGAGCGCTACACCGGTAGTCGCTTCCTGAAAGACCTGATGGCAGGCATGACCGTGGGCATCATTGCCATTCCCCTGGCCATGGCGCTGGCCATTGCCAGTGGTGTCGCCCCCCAGTATGGCCTGTATACCGCCTTTATTGGGGGGTTTGTGATTGCCCTGTTTGGCGGCAGCCGTTACAGCATCTCTGGCCCCACCGCCGCGTTCGTGGTGATCCTTTACCCCATTGCCCAGAGTTACGGGCTTGGCGGTTTGCTGCTGGCCACGTTGATGTCTGGCGTGTTGCTGGTGATCATGGCGCTGATGCGCCTGGGCCGCTTTATCGAGTATATCCCGGAATCCGTTACTCTGGGGTTTACCGGCGGCATCGCGGTGGTGATTGCCACCCTGCAGTTGAAAGATTTCTTCGGTTTGTCGGTCGAAACCATGCCGGAGCACTATTGGGATAAGCTGGCGGTGCTGGCCCAGCAGTTACCGGCGCTGGACGCCATGAGCACGCTGGTGGCGGCCGTTACTCTGGCAGTGATGTTGCTCTGGCCCCGGTTGCGAACCCCGGTGCCACCGCATCTGCCGGCGGTGATCATCGGCAGCCTGCTGGCGATCTGGCTCAATGCCGGCGGCGCCGGCATCGATACCATCGGTTCCCGGTTCAGTTATCTGTTGCCGGACGGCAGTACCGGAGCGGGCATTCCGCCATTCTTGCCGGAATTTGTCTGGCCCTGGCAGCAACTGAACGCGCAGGGCGAGCCCGTTGGATTTTCCTGGAGCCTGATTCAGGCACTGCTGCCGGCCGCCTTTGCCATTGCCATGCTTGGTGCCATTGAATCCCTGCTGTGCGCGGTGGTGCTGGACGGCATGACCGGCAAGCGCCACAGCGCCAACAGTGAACTGATGGGGCAGGGCATCGGCAACATCCTGGTGCCGTTCTTCGGCGGTATCACCGCCACCGCGGCCATCGCCCGCTCGGCCGCCAATTACCGGGCCGGCGCCGAGACGCCGGTGGCCGGAATGATCCACGCGCTGGTGGTGTTGCTGGCGCTGGTGTCGCTGGCGGGCATTCTCGCGTATCTGCCCATGCCCGCCATGGCCGCCCTTCTGGTCATGGTGGCCTGGAACATGAGCGAAGCGCCCAAGGCCGTGCATTTGCTGAAAACCGCGCCCCGCAGTGACGTGCTGGTGTTTCTGACCTGCTTTGGTCTGACCATCGCGCTGGATATGGTGATTGCCATCACCACCGGCGTTCTGCTCGCCGCCGTGCTGTTCATGCGGGAAATGGCGCAAATGACCAAGGTCACCGACATCACCGACAGCAAGCGGGTGCGGCAGGTCGCGTTGCCGTCGGACTGGCGGGTGTTCAAAATAAATGGCCCGATGTTCTTCGCCGCTGCGGATCGAGTATTTGGCGAGCTGGCCGAGTTGTCACAGCAAACCCGGGGCTTCGTGTTGTATATGGACGGTGTCACAGTGCTGGATGCCGGCGGTCTGGCGGCGCTCAACAAGCTGATTGACCGTTGCCGGAAAACCGGTACCGAAGTGGTGATTGCCGACCTGCAATTCCAGCCACTGCGGACCCTGGCCCGGGCCGGGCTCACGCCGGAACCGGGTGTCAGCAGCTTCTACCCAACCCTGGACGCGGCGCTCACGACGGTCTCGGCCCGGCATACAGCACCGCAGATGCTGTAAGCCTACAGGGGCCAGTGCAGTTGCAGGTTGCCCCCGCCAAAGCCGACTTTGTGCAGGTAAAAGGTCGGGTTCAGCGTTAACACCGCCTGGTCGGTGGCCGATAGCCGGGTTGCGATGGGTAGTGCCAGCTTGCCGGTCAATCCGGTGTGCCTGCGGTCTTTGCCCTGCTCAAACGATTGCCGGATGTTCGGGGCACTCAGGTAAACGCCGGGGCTCAATGTGGTGCTGGGCGTCAGGTTGAAAGTGACCTCTCCGAACACGGTTGGCTCCCGGCGCCGAATCTTGCCCTGATCATTCAGCTCGCGCCCGAAAAAACCGGTTTCGTCCAGGTGCAGCCAGGCCAGTCCGGCGGTTGGCGACAGCTGGTGGCTGGTCAGGGTTGCGGTGCCCCGGGCCTGAACATGGTTTCGGTCAAATGCGGTCGCGGCCTCCGCGTCCGGCTCCTGCAGCCAGTAGTTCCGGCGCGTGCGCTCGCCTTCAAGATGCACACCAAGCAACCAATCGCCGGATCTTTGCCGGTGCGTGATGGCGGCCCGCTGGCTTTCGCTGCTGACCGTCAGGGCCTGCTGCTGGCTGACGAGGCGGGCATCGGGTGACAGATTGATCGAGACGGTCGTACCTTCGGTCGCTGTCTCGCCCTGCCGGTGCCCTTGCAAAAACCAGGATCTGGGCGCTTTGGCAAACCGGTCGGAGCTGTCGGTTTTGTCGTTGAAATAGTAATCCGGCAGAATCAGGCTGGCGTGCAGCCAGCTGCGATCGGTCAGGTGGTGACGGGCGCTGAGGTAGATGTCAGATTCGGCCTTGTCTGAAAACACGTCACCCTGCAACCAGAGTTCGGTGCGCTCGCCCAGGTTTTGCCGAAAGCCGACCAGTTGCCGCTGGTAGGCACCGTCCAGATCTTCGCCCCGCTGTATATCGAGCAAGAAGCCGTTATTGCCCTCAATGAAATCAAAGTCTTGCCGGAAACGGAAGTCGAAATACAGCCGCCGGCTGCTGACACTGCCACCGGTGCCCCGAATGCCGTTATCGGTGGCCGAGGGCAAGGCCTGGCGGTGCCGGAAGGTCAGCTCATGCAGAAAGCGCTCGGTGTTGTAGGCTTCATCCCGGCCAAGCACCACGGCATCGGCACGCCAGGGTTGTGGCAGGTGAGCGGTGCTGGCCACGGCGGTCGTTGTTGTGACCATGGCCAGCAGGATCGCCATCCAGCGGTAACCGGCCGCAAGCAGGTTGATGTTATTCATGATCAGAGGTCACGTTCCCTTAGAGCTTTGTTCTATCCTATGAACAACAACGACGAATCGCAAAAAAGGCCCCACATGCTGCCGTTTCGGATTATTGATCGACTGAAGTTCATCCTGGAGCGCCAACTGGTCAAAGGCGCCGGTTTTCAGCTGCTGGTTGTCGGATTGTTTATTGGCTTGATTTCGCTGATCGGCGGGTTATTGGTGGTGCCCCAGGGCGGCGATTTTGACGATCCGGGGGCGGCGGTGTGGTGGGCATTCCTGAGGCTGACCGATCCAGGCTATCTGGGTGACGATGTCGGCACCTGGCCGCGAATCATCTCCACCCTGCTGACGGTTCTGGGCTACGTGGTGTTCATGGGCACGCTGGTGGCCATCCTGACCCGCTGGCTTATTGCCAAGATGGAAGAGCTTGAGCGGGGCCTGACACCGGTAACCCTGAAGAATCACTTCGTGGTTCTGGGCTGGACGCCCCAGACACCGCCGCTGGTGGCCGAGTTGTTCGGCTCATCAGGCCGGATGCAGCGGTTTCTGGAGAAGCACGATACCCAGAAGTTGCGGCTGGTGGTGCTGGCGCAAGAAGCCAGTGCGGCGCAACTCCATGAGTTGATGAAAGAGCCGGGCGTGGGCCGCCGGGCCCGGGAAGTCATCTTGCGCAGCGGCTCGGCCATTCAGCCCGACGCCCTGCACCGGGTGGCCTGTCTGGATGCGGCCGCGGTGATTGTGCCCAGCCATGTGCACGATGCCGGCAGCCTGGTGACCTCTGATGTGGAAACGGTCAAGGCACTGTTATCCATTGCTGCCCAGGCCCGGCACCTGAATGCGCCGCTGCCGTTTGTGGTGGCCGAGATTCAGGACATGCGCAAATTATCGGTGATTGAACGCGCCTACCCCGGTGCGGTGGAAGTGGTGGCCGGTGATGTCACCATCAGCCGGCTGATGGTGCAGAACGTGCTACACCCCAACTTGTCCGAGGTCTACAACGAATTGCTGACCGCCGGCGAGGGCAATGAGATCTTTGTGCGTGGCGGCGAAACCGCCGAGGGCCTGACGTTGGCAGAACTGGCGACCCAAAGGCCCCATGCGATCGTGCTCGGCTTGCTGCAACCGCTGGCCGGCAATGGC
Source organism: Marinobacter sp. (assembly GCF_014859525.1). Classification (GTDB taxonomy): domain Bacteria; phylum Pseudomonadota; class Gammaproteobacteria; order Pseudomonadales; family Oleiphilaceae; genus Marinobacter. Next base: position 6,669 of record NZ_JACUUB010000048.1, read on the forward strand.
TGGAAAGTTAATTTGCTGGCGCCGTCAGACACGATTATTCGGCACGAAGACCGAGTGGTCCTGCTTGCCAGCGATTACCAGCATACCGGTGCCGATCCGAAAGCCGCGCCGTTGGCCAGAATCGAGCGGGGTGCCGCCACGGTGTCTGAGCGCAACGAGCCTGACACCCACCGCGTGCTGGTGCTGGGCTGGAACCGCCGGGTACCCAGCCTGTTCGCTGAGTTCATCAGCTATGGCGGCCGTCATTTTGAGCTGGACATGGTGTCGGCGATTCCCCTGGACGAACGCCAGCGCGAGATTGCCCGTTACGGCGTTGATCTGGAGAAAATTAACGGCCGTTTGCTGGAAGCGGATTACATGGTCGAAGAAGACTTGAGAAAGCTCGACCCGGCCAGCTACGACACGGTGATGCTGCTCAGCAGCGACCGCATCGGGTCCGGGGAAGAGGCGGATGCCCGGGCCATGGTCGGTTACCTGCAACTGGAGGATATACTGGCGGAGTCACTGCAACGACCGCAGATCATCATGGAGCTCAGTGATCCCGACAACCGGCACCTGCTGTATGGCCACCGGAGTGAAATGCTGATCAGCCCGATGATCCTGAGCCACGTGCTGGCGCAGGTGGCGTTGCGCCGGGAACTGCGGGTGGTGCTGGATGAATTGTTCACCGTCGGAGGCGCAGAGATTCAGTTCCGAGATCCTCACGATTACCCGTTGCCAGCGAGTGCCGACTTCCAGTTGCTGGAAAAAATCGTCGCCGAGAGCGGCGAGATTGCCTTGGGGGTGTTCCGGGCAGCAGCCGATGAGCGGGGCCGACATTTGCGAATGAACCTGCCCCGTGATCAGTATCTTGATCTGAAAGAGGGTGACCGGCTGGTGTTGCTGAGCAGCGCCTGAACGGCTGCCAGGTTATTCAACCTGATCAAGCAGCACCGCCATGATGTCGTCCATGGTGACAAAGCCCAGCAGATCGTTGTCTTCCAGCACCAGAATGCGCTTGACCCGGTGTTCGGTCATCAGCGCGGCAACATGACGAACGGCCAGGCTTTTACCAACGGAGATGGCCGGCTTCGCGCAGGCGTCATAAACGTTCAAAAGATCGATATCACCTTGCTCGGCAATCACCGTTTTCAGCACATTGGTGTAGGTGATCAGCCCATAGGCGTCGTTGGGGTGCTGCTTTTCAACCACCAGGGATTTTACATTGTGCATCTTCATCAGGCTGAGGGCTTCCCTCAGCTTGGCGAAGGGAGATACACAAACCACATCGCTCACCATCACGTCTTTGACCAGTTTCATAGGTGAAGCTCCTCAGAAGTTGTCTTTCAAGTGCTGTTCAAATTTCTGGAACTGGGATGTGTCTATGCCGCCCAGATGTTCTAGCGGCAGGGTGAAGACCAGCCCCTGTGAGTCATTTTCTGCAGGCATTAACACGTGTTGGATGGCTTTCAGAACCTGCAGCGACAGACCCTTTTCAAGCACCATCATCAGCACGCTCTGACTGCCGTCATAGGTGAGACCAAAAAAGGTCTTCTTGGCGGTGTTGCTGATGCCGCGGCCAGACAGGATAGTAATGCCGCCGGCGCCCAGATCGCGAGCGGCGTCGATGCATTCCTGCTCCTGTTCTTCTGGAACTATGGCAACGAGGACGGAAAATTTCATGGGTGCACCTCTCTGCGGTCTGCCTGCCATTGCATGGCAATGGCGTAGAGCATCACGGTAACAATAGGAAAGATAGAAGCGAAGGCAATCAGTCCGAAGCCGTCAATCAGGACGTTGCGACCTTCGATGTTGGTGGCCAGGCCGATGCCCAGTGCTGTCACCAGAGGTACGGTGACCTCTGATGTGGTGACGCCGCCCAGGTCGAAAGCCAGGGCAACGATGTATTTGGGTGCCAGGGCAGTGAGGATAATCACCACTGTGTAGCCGCTCATAATGAAATAGTGCATGGAGCCACCGACGATAATCCGGTGCACTCCGATGCTGATGCCGATGGCCACGCCGAGGGCCACCAGCAACCGGATGGTGTTGCCATTGATTCGCCCGGAGGCGGCTTCTTCGGCCTGTTTGCCTACCGCCAGCAAGGCCGGTTCGGCCATGGTCGTGGCAAAACCGATCAAAAAAGCGAACAGGTAAATGAAGCCGAAGCGCTCCAGTTCGATCAGCTGTTCGGCCATGCTGGTGCCGATCGGGAACAGCCCCATTTTAAGGCCCACCACAAATGCGTACAGACCAAAAATAACCAGCACAAAACCGAACAGGATCTTGCGTGGATTGGACAATCCGCGCTTGAGCACAATGTACTGGAAAAACAGAATGGTCAGGATGATCGGCAGCACATCCCGCACCATCTCGGCAAGCTCCAGTAGCATTTTCAGCGCGCCAGAGATGGTCTCGCCGTCGTCATGGAACGCCGTTATCGAGGCGTCGTCCGAGACTCCGCCACTGTAGACCACAATCCCGTAAAGCTGCACGGTGATCATCGGTACCATCACGGCCAGCGCCACCAGGCCGAAGCCGTCGGTCAGCGGGTTGCGGCCACGAATGGACGCAGCCAGACCAATGCCAAGGGCGGCAATCAGCGGTACCGTAACAATGTTGGTGGTGACCCCGCCGGAATCGTAGGCCAGGCCGATGATTTCTTCCGGGGCAAACCAGGTGACGATGACGACGACGATGTAACCAACGATCATGAACCAGTGCAGCGGGTAACCCATGATGGTTCGGAATACGCCGAGCGCTATGACCATGCCAACGGACGTGGCAATCAGCAATCGCAGAGTGAGTGCGTCGATCCTGCCTTCACTGATGTCCTGAGCTTGCTGGGCCACCGCAATCAGTGCCGGTTCGGCGACCACCGCAGAAAAACCCATGGCAAAGCCAAAAGAGAGCAGGATGGGCAACGATCCCTTTTTGGCAAACTGGTTAGACAAACTTTTGCCAACAGGAAAAATGCTCAGCTCCAGGCCCTGGAGAAAAAGCGCTACGCCAACAGCCACGATCAGCAAGCCAACGGTCATGCTCAGTGTGTTGTCGGGAATCTGTTGCAGCACGGCCAATTGAAAGAAGGCAACAACAACCACGATCGGCAGCAGGTTTTTCAGGGCATGCTGTAGCGAATGGCCGAAAGCGCGGACGTAGAACACTCAATACCTCAGTAACCCGCGGGCATTTACACCCGTGACTTTAATCAAGTGATTGAATCATAGCATGTTGCTGCGCGCCAAATATGATCAGACTCAAGAATACTTCCAGCGCCGTTCGGTCGGTTTTTTGGTATTCATTTGAAAAATGCCGAAAATACATAATATAAATTTCAATTATAAATTAGAAAGCACTAAAGTAACGCCCAACGTCAGCCTCTGCTCGTTTGTTTGTGCAGACGGTTGGCTTCGGATGCTGCCTGGCAGCAGCGGTTCCGCACCTTTTGAACACTCACGTAGAAAGGACAGAGACCATGCCTTACGCACAAGACGTCGATCAAGTCGCTTCCATCCTGAAGCAGAACCCAACCTGGAATGCCATCAATCCCAAGCACGCGGCTCGCATGCGCGCTCAGAACAAATTCAAGACTGGCCTGGATATCGCCAAGTACACCGCCAAAATCATGCGTGAAGACATGGCCGCGTACGACGCCGATACCTCCAAGTACACTCAGTCGCTGGGTTGCTGGCACGGTTTTATCGGCCAGCAGAAGCTGATTTCCATCAAGAAGCATTTCGGTAGCACCAAGCGTCGTTACCTGTACCTGTCTGGATGGATGGTTGCTGCTCTGCGTTCCGAGTTCGGCCCGCTGCCTGACCAGTCCATGCACGAGAAAACATCTGTTTCCAGCCTGATCGCAGAGCTGTACACCTTCCTGCGTCAGGCTGACGCATGGGAACTGAACCACCTGTTCCGCGCTCTGGAAGAAGCCGAAAACGCTGGCGACAACGCCAAAGCTGCTGACCTGATCAAGCAGATCGACAACCACGAAACTCACGTGGTGCCGATCATTGCCGACATCGACGCTGGTTTCGGTAACGCCGAAGCGACCTACCTGCTGGCCAAGCAGATGATTGAAGCCGGTGCTTGCTGTATCCAGATCGAAAACCAGGTATCTGACGAGAAGCAGTGTGGCCACCAGGACGGTAAAGTGACCGTTCCCCACGCCGACTTCCTGTCCAAGATCAACGCGGTTCGTCTGGCGTTCCTGGAACTGGGTGTGGACGACGGTGTTATCGTTGCCCGTACTGACTCCCTGGGTGCAGGCCTGACCAAGCAGATCGCAGTCACCAACGAGCCGGGCGACCTGGGTGACCAGTACAACGCCTTCCTGGACGGAGAGTACATCGACGACGCGTCCCAGATCGAGAACGGTGACGTTGTGGTCAAGTCCAATGGCAAGTTGCTGAAGCCGAAGCGCCTGGCCTCTGGTCTGTTCTGCTTCAAGCAGGGCTCTGGTGAAGATCGTGTTGTTCTGGACTGTATCACCAGCCTGCAGAACGGCGCAGACATGCTGTGGATCGAAACCGAGAAGCCGCACGTTGGCCAGATCGCAGCCATGGTTAACCGCATCAAGGAAGTGGTGCCCGACGCCAAGCTGGTCTACAACAACAGCCCGTCCTTCAACTGGACCCTGAACTTCCGTCAGCAGGTATTCGATGCAATGAAGGAAGAAGGCAAGGATGTATCTGCCTACGATCGCGCAGCGCTGATGAACGAAGAATACGACAACACAGAACTGGGCAAGCTGGCTGACGAGTGGACTGCCAACTTCCAGCGTGACGCAGCCCGTGAAGCAGGCGTGTTCCATCACCTGATCACTCTGCCGACTTACCACACTGCGGCTCTGTCTACCGACAACCTGGCGAAAGGCTACTTCGGTGACGAAGGCATGCTGGCCTACGTTGCTGGCGTTCAGCGCAAGGAAATCCGTCAGGGTATCGCGACCGTTAAGCACCAGGATATGGCTGGTTCTAACATCGGCGACGACCACAAAGAGTTCTTCGCTGGTGAAGCGGCTCTGAAGGCCGGTGGTAAAGACAACACCATGAACCAGTTCGGTTAATCGACCGGTTCAGGATGTTTGGCAGGCACCCGGTGCCTGCCAGCCACCAGAAACCCCGCAAGGCTCAGGCTTTGCGGGGTTTTGTTTTATGGGTTGATGAGCTCTAGGCCAACAGTCCACGAAAATAGGCATCCACAAAGGTAGGCGCCATCTCTGCCAGAGGCCATTGCTCGGGATCTGCCAGCCAGTCAAAAAACAGCCCCAGCATCTGAGTGTGCAGAAGGTAGGCTGCTTGCGCGGGTGTGAGTGATGGATTCAGCAGAGCCCGATTGTCTGGTCGCTCCAGAATGTCCGTGATGAAATCGGTGGCTTCCCGAGCCAGGTCGCGGTGTTTGGCGAGGGCCTGGTCTGATTCGTTGCGGTGGAACAGGATCATGTACACGCGAAAATAGCGTGCATCCTGAGCCAGTTTGCACAATGCCACAATGCACAGGTTTTTCAGGCTTTCCAGTCCCTGGTCGGCCTCGGCGGTTTCATCCATCATCTCGCCCAAAGGGGCTCTTACCCTTTCAAGCATGGCATCCAGAATGTCTGCCTTGTTGCGGAAGTGCCAGTACACAGCACCGCGGGTAACGCCGGCCTTGCGGGCAATCTCTTCTAGCGAGGTTTTGGCAACGCCTTTGTCCATAAAGACGCATTCCGCCGCATCGAGAATCGCTTCCCGTGTGGCTTCGGCTTCTGCTTTTGTTTTGCGGGCCATGGTTAATCGCTGTCATCGGGGTGTCAAAGCCCAGGATTATAAACGAAACCGGTTTACATACATACATGAATGAATGTATTTTAGTGGGCTATTCAATTTGTATCATCCCGGGCCCGTTTGCTCGTTACGGCTCGCTTGTGTTTTTTAATCGGTTTTCAGGAGACCGCGCCATGCGCATTGATAACGTTCATCGGTCGACGGCCCGCAAGGGGCTTTTGGTGGCAGGTTTGTCCTCGCTGTTTTTCCTCAGCGCTTGTAGCAACGACGATGCAAGCGGCCAGCAGGATGGTATGCCGCCGGCAGCCGTGGTGGTTGAGCGGGCCGTAGCCGGCGATGTAAGCGTGCGCCAGGACTATGCCGGCCGGGCACGGGGTGCCCGTGAAGTGGAAGTGCGGGCGCGTATTCAGGGTATTCTTGAGGAACGCCTGTACGAAGAAGGCCAGATGGTGCAGGAAGGCGACCCCCTGTTCCGGATTGACCGAAAGCCCGCCGAGGCGGCCTTACAGCGAGCACAGGCCCAGCGCCAGGTCGCAGAGGCCGACGTGCGCCAGGCTGAACGTGAATGGAACCGTATTTCCTCATTATTCCAGCGCAATGCGGTCAGTGAGCGTGAGCGGGATTCAGCCCAGTCTGCACTGGAGCTGGCCCAGGCCAGTCTTGCGGTCGCCAATGCCGGGGTTGCCCAGGCGGATCTGGACCTGGGTTATACCTCGGTGACGGCGCCGGTCAGTGGTGTCACCAGTCTGGAAGATTTTCCGGAGGGCAGCCTGATCAGTTCCGGTACCCTGCTCACCACGATCGTCCAACTGGACCCGATTCATGTGCGCTTTGCGCTGCCAGAAAACGATGCCAACATCCGCCGGGCTGCCCGCGAAGGCATGCGTGGTACCGGTGAGCAGGAAGTGGCTGCCCGCCTGGTACTGGCTGATGGCCAGGAATATCAGCAGGATGGGCAGATCGATTTTACCGCCTCCACGCTGGACCCGCGTACCGGTACGGTATCGGCTCGTGCGGTTTTCGGTAATCCGGAGAATGTGATTGTGCCCGGACAGTTTGTGCGGGTTCGGGTTGAGTTGCAGAGCTTTGAAAACACCATCGCCATACCGGAGAAGGCGGTGACCCAAGGGCCGAATGGTCCGGTGGTCTACGTGGTGGATGACGAAAGCACCGCAAGGGCGCGCGAGGTTGAACTTGGCCCTGTCAGTGGTGGCCGGCAGATCATACTCAATGGCCTGAATGCCGGCGATCGTTACATTGTGAGCGGGCTGGTGAATTTGCGCGACGGCGCCGAGGTTGAGGTCACCAATACCGACGATGAGGGAGGCTCAGACTGATGCTGCGCACCTTCATCGACCGGCCGATCTTTGCATCGGTTGTTTCCATCATTATCACTCTCGGTGGTCTTCTTGCTCTGGTCGGGCTGCCCGTTGAACAATACCCTAACGTGGTGCCACCCCAGGTGGTGGTAGATGGCCGGTTCCCCGGCGCCAGCGCGGATGTGATCTCGGATTCGGTGGTGGCGCCACTGGAGCAGGAAATCAACGGCGTAGACAATATGATTTACCTGGAATCCAGTGCCACTGACGCGGGCAGTTTCCGGGTAACCGTCTCGTTCGAGATCGGCACCGATCCCGATCAGGCCACCATCAACGTCAACAACCGGGTACAGCAAGCGCTGGCCCGCCTGCCCCAGTCAGTCCGCAACCAGGGTTTGAAAGTGGAAGCCCGGTCTACGTCGATCCTGCAGGTAATTACTCTGTCGTCTCCGGACAACACCATGGATGTGGTGGAGATCTCCAACTATGCCTTGTTGAACGTGCTTGATGAACTTGTGCGTTTGCCAGGCATTGGTGATGCCTCACTGTTCGGAGCTCAGGATTATTCCATGCGGGTGTGGCTGCGGCCCGACAAGCTGGCCCAGTACGAACTGACACCGAACGATGTGGCTATTGCCCTGCGCGCCCAGAATGCCCAGTTTGCCGCAGGTCGTATCGGTGCGGAGCCGGCACCGGAGGGGCAGGCGTTTACCTTCAGTGTGTCAGCGCCGGGCCGCCTGACCAGCCCGGAAGAGTTTGGTGAGGTGATCCTGCGCAGCGATGACCAGGGCGCCTCACTGCGGCTGAAAGATGTTGCTCGTATTGAGTTAGGCGCCCAGAACTATGACTTCGCGGCTGTCTACAATGGCGGTGCTACAGTGCCTATGGGGGTGTATCTTCAGCCCGGCGCCAATGCGCTGGATGCTGCCGATGCGGTGAATGCGGCCATGCAGGAAATCGCAGACCGCTTCCCGGAGGGCCTGGAGTACAACGTGCCCTACGATACCACCCGTTTCATCGATATCTCGATTCAGGAGGTGATCTCTACCTTCATCGTGGCCGTGCTTCTGGTGGTGCTGGTGACCTTCCTGTTCCTGCAACATTTCAACGCCACCCTGATCCCGTTGATTGCCATCCCGGTATCCCTGATCGGCACGTTTGCCGGAATGCTGGCCCTTGGGTTCTCGGTCAACCTGCTGACGCTGTTCGGGCTGATACTGGCCATCGGGGTGGTGGTGGATAACGCTATCATCATCATGGAAAACGCCGAGCGCCTGATTAAAGAGCAGGGTATGTCCTCCTACAACGCGGCAGTGGCGACCATTCAGCAAGTATCGGGTGCGGTGGTCTCATCCACTCTGGTGCTGGTCGCCGTGTTCGCGCCGGTGGCCTTCCTGGGCGGGCTCAGTGGTGAGTTGTACCGGCAGTTTGCCATCACCATTGCCGTCTCGGTGGTGATCTCAGGCGTGGTGGCGCTCACGCTGACCCCGGCAATGTGCGCTCTGCTGCTGGGTCATGAGGGCAAGCAGCTGACCATATTCCGCTGGTTTGATGCCGGTTTTGAGAAGCTCACCAACGGCTTCTGCGTTGTGGTGGACTGGCTGCTGCGCCATGCGGTTGTTGGCGTGCTGCTGTTCGCCGCGATGATTGGTGGCACCGCCTTCCTGCTGAACAAAATGCCCTCGGGCCTGGTGCCTCAGGAAGATCAGGGCTTTGTGCTGGCGGCTTACTCGCTGCCGGCCTCGTCGGCCTTGAGCCGGACGGCTGATACCCGAGACCAGCTGGTTGAGCAGATGATGCAGTTGCCAGAAGTAAAAGACGTTGTGTCCTTTGCCGGCTTTGACATCATCTCAAGCGCTTTGCGCACCAACAGCGGCGTCGCTTTCGTGACCCTGGAAGATTGGGCCGAGCGGGAAGGGGAGGGGCAGAAGGCCGCCGATATTGCCAATAAAGTCATGGGCATCGGTTCTGGCATGCCAGAAGCCTTCGTGATTGCCTTCACCCCGCCGCCGATTCAGGGCTTGTCCACGACCGGTGGCGTCGAGGGCTACATCCAGGCCCGGGGTGGTCGGACGCCGGCTGAGATCAAGGCCATTGCCGATGACTTCACCCAGGCTGCCAATGCCCGGGCAGAGTTGCAAAACGTGCGGGTTACTCTCGACACCGGCATTCCCCGCTACCAGGCCAACGTGGACCGGGAAAAAGCCCAGGCCGCCGGCGTGCCAATCGACCAGATCTTCACCACCATGCAGAGCACCTTCGGTGGCCTGTACGTGAATGACTTCACTCTGCAGGGTCGTAACTGGCAGGTTAACCTGCAGTCCGAGGGTGAGTTCCGCAGTCATCCGGACGATCTGCGCCGGGTGTTTGTCCGTTCTAACTACGGCGAGATGATTCCATTGAGTTCCCTGGTGGAACTGGAACGGGTCAGCGGCCCGGATATCCTGAATCGGTTTAATGTGTATCCGGCGGCCAAACTGCTGGCTGACCCGGCGCCGGGTTTCACGACCGGTGATGCGCTGACAGCCCTGCAGGCAGTTGCTGCTGATCAGTTTGATCGCAATACCTTGCTGGGCTGGACCGGTGAAGCCTATCAGCTGCAGGATTCCGCCGATTCCGGCATTCTCGCCTTTGGCATGGGCCTGCTGCTGGTGTTCCTGATACTGGCGGCCCAGTACGAGCGCTGGGGCTTGCCGGTAGCGGTGGCGACGGCTGTGCCGTTCGGCGTATTCGGTGCTGCCCTGGCGTCTTTGCTGCGAGGCTTCCCCAACGATATCTACTTCCAGGTAGGTTTGTTGGTGCTGATTGGTCTGGCGGCGAAAAACGCCATTCTGATCGTGGAATTTGCTGCCCAGAACCGCAAATCCGGCATGAGTTCGTTTGAGGCCGCCAGCACCGCCGCGCGACAGCGTTTCCGGGCTATTATGATGACGGCACTGACCTTCATCGTAGGCTCCATGCCGCTGGCATTCAGCACGGGTGCGGGTGCGGTTTCCCGTCAGGAAATCGGTACCGTGGTGGTGGGCGGTATGCTGGCCGCCAGTACCCTGGCGCTGTTCTTCGTGCCGTTGTTCTACAAGCTGATCGAAGATCTGGCCGATTGGCGGCGCAACCGCAAGAAGGCTGCCTGAGGTGGCCTGATTTTCTGCGCCTGTCGTATCGATAGTAACTGAACCGCCGCGGGTTTCTGCCCCCCGGCGGTTTTTTCTTTGTTATCCTCCATTAGAGCAAGAAGCCGTGTCGGGAAGGCCTGTCCAAAAAACGCTCCTTGCGGCACATCCCTGTGGCGCTTCTGCTCCGCCATCCATGGCTCCGCAAATTTTTGGACAGGCCTTCCCGACACGTCTTCCCAGATTTTGGGAGTGAGACGCTTTGGAGTTAGAACGAATGGTGACCGAAGACAACGAAGACAACAGAGTGCAGCTGCTGGAAGCGTTAGAGTTAGCCAGATCCCGCACAGAGCAGCTGATCTGCACGCTGCCGGAGCAGCAACTCGATGTGCCTTACCATCCTGGTGTGAACCCTCCGCTCTGGGAAATGGGGCATTCTGCGTTCTTCTATGAGGTCTTCGTGTTCAACCTGCTGGATGGCACGCCGAGTTATAACCCTGCGATGGACGACCTCTGGGATTCCTTTCATGTGGAACACACGGATCGCTGGCGCCGGGATCTGTTCCCGGGCCGTGAGGAAACGCTCAGGTACTTCAATGCCATCTACGACCGGGTTGCCGAGCGCATCAAGAGCCGGGAACTGACCGGGCGGGAGCTGTATCTCTACCGCTACGCGATTTACCACCAGAACATGCACATCGAGTCGCTGATCTGGTGCCGGCAGACGGTCGGTTATCCCGCGCCGGCAGACTTCAAAGGCGACCGGCCGGCACCGGGTGAGGCGATAACGGGCGATGCGGAAATCCCCGCTGGGCGATGGGTGATGGGTATGCCTGGTGAGTCCAAACATTTTTCCACTGACGATTTTGCCTTTGATGCCGAGAAACCTCGCTTCGAGATTGAGTTGCCGGCGTTTGCCATTAGCCGCACGCTGGTGAGCAATCGGGAGTTTCAAGCGTTTGTGGACGATGGTGGTTACCAGCGGCCGGAGTTGTGGTCGTTCGGTGGCAGGAAATGGCTGGAATCTGAGCAGGATGTCAGTCTGGTGCACGGGGCAAAGGAGCCTCTGATGCATGCACCCCGGCATCCGTTGTATTGGCGCTGGCATGATGGCCAATGGCAGGAGCGGGTGTTTGACCAGTGGTTGGCTCTGGAGCCGGACGCGCCGGTTACCCATGTTACCTATTGGGAAGCGGAGGGGTACTGCAATTGGGCCGGGCGACGGCTGCCGAGCGAGTATGAGTGGGAAGTGGCCGCGCTGGGCAACAAGCCCGGGGAACCGTTCCGCCGTTATCCCTGGGGCAATGACGTCCCGGACCGTTCAAGGGCGGATATGGACGGCCGCACCATGGCCCGGAACCCGGTATTCGACCATCCCGCCGGGGACAGTCGGTCTGGTTGCCGGCAGATGATTGGTTCAGTGTGGGAGTGGACCACGAACGACTTCCTGCCTTACGACGGTTTCAAAGTGGACATGTACCCGTTCATGTCCACCTTGCAGTTTGCCACCCACAAGGTGACCAAAGGCGGGAGCTGTGCCACATCATCCAATCTGATTCGTGGCACTTACCGGCAGGCGTACCTGCCGTTCCGCAGCGATGTTTATACCGGGTTCCGGACCTGCGCGGGCTGAAGCTCGGTGTTTTCCATCAGGTGGCTTGCCAGTGCCACCCCGGTTTCACTCATGGTCAAGTAGGCATCGTCAGCGCCGGCTTCGCGGATCTTCTCTGCCTCATCGGCGTACAGGGTGTGTGCCACAATGTAGCCGGTAAAGCCAAGTTTGCGGAGCATTCGGGCCGCAATCAGTTTGCCCTCTATATCGTTCATGGCCAGTACCACCGATTCCAGGTCTGGCATGTGCAAGCCCTCCCAGAAAGTCGTGTCTTCGGCATCGGCGAACACAACGTTGCGCCCTTCCTTCTGGTGTGTTTCCGCTTTCGCCGGGTCTGAATCCAGCCCCATCAGGCGAGGCTCGTGAGACAGCAGCCAATCATAAGTGGCAGTGCCCGTGCGTCCCATCCCCATCACCAGAATCCGGGTGTCACCCAGCGAGATCGGTTGTTCGTCCGGGTGGCGTGTATGGCTTTCAAAACGCGAAATGCGGTGAGCGATTCGCTCGTAGATGCCGTGGGCAAATCGGTTCAGTGGAGCGGAAAAAACGAACGACAGGGCGACTGTAATGGCCAGCGGCACCAGCCATTGGGGCAGGGCCACACTGGCGACGATCAGGCCAAATTCGCTGTAGTTGGTCAGGGACAGAGAAGTCAGAAAGCTGCTGCGGGCCCGCAAACGGAAAAGCAGCAACAGGAAGTAGAACAGGATACCTTTAAGCGGCAGAACCAGGGCGGCGACCAGTGCAAACATGAGGGCTTGCTGATCTGGCAGGCCGCCGATGCCGATTTGCAGGAAGAAGCCCACCAGGAATATTTCTTTGACGCTCCACAGTGATTTGGCCAGTTCCTGGGATCGGGGATGGTTGGCAAGCATGGCCCCGAAGATAAGTGCGCCCAGTTCAGAGCTGAGTCCGACCGCCTCAAAACCCAGGCCGCCAACGACCAGAGCCAGCAACAGACCCAGCAGAATCAACAACTCGTCGTGACCGCTGGCGTCCAGCAATTTGAACAGCAGGGGCCGGAGCAGCGGCAGGCCGAAAACCAATAGCGCCCACTCGGAAGGTGATTTCCCGGCGGCAATACTCATCACCACCAGTGCGATCAGGTCTTGCATGATCAGGATGCCAATGGCAACGCGACCGTGGAATGCTCGGAGCTCCCGTTTGCTCTCCAGTACCTTGGCTGCCAGAACCGTGCTGGAAAAGGACAGGGCGATGGCCAACATCAGCGCTGTGGTCCAATCCAGATCCAGCAGCCAATAGAGCCCCGGGGCGAAGACCAGGCAGGTAATCGAGAAATGCAGCAGACTGCCGCCGATCACCTCCGGGCTAACGATGGACCGGAGCTTCAGTTTCAGACCAACGGTGAATAACAGCAGCAAAACACCGAGGTGTGCGATGTGCTGCAAAACAGAGGTTTCTTCAACCTCGATGCCCGTCATCACCGACATGCCGCTCAAGGCAAAGCCGGCCGCCAGATAGCCTACCAGTGGCGGCAGGCCAACCGTTTTTACAAGCAGTCCGAGGACAAAGGCGAAGGTAATCCAGATGGCTTCAGGCATGACGAGTTCTTGTGGGAGGTTGGGAAGAGAGCCAAAAGGCTACCCGATTTTTTGTGCCAAATGTAGTAGCACTTGGTTTAAGTGTTATCCGTTGCCAATAATTCCCCAAGATTGTCAGCGGCTTAAGCGGAAAGCGGCAGTCTGTGTCGGATGGCCAACGTCGGGATGCCATTCACCAATGCCGCTGAATGTCACCTCGTAACCGTTGCGCTTTGCCACGCCGCCGGCCCATTGGCGAAACTTCATGCGGTCCCACTCGAACTTGTGGTCTTCTTCCCGGAACTCGCCGGGGGCCAGGTCGAATAATGGATTGTATTCCCGGTTGGGGGTGGTCATCAGCAAGAATGCAGGGCGCATCTGACCAAATACCGCAAGCTCTACTTTGGAAAGCGCTCCGGGCTGCACGTGTTCGATGGTCTCGACCATGGCGGCCGCATCAAAACCGGCCAGTGCCGGGTGTGGCTCGGCGTAGGAGCCACGGATAAGCTGAATGCGATCCGGGGCCTCGACCATCCAGGGTTGCAGGATGTCCCTGGCCAGGCCCAGGGACAGGCCGGATTGCTCAAGACCGATGATTGACTGGAACTGTGCCATGCCCGCCAACCGGTGCAGCAGGGAGCCCGAGCCGCAACCAAGGTCCAGAACGCGCCGGGCACCGGTTTCCGCCAGGAGTGTGGCCACCCTGTCCAGACGCTCCTCGTGCAGGGAGGTCATCTGGGTCATGGTTGCTTCGCTGGCACCTGAATCGTACATCGCTGGGTCTGGCCTTTCGTCACATGTTATAGGCCCGCAAGCGTAACCGTTTTCAGGTGCCAGATGTAGTGGCAGATGCCACTATCAAAGCTCGTTGTTCAGAAAATCGCGAAACAGGCGCGCGGATTCGGAGGGTACCTCGACCATCGGCGCATGACCGACATCGTCGAGCAGAGCTTTGCGGGCGTTGGGGATCGTCTCTACGAAGACATCGGCGTTACGGTAGTCGATCACCCGGTCAAGCTTGCCCCAGATCACCAGTACCGGCGCCTCGATGTTGATGATGGCGCTGCGGAAGCCTGGCTCGAAGCCGGTATCGCGGATGGCGGCAAAGATGACTTCGTTGACCTCTCGGTTGGCAATGGCTTTTTCTTCAATCACGTCAAAAATTGGCCAGGGCACGAAGGGACGTTTTTCCAGGGCGAAGTCCAGCAGTTTATCGAAGTCGCCTTTCTTTTTGGGAATCAGCGGGTTGTCGCCTTCCAGTACCAGATCCACCAGCTCGCTTTCGTATTCAAAGATCCCGGCCGGGTCGAACAACACTGCCGTTCGCACTTGTTCGGGGTGGGTGGCGGCGTAGAGTGCGGTGATGGCGCCGCCCATAGAGTTACCCATCATATGGAACTGCTTTACGCCCAGTTCGGCCAGGATCTGATTCAGGTAGCTCACCTGGTCTTCAAATTGGTAGCCGATGTCCAGTGGTTTGCTGCTGTCGCCATGGCCGGGCAGGTCGATGGCGTAAACATTGAACTCGCCCTTGAACTCTTTGGCGAGGCGGGTCCAGTTATCCTTGTTGGCACCAAAACCGTGTATCAGGACCAGGGTGTCACCTTCTATAACCTCTTTGCTGCGCAGGTAAGCAATGTCCAGTTCGCCCACCGTTACCTCTGCGGTCTCAAGGCCGGCGCTGGAACGCTCCCAGCCGATGGCGCTGTCGTAGATGCTCTGTTTGGAACAGGCGCTGACAAGAATGGTGGCGACGAGCAGCAGGACAATATTGAGCGGGTTGCGGGGCACGGCGAACTCCTTTTCATTGTGGTCGTTGTTGAACGCTAACACTAACCCAGAAAAAAGCCCGGTCAATGGCCGGGCTGA
>NZ_JACUUB010000007.1 GCF_014859525.1 Marinobacter sp.
TGTTGTTGGCGCGGGTTACGCGCAGCGGGATATCACAGAGCGCCCGCAGGCACTCAGGCTTTTTTGACAAACTCCGACTTGAGCTTCATGGGGCCGATACCGTCCACCTTGCAATCGATGTCGTGGTCGCCGTCCACCAGGCGGATGTTCTTCACTTTGGTGCCCACCTTCACCACCAGGCTGGAACCTTTCACCTTCAGATCCTTGATCACCGTAACGGTATCGCCGTCCTGAAGCTCGTTGCCGTTCGAATCGCGAACCACCTTGCCAGCCGCGGCCTCCGCCTGCTCCGCCGCGGTCCACTCATGCCCGCACTCGGGGCAAACCAGCTGAACGCCATCTTCATAGGTGTATTCAGAATTGCACTGGGGGCATGGGGGCAGTTGCGACATTATCATTTCCTGTTAATTGAATGAGCACAGGATTATACCACTACCGACCGGGAGAGACCCTCGCCAGAACCGTCGGTTTCTCCGACAACGGCAAGGCCAGAATCATTAAAAGCAACATGAAGGTGGCGTTCATGACCCTCCCCTCAAAAACGGAAAAATAATCGCGGAGATACTAATATCGCTCACAGGCATGATTAAGGATGGCTTCCAAAAAATTTCGAAGGCCAAGGATGGCCTGAGAGAAGCGCACATGGGTAAGGCAAGCGTTAATGAAGCGAAGCTTCATGCGCAGCCGAACGACTGCAATCTATGATTGCAGGCTGGACCCGCGTGCGGGTGCTCGTAGCGTTTTTTGGAAAGTGGCTCCCAATGACACAGACACCAGAACCCAGACGGCATAGAGACAAATACGCGGACCAAACCTAACAAGTCCACCCGATGAACGGTTAAAATGCACCAACGACAAGCCAATAAAGGAACACCAAAATGCCAATCTGGGTCGACGCCGACGCCTGCCCCGTCCCTATCCGGGAAATCCTCTGCCGCGCCGCCAGCCGCTGGCAAATCCAGACCACCTTCATTGCCAACCACGCCATCAACCTGCCGCCGAGCCCCTACATCAGCCGCCGCCAGGTACCCCAGGGTTTTGATGTCGCCGATAACGAAATCATGGACCAGATGACCAAAGGCGATCTGGTGATCACCCAGGATATCCCACTGGCAGCGGAGGCCATCGAGAAAGGCGCTGATGTCTTCAACCCGAGGGGGCAGGCGTTCACCAAGGAGAACATCCGCCAGCGCCTGGCCATGCGAAACTTCATGGAAGAAATGCGGAATGCAGGGCAGGTGACCGGCGGGCCAGCCCCTCTCGGCCAGGCCGACCGCAAAGAGTTTGCTGATCAGCTGGACCGCTGGCTGCAGCGCAACCGACAACGCTAGATAAGCTCCAGGTCGCGAGCCCGCTTCCTCATATTAAGAAACGCTAATCTGACAAGCCACCCACCCGGACGATACCCGCGTATTAGCTGCTAAGCTTTGAGGAAACGAATCGGGAGTGGTCACTCATGAAAAACAACCTGCTGACATCATTAAGCGCTGCGTGCCTTATGACGGTCGCCAGCACCATCGTTTATGCCGAGTCCTACAGCCTGGAGACCGTTGCCGAAGGCCTTGAGCACCCATGGGGGCTTGCGTTTTTGCCAGACGGTTCAGCGTTGGTCACTGAGCGCGAAGGCCGGTTGCGACGGATCGAGAATGGCCAATTAGTGCGAGATCCCGTGTCGGGCCTGCCTGAGTTGGTCGCCTCAGGCCAGGGCGGGCTGCTGGACATTGTTCTGCATCCGGACTTCGACACTAACCAAACTCTGTTCCTGAGCTACGCCCACCGCAACAGCGACGGCATGACCACCCGGGTAGCGCGAGCGACGTATAACGGCCAGGCCCTGGACGATGTGGAAGTGATTTTCGAAGCCCTGCCCCGTTCCAGTAATGCCCGACATTTCGGCAGTCGCCTGGTTATCGACAACGACGGTTATCTTTATGTGTCCGTCGGCGACCGGGGCGACATGGATCGGGCCCAGGATACCGCTGACGATGCCGGCGGTGTGCATCGGATAACGATCAACGGACACCCGGTGTCAGATAACCCTTTCGTCGGCAATTCAAAGGGTAACGACACCTTCTTCACCTACGGCAACCGAAACATCCAGGGCATGACCCTGCACCCGGATACCGGTGAAATCTGGAGCCACGAGCACGGCCCCCGGGGTGGTGACGAGATCAATATTATTCGGGCCGGTAACGATTACGGCTGGCCCAAAGTCACCCACGGAATCGACTACTCGGGCATCCCGATCACCAACAAAACGACCATGGACGGCGTGACCGACCCCCTGCATTACTGGGACCCATCCATCGCACCTTCGGGTATGGCGTTCTACACCGGCAATCTGTTCCCGGAGTGGCAGGGTGATCTCTTTGTGGGTGCGTTGCGTTCGCAAAAGCTGGTGCGCCTGACCATTCAGGATGAAGCAGTGATTGAGGAAGAAGACCTGCTAACCGGTCTTGGCGAGCGCATCCGGGATGTCCGGATGGGCCCGGATGGCGCTCTGTGGTTACTGACCGACTCCCGTCAAGGCAAGATATACCGTATGGTACCGACCAACTGACGGATCAGTTGGGGTCGTTCGTCCGCTCGGTTTTATCGTACTGGGGCAAGCCGTCGGTGATCTCAAACCAGTCTGACTTGGAACCAACATAGATGTGCCTTGCGGCTGTCTTCCCGAGCGGCTCGTTGATCACGCCTACTCGCAGGCGCAGGATGCCCGGAATGGCGTCTAACCGGCTGTAGAGCTGGCTTCCACACTTGCCGCAGAAGGCCCGGTATTTACCCGGGCGGGATTCAAATTCGGTGATGCTGTCTTCACCGGCAACAAACCGGAAACGCACCTTCTGTACCGGCGCACTGGCAGAAAATGCACTGCCGTGAGCCCGCCGGCACTGACTGCAGTGGCAAAGCGAAAGCGGTCCCAGTGTGCCGTCGTACTCAAACTGAATTTCGCCACAGAGGCATTGGCCGGTATACATCGAACTCTCCCGATTATGGCTAACAGATCAAGGCCGCAGATCATACCGGCTCAGGCCCGGAATACCAGCCCTGAGCTCGCTGGTATGAGCAGCTGTTGTCAGCCACCATACTGCTTGTTCAGATACGCCAGTATCCGCCCGGATTCAAACAACTGGGTGTCGGTGTTGGGATCTTCCAGGTACGGCACCTGAACCCTGCCGTGCTGTTGGAAAAACGCATCGCGCTTGCCGCCAGCCTGGGGCTTGTACTCACCCGGTTTGATGCGCTGTTTGGCGGGCCCGATCTCGGTCCAGTGTTCCTTACCAAGGTTGTGCAACGTGTAAGGAATCTCCAGCTCGCACAGTTTTTCTCTCACCAGTCGTGAGAATGGGCTGCCTTCAAAACTCCACAGGTGCAAACCCTGCTCCGGTCGATGGCTGGAGGCTGCACGCAATCCGCGCAACTCACTCGCGGCGGATCCTATAGTGTTCAATACCGGCTGCCAGGCTCTGGACTGGAAGTAACGCGGCACCGACCGACCAGCGTATTCGCGAAACAAGTACTCGATAATATCGTCGGACTCATAGATAACCTTATCGGTGTTCTGATCCACCAACAGCGGAAACTGCTGCTTGCCACCCATCGCTTCGGCATCGGGCCGGAACAATCGACCGCCTTTAGGGCAAGGCCTGATGTCCGCATCCAGATGCAAAGCGGTCAGCACTTCGCGAACGCGGCGGCAATAAGGGCAGGCTTCCATGTCGAAGAGAATAAGGGGCTTCTCGGGCTGCGCCACCGGCTTGATAACCAGGCACCCGCGCCAAGCAGCAAATGATGAGGTAGCCACGGATTCCAGTACATTCACCTGATGTCTGAGCGCTTTAAGCATGTTCTTCCCTTGATTTGTTGTGTGAGGTTAATGAGCTCTGACCGGGATTGTCTCATAAACCCGCATTGAGCTATTGGCTGACCGGGCCGTTCGGGTGCAGTATTGGTAACTCACTGATTCTGAAAGGCACTTACGCGCCGTCACAAAAAACCAATATAAACAACGTTTCTACTGCCATTTTTTAACGTCATGTATAGCTTTTCTGCATAGTACAAACCAAGGGGATGAGCTATTGTAGAAAAAGAATACAACAATGGGCTGGAATGATGCGGATTCAGGGTTTGCGGGCAAGAACTTGCTCTTCACAGTGCACGACCACTCCAAGGCGGCTTGTACTGGCCATTGCGGCGGCCTGCACGATGGCGTCTGCCTCCACCGCTGCCCAGGACAACACCTCGGCAGCCACAGCCTTTGCTGAATCCCGGCTGTGGGCCAGCCAAATCAAAGACTACGCCAATAAGTCGCTAAACAGCGAACAAGCCCTCAGCGTTGCCGCCATCCCCCTTAATGGGCCGGGCATTGAACAGTATGTAAACGCTGACGAACTGATGAGCCCGGGTTCGATCACCAAGCTGGTCACGACTTACGCAGCGCTCGAATTACTGGGCCCCACCCACCACTGGAACACCGATTTCCTGACCGATGGCGTGATGGTGGGCGATACCCTGAAAGGCAACCTGTTCGTTCGTTTTGGTGGCGATCCAAAGCTTACCCTGGAACGTTTGTGGAGCACGCTGCGGGAGTTACGCAGCATGGGTATCAATCGGATCGAAGGCGACCTGGTTCTGGATGGCAGTTATTTCAGAGTAGACGGTGGATTTCCACCGTTTAACGACAACGGTAACAATCCCCACGCCCCGTTTTTGGTCGAGCCATCAGGCTACCTGAGCAACCTCAACCTGCTGCATTTTCAGGTCCGCGCGGACGAACGTGGCACCCAGGCCTGGACCACGCCCAATCTGGGTGAAGTGTCCATTGATAACCGGGTGACTGCGTTACCGGAAGGCCCCTGCCCTGCCCGCAACCGCTTTGACTGGAAACCGACGTTTCATAATGATCATCGCGTAACGGTTCAGGTCACCGGCGAACTGCCTCAGGGTTGTCGCACCACCACCTATCTGTCATTGCTGCCCCACGAGCGTTACTCGGCGTCTCTGATTCGTTCGGTGTTTTCGGAAATGGGTGTCGTCATCAGCGGGGGTGATCGCTTCGACACCACCCCGGAGGATGCCCGCCTGGTTATGCGCACCACCTCACCAGACTTGGTCACCATGGTGCGCGACATCAACAAGTGGAGCAGCAACGTGATGGCCCGGCAAATGCTGCTGACCATAGGAGCAGAGTTCCGCAAAGACGATGAGCAGGACGATCGGGTAGCCGGCATCCGGGTTATTTATGACTGGCTGGAAGGCATGGGAATTAACACAGCCGGCATGGTGATTGACAACGGCGCGGGGCTGACTCGCCATGGCAGGATTACCGCACGCCAGGGCGCACAGATTCTGCAACACGCCTGGAACAGCCCTTACTCTTCGGATCTGATGGCATCCATGCCGATCATCGCCATGGATGGCACCATGTCTCGGCGCCTCAGGAACACGGGCATGGACGGCCAGGGCCGGATCAAAACCGGCTACCTGGAACACGTGCGCTCGATCGCCGGCTTTACCCGGGACGGCAAGAACACCACCTGGGCCATCGTAGGAATGGTGAATAACAACCCCGCATGGAATGGCCAGGCAGTGCTGGACAGAGTGCTTTATTCCCTGCACTTCCGGCCTCCGGTCGGGACCGCCTTGTCGCAGTCTTCCGATACAGGTGGCAGCTCGACCATCCAGTAGAACGGCTGAGCTGCCTCACACTCAGCGGTGCACGCCGGTCATGTCTGGCAATTTGTGTGCAATGCCCTTGTGGCAATCAATGCAGGTTTGCTCAGAGCTAACCAGTGCGGTGGAATGCGCTTGCGCGGCACGCGGATCTTGCAGGGTGAAATCCATAGAGTCGAACTCGTGACAGTTCCGGCACTCCAGCGAATCGTTGGCTTTCAACCGCTTCCACTCTCGCTCAGCAAGCTCCCGTCGCTTGGCTTCGTATTTCTCAGGGGTATTGATCGAGCCAAACACCCAACCCCACACCTCTTTAGAAGCCTCCATCTTCCTGGCCACTTTGTGCGTCCAGCCATGAGGTACATGGCAATCCGAGCACTCTGCCCGAACGCCAGATCGGTTGGTGTAGTGGACCGTGTTTTTGAGCTCCTCATAAGGGTTGCTCTGCATCTCATGGCAACCAATACAGAATGCCTCTGTATTGGTAACTTCCAGCGCCGTGTTGAAGCCGCCCCAGAAAATAATGCCTGCGATAAACCCACTGAGCGTCAGAAAACCGATGCTGTAGTGAACACTGGGCTTTCGCAGAAGGCTCCAATAAAACTTAAGCCACTTAATCATTCCTGCCTCCTGCGACGGAATCCCGGATCACTTGATCCACCGCCTTGAAGTTGGAATCAACCAGGTCTTCGGCATCGGTTTGAGGCACATGGCACTGGGTGCAGAAGTAACGCCCGGGAGTTACCTCGGCACGCACCTGGAAGTGACGGTCCATAAAGTGCGTTACACTCACCATCGGAGCGCCCGCCCGTACAGCAGACTCCCGGCTATGGCAATCCAGGCAACGATTGAAGTTTTTGTCTACCTGATAATCCCGAATCGTGTGAGGAATAACCGGTGGCTGCTCCGGGTAGCTACGCACCTCTCTTTTGACGCTCCGTGGATCACCGGCAATCGGCGGTGCCGGCAGATCTTGCCCGACGGTTCCACCCTTACGAAGCCCATCCGGCGCCGATGGCGAAAGCCCATCACTCTGTGCAAAGGCAGCCAATGCCAGAGAGCTTGTCAGCAATAAAATCAATAACCTCATGATGACTTCTCCTCAGGCAAGGTTAACCAGTTCAAGACGTACCGCGCATTTCTTGAAATCCGTTTGCTTGGAAATCGGATCGGTGGCGTCCAGGGTGACTTTATTGATCAGCTTGCCCGCATCGAAGAACGGCACGTACACCATGCCCTTGGGCATACTGACCCGGCCCCGGGTTTCAACCCGCACCCGGACTTCGCCACGGCGGCTGATCACTTTTACCTCGCTGCCGCGGCGCCAGCCCTTATCACGGGCGTCGTCTGCGTTCATGTACAGCAACGCATCCGGCACGGCCTTGTGAAGCTCGCTAACACGGCGGGTCATGGAGCCAGTATGCCAATGCTCCAGCACACGACCGGTGCATAACCAGAACGGGTATTCATCGTCTGGCGATTCTGCGGGTGGCTCATGGGGTACGGCAAAGATTCGAGCTCGATTATCGGGATTACCGTAGAACTGGAAGCCGCTACCCTCTGCGACGTAAGGGTCGGACCCTTCACGATAGCGCCAGAGGGTTTCTTTACCTTCAACCACAGGCCACCTCAGGCCACGGGTGGCGTGATAGGTATCAAAATCGGCCAGGTCTTTGCCTTTACCCGCACCAAACTGGCGGTATTCCTCAAAAATGCCTTTCTGAATGTAGAAACCGAAATCCCTGGACTCCTGGTTTTCGTAATCGGCGTGCAACTCTTCCACCGGGTAGCGATCAACGTTGCCATTGCGGAATAGCACATCAAACAACGTTTTGCCCCGGAGTTCCGGTGCCTTGGCGAGCTGCTCTTCCGGCCAGACATCAGCAACCTTAATCCGCTGCGACAGCGCCACCGTCTGCCAGAGATCAGAGCGTGCCTCGCCGGGAGCATTCACCAGCTGGTGCCAGAATTGGGTTCGGCGCTCGGCGTTACCAAAGGCCCCTTCTTTTTCAACCCAGCCCGCTGCCGGCAGGATCAGGTCTGCCGCCTGAGCGGAAACCGTGGGATAAATGTCGGAGACGATGATAAAGGTATCTGGATTGCGCCAGCCCGGCAGGGTTTCCTGCATGGTATTGGGGCCGGCCTGAATGTTGTTGGTGACCTGAGTCCAGTACACACGCAACTTGCTGTCTTTGAGCATGCGGCTTTGCAGTACCGCGTGGTAACCAACTTTTGCCGGAATAGTACCTTCCGGCAAGCGCCAGATTTCCTCGGCCCTGGCTCGGTGCTCCGGATTGGTCACCACCATGTCTGCCGGTAAACGATGGGCAAAGGTGCCCACTTCACGGGCGGTACCGCAGGCGGAGGGCTGACCAGTAAGCGAGAACGGGCTGTTGCCGGGTGTGGCAATCTTACCGGTCAGCAGATGGATGTTATAAATCAGGTTGTTTACCCAAACCCCCCGGGTGTGCTGGTTAACGCCCATGGTCCAGAAAGTGGTAACGCGCTTGGCTGGATCCGCGTAAAGCTTGGCCAACTGTTCCAGACGGCCTTCGGAGACACCGGAGATCTCAGCGGCTTTTTTAACATCGTAGTCACTGACGTGTCGGGCAAAATCCTCAAACGACATATCTTCCCAGCTGTTGGCTTTGTCAGCATTCTTGGCCCTCTGCTCTCTTGGATCTTCTGGCCGCAGGCCATAACCGATATCATCCGCCCCCTTAACAAACCGGGTGTGCTTGTCGACAAAATCCTGATTGACCGCACCGTTCTGGATGATGTAATTGGCAATGTAATTGAGGATCGCCACATCGGCGTGGGGCTCCATCACCATCGGCAGATCGGCCAAATCAAAGCAGCGATGCTTGTAGGTTGAGAGCACAGCCACTTCGGTGCCGGGGTGAGACAGGCGGCGGTCGGTCACCCGCGTCCAGAGGATTGGATGCATCTCCGCCATGTTGGCACCCCAGAGTACGAAGGCATCCGCGCTCTCGATGTCATCATAGACCCCCATGGGCTCATCGGAACCAAAGCTCCGCATGAAACCCGCAACCGCAGACGCCATACAATGCCGGGCGTTAGGGTCGATATTGTTGGAGCGGAAGCCGGCCTTGAACAGCTTGCTGGCTGCGTAACCTTCCCAAATGGTCCACTGACCGGAACCGAACATGCCAACACTTTCCGGGCCGTGCTCCTTGATGGCGCTGGTGAACTTTTCTGCCATTACATCCAGGGCTTCGTCCCAGCTGACTTCTTCAAAATCACCTTCTTTGTGGAACTGGCCGTCGCGTTTGCGCAGCAAAGGCTTGGTGAGGCGGTCGCGGCCATACAGAATCTTCGACAGGAAATAACCTTTCACGCAGTTCAAACCGCGATTCACTTCCGATTGCGTATCACCGTGGGTAGCAACAATCTTGTTGTCCTTGGTGGCAACCATCACGCTGCAACCCGTGCCACAGAAACGACAGGGCGCCTTGCTCCACTTCAGTTCGGTGAGTTCGGCGTTGGTAATCAAATTGCTGGCTGCGGCCGGTATCGACAGGCCGGCCGCAGAGGCGGCCATGGCCAACGCGTTGGCTTTTGCGAATGCTCGTCGTGTCAGGTTCATGACATTGCTTCCTGTTGTTCTGTTTCTGACTGTCCTGTAGCAATCAACTGCTGCTTTGCCTCTTCTGGAGACATCACTTCGTGGTAAACCAGAATGCACTCCAGAACACCTGGCGCACTCTCAATTAATTCCATCGCACTCAAAAGGTCCTGGTGGCTTGCGCCCTCGGCCAGCACCACCAGTTTTCCAACCGGATCTCGGGTACCTTCTTCAAGCCCCGGAGTTTTCTCAAGGAGACCAAGCACAGCTTCAAGAGATTCAGGGCGCACATGCACCAGAAAACTGGCTATGTGGATTTCGGCTTTCGGTGATTCAGGCATGGGTTGGCTCCCTCTGTTCCTGAGTAATCAGACTGATGGCATCTTCAGGGCACACCGCAACGCAGGCCCCGCAACCGGTACATTCGTCTTCGGCAATTTCCGGGACGGCGACATGACCAAGCATGGGCGGAAACCGGATGGCCGTTGGCTCGCAGGCATCGCGGCAGGTCTGACAATGAATGTTGGCTTTGGCGAGGCAGTTATCCCGCACTTCCGCCCGCCACGAGAAGGCCTCGCGGGTAAGATCGAACACGGGTTCCGGGCAGGCTCGGGCGCATTCACGGCACAGCGTGCAGCCTTCACCAGTAAAGCGAATTTGCGGAAAGCCGCCGTCACCCCGAAACAGCACACCTTCCGGGCAAGCCTCAATGCAGCGATCACATCGGGTGCACTGATCGGTGATGGCCCCGGTTGTCCAGGGCGGCCGCCATTCTGACGCCGTCGCCCTGCCGCCACGAAGGAACAGCCGGCGGGACTCGTTCACAGCCATGTTTGCCCCTACCCCCCAGGCGGTCCCGGCGGGCCCATAAACACCTGCGACATCCAGACCAAAAATCCGTAACCACCCACCACGGCAACGGCCAGGATGGGAAAAAGGAAGACGATGATGAAAACAAACAACCGGAACTCGCTGCTTTTGCGCTGCTCCGGAGTGAGTTGTTGGAGGTCGTCCATAAACCCGCCTTTTTAATGTGTGTATTCACCACTTTAGTCAAGGCGAGCAAACTTGGCAAAAATCAATATTGGTATTTCTTTGTGGGTATAGACATCGGGATAGCGGGAGGATTGTGCCCATGAAGTGCGCCATGCCGGGTGCACCAAAAAAGGCCGACTGCACGAGCCGGCCCATCATGCATGTCTCAATCAAAGAGACATCGCCTCAACAATTATTGGGCTGTGAAAATCACCTTATCGATTACATGAATCACGCCGTTAGATGCTTCAACGTCTGCTTCTATGACAGTGCTTCCGCCGATAATCAAGGCGTTGTTTTGGATGTTAACGTTGAGAGTCGTGTTAGCAAGGTTCGTTACGGTGCCCCCATTCGAGCCATAAGCAGTCAGAGAGTCCACCCGAGTATTAAGGATATGCTGCTGTAAAGTGCGCGGCAAATTCGGATCGGCAAGCAATTGGTCTGCCGTCAGATTCTGGTCTTCCAACAAAGTTGCGAAAGCAGCATCGGTTGGCGCAAATACAGTCAACGACGCGTCCTTATTCGACGCCGCAGTTAGCAGTGCGGAGGCGCCATCAGTTCTGAGTGCGGCAAGTAACGTGGTGAACTCTGCTTCCTCAGCACCCGCTAGCGCTGTAACGATCCCTGCAATCGTTGATTCTGTGTCGCTCAGAGCACTTGGTGGGGGAACAAGTACCTTATCGATCAAATGAATAACGCCATTGCTAGCATCTACATCCGTAACCGTCACCCTGGAGGTGTTTACGTACAATACATCCTCACCATTTTCCTGAGAGATTGAAAGCGCGACGTCTTTGCCTTTCACCGTTTCAACCAGGTTTTGTGGTACAGGACTTTGCGCGACGCTGATTGCCGTGTCGGCCTTTACTTCACCCACTGACGTTGCAAGAACATGGTAAGTGAGAACCGTGTTCAGCAATTCCGTGTTGGCTAACAACTCTTCTGCCGTTAGACCTAAATCTTCCAGCAGGGCCTCAAAGGCAGCATCTGTCGGAGCAAACACTGTTAACTGATCATCTCCGCCGAGCAGTTCAGCGATAGCCGGATCTGCCGCAAGAACGGCGGCTTCAAGAATCGTCGTATTCTCATTTTCAACAGCAATTTCCAAAATGCTTTGCGTTGCATCGTCTGTGGTACGGTTGCTACTGCTGCTACTGCTGTCTAGCCAACACCCAGACAGCATGACACCCGCCGCTAAAATCATCGGTAAAGCTATCACGTTTTTCATTCTTTCTGTCCTCACTGAAGAATCGCTTGTCGATAGTGTGTGTTGGTTCGAACCTGCACTAATTCATTCCCTGATTAATGCGTCAAAGCAATTTACGGGAAGCGAGAAGCAGTGGATTCACATTTATTTACATTCGAGCATACATGTGTGAGCCGAATAGCATTTTTGAATAGACGTCCACATCCGATGTGCCACCCCATCCGTAACTGGACTTATAAGTGAAACTCCGAGATAACAAAGTGCAGCTGCCGGGAACGCCTGTTCATCTGCGCCCCATGCTTTAATACCAAGAGACCTGAATCATGAATTACCGGTATCGCACCAGAACCGTGAAGCTGACGATTCTTTGCCTTGTTGCCCTGATCGTTCTGGCAGGCTGCAGCTCCACCCGCATGGCTTACCGCTATGCCGACTGGGGCGTGGTTTGGTGGGTTGAGGACTACGTGACCCTGAGCCGGGCCCAGAAGCAGCAACTAAACCAGGATCTCGACCACCTCAAGCAGTGGCACTGTTCAACAGAGCTGCCCCGGTACAGTGCCTGGCTGGAAGAATTGGAATCGGATATGGCGACTGGCACCCCGGACACCGACACGATCGTTTACCATCAGCAGCAACTGCTCGGGTTTGTACCGGAGCTGCTGGATGAGGTTGTTCCGGTAGCCGTAAACCTGCTGGCAAGCTTGTCGGATGCGCAGGTGGCAGAGCTGGCCCGGAATATGTCGAAAGATCAGGACAAGCTGGAGCAGGAAATGCTGGCTGGCAATCCGGAGCAAACTGCCAGGGCACGAGCAGAGAGAACCGCCGAACGGGTTGAGCGGTGGTTGGGCAGCCTGAACGAACAGCAACAGGCTCTGGTTGAGCAATGGTCCGCCGATCGCGGCCAGCAAACAGACATCTGGTTACAGGGCCGGAAACACTGGCAAAAGGCCCTGTTAAAAGCTTTGGAGAATCGGGGCCAACCGGGCTTTGACGACACCATTAGAGAATTGGTGGTCAACTCTGAAAACGCCCGGGGCCCCGAGTATCAAGCCATGATGGCGGAAAGTCAGCAAACGATGGCCAACCTGATGCATTCACTGATTCAGGCAGGCAACCAACAGCATCAGGAGCACCTGCAGGCTCGGGCAAGAAAGCTCAATCAGGACTTCACGGCCCTGACCTGCTCCTGATCTGGTCGATGACAAAAAAGGGCCGGAAAGGTTATATCTTCCGGCCCTTTTTTCGTTCCTGTACCCTCAGACGGTCAGGTAACCGCCATCGGCGTTGATGCACGCACCTGTGGTGTAGGTGGACGCATTAGACACCAGATAAAGCACGGTACCGGCCATTTCGTCCGGATCGGCTACACGCTTCATCGGGATATGAGCCATCGCCTGTTTCTTGATGGCTTCGTTGGTGGTCAGGGCGCTGGCGAACTTGGTGTCGGTCAGTCCCGGCAGCAAAGCATTCACCCGCACGTTCTGCTGGCCCAGTTCCATGGCGAAGGATTTGGTCATGGAAATCACGGCCGCCTTGGTGACGGAATAGATACCCTGGAAGTGACCCGGGTTGACGCCGTTAACAGACGCCACGTTGACGATGGAGCCGCCGCCGTTCTTCTTCATCAGTTGGGCGCCACGGGCACACATGAAGAAGTAACCACGAATATTCACATCTATGGTTTTATTGAAGGCTCCCAGGTCGGTGTCTTCTACCGGACCAAAATAAGGGTTGGCGGCGGCATTGTTCACCAGGATGTCCAGTTTGCCATGCGTATTGGCAATATGTTCCCAGGCCGCTTCAATCTGATCCATCTCGCCGATGTGGCAGGCAAAGGCTTCGGCGCTGCCGCCATCGTCACGAATGCTGCTGGCCACGGCTTCACAACCGTCAATTTTGCGACTGCTTACGATCACGTGGGCACCGTAGTGGGCCAGGGTGCGAGCGATGCTCTCGCCGATTCCGCGACTGGCGCCGGTGACCAGGGCGACTTTGCCCGTTAGGTCGAACAGGTTTACGTTGCTCATGGAATTCCCTCAGATTATCGGAATGTCACCAGGGCGGGGTCTTCCGCCTCAAGGTGGCTATAGTTATTAAACACGGCCAGGCTTCGCCGGGGGCCGGAATACAGAATGCGAGAAACACTGGTGTTGGCAATAACGTTGTTCATCTCCAGCGCCTTTCGGTCTGACAGCTCAAGCAGGTGCTGGGTAACCACCGCAATAGGGCCGCCTGAGGTAGACACGATCACGTCTGCGCCATCGGCCATCTCAATCAACTGATCCAAAGCCTTGTTCACGCGCCGCTGGAAACCTTGCCAGGTTTCTGCGTATTCGTGGTCGTACTCGCCACTCACCCAGCGAGCAACCGCTTTTTCGAAGGCTTGTTGAAAAGCCGAGGCAGGCTTCGGGAAACTTCCTAGGTCCCTCGCCATCGCCTGCTTATCGGCCCATTCTGGGCGAAATCGCTCCACGACCTGAACGTGATCAAACTCGTTCAGGCCTTCCAGAACCTGCATATCCGGCAGGTTTGCGCCATAGCCGGTAGCAATGGCTTCCACCGTTTCCCGGTGGCGCTGCAGGTTGCCGCCGAAGATCGCACCTGGCGTTACCTTGTCGGTCAGCCAGCGGCCCAGAATCCTGCCCTGCTCCCAGCCTCTCGGCGAAAGCTGGTCGTAGTTTTCTTTGCCAAAACTGGCCTGGCCATGGCGCACCAGATAAATGATGGCCATTACAAAGCACTCTGGCTGATCAGCCTCTGGCAACGTTTTTCCAGATAGTTGGCCGCATGGCCAAAAGCGGCAAAGCGCTTGTCTTTGGTCTGGCCATGATAAAAGCGGTAGTAGATCTGCTGAACAATGACCGCCAGCCGGAACAAGCCGTAGATTTCGTAGAAATCAAAGTTATCTACCCGAAAGCCGGATTTCTCCATGTAATAATCCACTACCTCCTTGCGAGTCAGCATGCCTGGCCGGTGTGTAGGCTGGCGACGGAGCATCTGGAACGGGCCTTCGTCGTCTGCCTCAATCCAGTAGGCCAGGCTGTTGCCCAGATCCATCAATGGGTCACCGATGGTGGCCATTTCCCAGTCCAGCACGCCGATCACTTCAAACGGGTTATCGGCATTGAGCACCACGTTGTCGAAGCGGAAGTCGTTGTGGATGACCACCTGTGCGATGTCTTCGGGCATTTTGTTGTTGAGCCAGGCCATCACGGCTTCAAAATCACCGACATCGTCGGTGCGGGCCTTGCGGAATCGGTCGCTCCAACCTCCAATCTGCCGTTGCACGTAACCGGCGCCCTTGCCCAGCGTGTCCAGGCCAGCGGCCGTGGCGTCAACGGTGTGCAGATCGACCAGCTTGTCGATCACATTCAGGCAAAGTTTGCGGGTATCCGCCTCACTCAGCTCGAAATCCGCCGGAAAATCCTGACGCAGAATGATGCCCTTGAGCCGCTCCATCACATAGAAGTCGCAGCCCAGTACACTGTGATCTTCACAAATGGCAATAATGTTCGGCACATAGGGATAGACCGGCTTAAGTGCCTCCATCACCCGTGCTTCCCGCAACATATCGTGGGCAGACTTGGCAATTTTACCGAGCGGCGGCCGACGCAGCACGTAGGACTGGTCGCTGTAATCCACCTGGTAAGTCAGGTTGGACGCACCGCCGGGGTATTGTTTGATGGTCGGCTGGCCTTCGAGACCGGGGATGGCCTGCTTCATAAACTGGTCAACAATTTTGATGTCCAGTTCTTCGCCTTCCCGAATGTCTACGGCCTGGTCGATCTGTGTCATTCATCCTCTCCTGTGATTCTATGAGCCGGCCCGACCAATCAGGCCTTGCCGCCCATCTTACCCATCCAGCGCTTGGATTCCTGGTGCATCAACCAATCAAACGCCCAGGGCGCATGGCGCTTGAGCATCCACATGCGGCGCTCTTTGGCGTGGGGCAGCACCCAGAAGTCCTTATCTTTCACGCTGCGGAAGATATCCTCGGCGACGTCTTCAGCGGTGATGCTTGAGCGCTTCATCAGTTTGTTGACGTTCTGTTGAATGCCGGGGATATCCGAGCGCATGGTACTTGCCAGGTTGGTCTGGAAGAACGCCGGGCACACGCAGCTGACGTGAATACCGGCATCCCGCAGCTCCTGGCTGAGGGTTTCGGAGAGGGCAATCACGCCGGCCTTGGAGACATTGTAGCTGTCCATCAAGGGTGCAAGCATAAGGCCGGCCATGGAGGCGACGTTAACGAAGGTGCCTGAGCCTTGCTGTTTGAATTGCGGTGTGAAGGCCTTGCAACCACGCACTACGCCCAAGACGTTGATATCAAGAATCCATTCCCAGTCACCAATGGTGGTGTCTTCAATAGACCCTGCAGAGGCAACGCCGGCGTTGTTAACCACAACGTCTACCCCACCCCACTTCTTGACCAGATCGTCCCGGACTTTTTCAAAATCTGCCAGGCGGCGAACATCGCATTCAACAAAGTAGCCTTCACCGCCGGCCTTGTTCAATTCCGCCTCAACGGCAACGCCCTGTTCCGGGTTAATATCCCCGATGCAGACTTTGGCGCCTTCTTTGGCGTACCGCAATGCAATCGCCCGGCCCAGACCACTGGCCCCACCGGTTATGAATACTCGCTGTGTCATCGTCTTTCACCGTTCTACGTTGGAATTCGTTTTATGCTTTCGAGTTCTGTCACCCTGGAGTAAGAGCTGCTGCCGGGTAAGGCTTTCCAAAACACGCTCCTTCGGCCCATCCCTGGGGCGCTTGGGCTCCGCCATCCCTGGCTCCGCACAGTTTTGGAAAGCCTTACCCGGCAACAGCTCCCAGCCGGTTCAGTATGCCGTTCGTTACATCCAGAACATTCCGACAATGCCTGAACGCCTAAATGTACGCTCCGAACAAATCCGTTTTCCCTTCTGTTTTCTTGAGCACCCAATCCCTCTCACAAGTTAACAGGGGGACGGCGGGGTGGGGCTTCTGAAAATGTGCGGAGCCAAGGATGGCGGAGCCCAAGCGTCACATGGATGTGCCGAAGGAGCGTTTTTCAGAAGCCCCACCCCGCCGGCCACCCCACATCCGACCAGAGGCCGGGCGAACCCGAGCTCCCAAGCTCGAACCCAGACTCAGGACTTGTACTTCCGGAGCTCCAGCCGAGCCACCATCGCCCTATGCACTTCATCTGGACCATCCGCCAGCCGCAATACCCGAGCGTAACCGAACAATGCCGTCAGCGGGAAATCATCGTCGCTGACCCCGGCACCACCATGAATCTGAATCGCATCATCAACAATCTGCTGCAGCATCGCAGGCACCACCGCTTTGATCATAGAGACCTCCTGCAACGCGCCCATGATGCCCTTGGTATCCAGCGCCCAGGCACACTTCAAGGTCAGCAACCGCGCCTGCTCGATGTTCATACGGGCATTGGCGATCACATCCGGATTGCCACCCAGTTTCGCCAGCGGACGACCGAACGCTTCGCGCGTCAGGGCCCGCTTTATCAACAGCTCCAGGGTGCGCTCTGCCGCACCGATGGCACGCATGCAATGGTGTACACGGCCTGGCCCCAAACGGCCCTGGGCGATTTCAAAACCGCGGCCGGGACCGGCGATGATAGCGCTCTTCGGCAGGCGCACGTTGTCGAACAGTACCTGACCGTGGCCATAGGGCTCATCGTAGGCACCGAATACCGGCATCATGCGCTCGATGGTGATGCCCGGGGTGTCCAGCGGCACCAGCACCATGGAGTGACGGCGATGTTTCTGTGCGTCCGGATCGGTGACACCCATAAAGATGGCAACTTTGCAGTCCGGATGGCCGATGCCGGTACTCCACCATTTGCGACCATTGAGAACCACATCATCGCCCTCAACCGTGGCGGTGGCTTCCATATTGGTGGCATCGGACGAGGCCACGGCCGGCTCGGTCATGCAAAAGGCGGAGCGTACTTCGCCACTCATGATTTTGGGCAGCCACTCGGCTTTTTGCTCTTCAGAGCCATAGTGGATCAGCACTTCCATGTTACCGGTGTCTGGTGCATTGCAGTTGAAGATTTCCGGCGCGATGAAGCTGCGACCGGTTTCTTCGGCAATCAGGGCGTAATCGGAATTGAGCAGGCCACAGCCGTACTTGTCATCCGGGAAGAACATATTCCACAGACCCTGAGCCTTCGCCTTTTCTTTCAGCTCCTTGATGATCGGCAGCACTACCCAGCGGTTCTCCAAAGAGGCCAGCTCTTTGTGATACTGCTCTTCGATGGGAAAGATCTCGTCACGCATGAACTGCTTCACACGTTTGAGATAGTCCTGGCCTTTTTCAGAAATATTGAAATCCATGGTGCAGCTCCTCGCGCTTACCTGCCCCATTGGGGGCGCACTTTCGATCAGATGGCAAACAGTCTAGAAGTCAATGCGCTATTACGCGACTGAATTGTTCTTATCGTTTATCATTATCTGCACTTATTGGGATAACGGATGTTTTTTATGGCACTGAACCGCCTGGACCTGAACCTGCTGCACGTGTTCGACACGATTTACCGAGAGGGTAGCCTGACCCGAGCTGCCAAGGCGCTGCACCTGACCCAGCCGGCCGTGAGCCATTCACTGGCACGACTCCGGGATCACTTTGATGACCCGTTATTTACCCGTCAGGGCAATCAGATGGTACCTACGCCCCTGGCCCGAAGGTTTCTGGAGTCCATGCGGCCCGGGCTGAACCAGGTGCAGAGCGCGGTTAATCAATTTCATGCGTTTGATCCGGCAATCCAGCGCAAGACATACGCACTCGGCCTGCGAGATGTTCTGGAGTCTACGTTTTTGCCGCAGTTAATGAGCAAACTGGCTGCCTACCCTGAGATGGAGATCGTCAGCCAGCGCGTACCCAGGCGGGATATGGAAACGCAATTAGCCGCAGGCAAGCTGGATTTTGCAATTGATGTGCTGTTACCCGTCAGCAACCAGACCAGCCACGAATTGCTGAGGCAGGATCGGTTAGTGATTTTGGCCAGAAAAGGCCACCCTGCCACGCAGAAGGGGCTGGATATGCCGTCTTATCTGGAAGCCAAACATGTGCTGGTGTCGTCGCGCACAGAGGGGCCGGGCATTGAAGACTTCGAGCTTTCCCGCCACGGAGTCCAACGTAGCATTCGGCTACGCTGCCAGCATTATTATGCGGCCTGCCGGGTGGTGGAGAGTTCCGATCTGCTACTGACGATGCCAGAAACCTACGCCCGAATTATTGCTGAGCGTGCAGATATCGAGGTGATGAGCCCGCCGGCACAGATGCCATCCATTGATGTTCACCTGTACTGGCACAAAGCTTACGAGCGGGAGCCCGCGCTCGTGTGGTTTCGAGACCAACTGCGCAGCCTGCCCAGTGATCAATAGGCGCCAACCAACGCCAGAAATCCAAAGAAGCCTGCTGCCGTGATACCCAGAGAGACCACCACAATGCCAAAGCCCCACCAGATAGCAGCCGCGTCTGAAACGGGCATATCATGCCCGCGCAACGTGCGATAAAACGCCCAGGGGCCAAGCACGAAAGACCCCACCACAGCGAACACCAAGCCGACGGCAATACCTGCAAAGGTCCAGGTAGCCAGGACCATCGCCCGATCAGAAATTTGCTCTTTAACGCCGTGGTGCTCCAGAAATTTTTTACAGAAGAACCACACCAGGGCAAACAGGGCGACAACAAACACCAATCCGCCAACGAGCGTTATAATCCGATACAGCACAGAGCCATCCTTTTTCGGTGAGTGATCAGTCCGGGAACACCGGCTCTGGCAGGCATTCAAAACCCGGCTTTGCGAACAAGTAGCCCTGATACAGTGCAATACCCTGTGACCTGAACCAGAAATATTCTTCCCGGGTTTCCACACCTTCAGCCACAATACGGCCGCCCAGCCGACGCATCATGGTGATGATTCCTGAGACCACCGCCTGCTTGTTTGGTTCCTTGTCTATGTCCCGCACCAGCGTCATGTCCAGCTTCAACAGATCCGGCGGGCTGGCCATCATGATGTTGTAGCGCGAGTAGCCGGCACCAAAATCATCAATCGCCGTTTGAAAGCCCATGTTCTGATAGGCAGCAATGATGTCTGTAAGGTGCTCCACCGATGTGAGATCTTCGGCTTCAATCAGCTCGAAGATGATCTTTCTGGTATCAAAATTGTAGGTTTTTGCCGCCGCCAGGGTGGTCCGAATACAATATTCCGCTTTGTACACCGCGTTCGGCATGAAATTGATACTGAGCATGGTCTGCATGTCGAGTTTTGCGGCCAGCTTGACCGCTTTAACCCGGCAGATTTGATCAAAAGAATAACGATTCTGCTCATTAACTCTCGACAAGATGCTCATTGCACCTTCACCGTTAGTGCCGCGTACCAGTGCCTCATAAGCAAACACCGTTTTGTTCTCGGCATCCACAATGGGCTGGAAGGCAAAACTGAACGAAAAGTCCAATCCATTCCCACAGGCACACTGCTCACAATGCGACTCATCAAATAGTACTTCAGGTTTAATCACACGAGCTCCGGTGCATAAAAATTTCAGTTGACGTGAAGCTTAAAAGAATACGTTGTTTTCCACTATAGCTATCAACCGAAGTGGCGTAAAACTTCGTCAATTTATTAAAGCCGCTGTCACTGGCATCTGCCAGTCAGGGAACTACACTGGGAGTTGAATAAAACCCGCACATACCGCACGTTAGGAGGCTCAGGAATGGCCCAGACCACCCGAATTGCAGTAACCCCGGGAGACGGCATTGGCCCGGAAGTTGTCGCAGAAGCTATTCGCTGCCTGGAGACTCTGCGCGCGAAGCATCATCTGGCGCTGGAATGGACCCGGTTCCCCTGGCCCTCGCACGCCTGGCACGAAGACCACGGGGAGTCCTGGCCTACCAATGCACTGGACCAACTGCAGCAGTACGACGCCATCTTGCTGGGCGCCCTGGGCGACCCCGGCCCAATCGATGATGGCAATCGTTACCTTCTCTCTGACAGCGTGTCTCTTGCCCCACTATTGGACATGCGCAAAGGTTTTGATCAATGGGTGTGTGAACGGCCGGCCCGCCTGCTGCCCGGCGCCCGCCAATATCTGAAGGATGATCGGGCCAAAGACATCGACATGCTGGTGATTCGTGAAAACAGCGAGGGCGAATACGTCAGCCAGGGTGGCCGGCTCCGCCAGGGCAAACCGGATGAAGTGGCCACCCAGATGGAAGTGTTCACCCGCAGGGCCACCGAGCGCATCATCCGTTATGGCTTCGAGCAGGCCCGGCAGAGGGCCGGGGAACGGATGCAACAAGGCCGCACCCGAGCCTTCAGAACCTTTGATGGCCGCAGTTGTGAAAGCCAGGTGTGCATCATCACCAAACGCAACGCCCTGCGTTACTGGGGCGACATGTACACCGAAGTATTCGAAGAAGTAAGTCAGGAGTTTCCAGATGTTGCCATCCACCATGAACTGGTGGATGCCGCCTGCATGAAGTTTGTGCAATGCCCCTGGGCGTTCGATGTGGTGGTCGCCAGCAACCTGCAGGGAGATATTCTGACCGATCTCGCCGCGGTCTTGTCGGGCGGCATGGGCGTCGCGCCGTCCTGCAACCTGAACCCGACCGATCCGGACATGCCGTCCATGTTTGAGCCCACCCACGGCAGCGCCCCGGACATTGCCGGCCAAGGCATTGCAGACCCAACCGCCATGCTGTTCACCACGGCTCGCATGCTGGACTGGCTGGGCCGTAAAGATCCGGTGCTGGCCGAAGCCGGCAAAGAACTGTTCAACGCAGTCGCCGCAGACCTGGCCGAGAACGGCGGCGAACAACGGGCCACCCGGCAGATCGGCGATGCCATTTGTGAGCGCCTGCAGGCATAGCGCCACACCTGAAATGCACAAGGCCAGATGGGATGCCTCATCTGGCCTTGTGCATCGCGTCTGTGATCACTCTTGCCTGGCGCTTAGTTGTCCGCCATCACAAATTCCAGCCGTCCCGGCGCGACCCGGATATCCATGGGTACCAACCCAAACATGCGCTGGGCCAGGTCGTTTTCGTCCAACCGGTAGACCGGCATGGTCTCGAGCATTTGCGCCACAACCCGCATGACGCTGTCGGTCACCGGAGCCAGGTCACCTTTGAAGAACGCTGAGTCAATAGAACTCTCCAATAACTGAAGCCGACGAATATACACTGCCCGTTCCTGGCTGTCGTAAACCGGGGCACCTTCCACCTTCAGCGCAAGATCCACCGGCAGCTTGGCCATCAATGCATTCAGAGCCACCTGACCTCTCAGATCAATAACGGCCACATCTCGGCCGTCGGGGCCGAGCTTGATCCTGGCATCACTCAGACTAAGGCTCAACGGAGACCCGCTTTGCAACTGCTGCCGGTCATAATCGGCGACTGCACGCTTTAAATGTCGCTCAATCTCGCCCTCAGAAATCGAGTAGGGCGAAAGGCTCGCGCAGCCACTCGCCAGCACCGCCAGAATCAACACCGGGAGCCAGGCCCGGGGCAGCTTGAATATCGTCATTCTTTCTTCCTCTGAAAACCGGGCTTTATCCTGCGGCAGTCTGATTGAACGCGCAATACCCGGGCATTACGTCTTGATTAAAAAATCAATCGTTCTCCGCCCTGGCTTCCACCGTTGGCATCAACTGCTCATCAAAATGCACCGTCAGTACTATCGGTTGGCAACACACCTGGCAATCCTCTACGTACTCCTGATCAGGTACTGATGGGTCGACGCTGACTTCCAGCGTCTCCCAACAGTATGGGCATTGAATCGACACATAATCGAGAGCAGACATGGGTGCCTCAGAACTGTTGTTTGGCCATCCAGGGGATGATCCGGTCGAAAGCCTCTTCCATTCGCTCGCAGGTTGTTGAGAAGCTGAACCGCAAGGCGTTGGTGCAGTTTTCACCAAACGCATCACCCGGCACAACGCACACTCCGGTTTCTTTGAGCATTCTGAGCGCCAGATCCGACCCATCTACATGGTGCGGCAAATCCGGGAACGCAAAAAAGGCACCGCCAGGCTTATACCCCGTCAAATGAGGCGTCTGATCAATCAACTCAACAATCTTATCCCGGCGTTCGCGATAAATACCCACCATATCCCTTACGCACTGCTGGTCTGCCGTCAGCGCCGCAACCCCGGCAAACTGGGACGGCGTATTGGCAACCGAGGTGGTGAACATGTGATACCGGCGCAAGGATTTGATTGCCGCTTGACTGGCAATCACCCAGCCAACCCTTAACCCGGCCATGCTGTAGGTTTTGGAAAAGCTGCTGATGCACATGATGTTGTCCAGATCTGGCGAACAACTCAGAACACTGGCGAACTCATCGTCGTCAAAAATGAAGTGGTCGTATACCTCATCCGCATACACCTGAATACCCCGGTATGCGCACTCTTCCAGAATGGTTTCAACCGTGCTGCGCGGGTAGACCGCCCCGGTGGGGTTGTTCGGGTTGTTGAGGATCAGAGCAAAAGTTCGTGGCCCCATGGCTCGAATCACATCGTCTGGGTCCAGCTGATGATTGTTCTCAGCCAGGGTTGGCACATACTTCACCTCACCACCGTTCATCCGGATCAAGGGTGCGTATAGCAGAAACGAAGGGTCGGTCACGATAAACTGGCGACCGGGAGCCGAGGTAGCTGAGATAGCCAGATACATCGCCTCAGTGGCACCACTGGTGACCAGAATGTTGTCTCGGGTCAGCTTGCGATTGTAGCGTTTGCCGTAGTAATCCCGCAGAGCCACCAACAGCTCTGGCAAACCGGCATCCATGGTGTAACCGGTCTGGCCTGCGTTCAGCGCATCCACATACGCATCAATAATATGTTTTGGCGTCGGCAAATCCGGTTGTCCAATCGAAAGATGAATGACATCTTTCATGGTGGACGCCATGTTTACCAAGCGACGAATCCCCGACACAGGAACGGCCTGCATGGCCGGGTTCCAGCTTGCCTTTGTTTTCCGGTACTTCACGCTACGCGGTTTGGTCTCGCCGGTATCCTTGTTCGCGGACTCTGGCATACACACCTCCTGACGACGGGCTAAAAATTATCTACCCCTGCAGGTTAGTCAGTAAAAATCAGCGGTACAAGCATGCTGGGACTAAAGCATAGCCAAACCCGCTCAATGACCGATTGTGCCAGGCCAGGTTGACCACTGCCAACTCGGCTACCAGACTAGGGTATTGCACTGACACGAACCCTTGTTACCCCTGCGGAGGTCAAATGACAGAGTCCAACAAGCCGGTTGTCACCGTTCTAACCGCTCCCGGTGAAGCAGCTCCCCCAGGCATTGAAGCCGTTCAGGCACGGGCGCAAGTTCGTTTCGCCTGCGACGAGCAAACACTGCGGGATACGCTGCCAGGTACCGATGTAATGATGGTAACGGACTTCCGAACTGAAGCCCTGGAGGCGGCCTGGCCCGCCGCCGATAAGTTGCAGTGGATACATGCCACCAGCGCCGGCGTGGATGCGCTAATGTTCCCCGCCCTGATCAAGGGCAATGTGGTTGTCACCAACGCCCGCGGGATTTTTGACCGGACCATTGCCGAATACGTGCTGTGTTCGATCCTGATGTTCGCCAAGGACTTTCCGCAATCCATCCGACTGCAGCTGAAGCGTGAGTGGAAGCACCGGGATACCGAGCGAGCTCAAGGCAAACAGGTGCTTGTGGTAGGGGCCGGCTCCATCGGGCGGCAGATTGGCCAGCTGGTGAAAGCCATTGGCATGCAGCCCCACGGTATTGCGCGCACACCAAGGCGCGATGACCCGGATTTTGTTGCGGTGCATGGCCATGAGCAGATCTATGATCAGCTGTCTCATGCCGACTATGTGGTGATTGCGGCACCGTTGACCCCGCAAACTGAGGGGCTGTTTGACAGCAAGGCGTTTGCTGCCATGAAGAAGTCGGCCCGTTTGATCAACATTGGTCGAGGCCCCATTGTAAAGACCGACGATCTGATCAAGGCGCTGGAAGACGGCGAGATCGCCGGCGCGGCTCTGGATGTTTTCGAAGAGGAGCCTTTACCGGAGGATCATCCGCTGTGGCAGCGCGACGATGTGATCATGACGGCGCACATGGCTGGCGATTTCATCGGTTGGAAGCGGGCGTTGACGGACCAGTTCCTGGAGAACTTTGACCGCTGGCATAAGGGTGGCGAGCTGTTTAACCTTGTTAACAAGGAGCTTGGTTACGCCGGCAGCTAGAGTTCCGAACGTTCACGCTCTGGCACCGAGATTTTCTGGTGCCTTGAGTCGGGTACGGACCGGCTAACCGGTAGGGCTGTATTCACAGCGTGTTTCAGGAGTCCGTCTCGACACCCACCTTGCACCCAAACAA
Source organism: Marinobacter sp. (assembly GCF_014859525.1). Taxonomy (GTDB): domain Bacteria; phylum Pseudomonadota; class Gammaproteobacteria; order Pseudomonadales; family Oleiphilaceae; genus Marinobacter. The sequence goes on from NZ_JACUUB010000007.1 coordinate 24,867, forward strand.
AAACGGGAGCCCAAAGGCTCCCGTTTTTGATACAACCTGCAAAGCAAACCATCAGCCCCCGGACAACGACTGCTCCGAAGGATCAAGTTCCATCTGCTGAATGGCAATCACCGCCTGCGTCCGATTGCGAACGCCAAGCTTGCGGAACACCGCTGTGATGTGGGCCTTGATGGTTGCCTCCGACACATCCAGATCGTAAGCGATCTGCTTGTTCAGAAGACCCTCGGCCAACATACCCAGCACCCGGAACTGCTGCGGCGTCAGCGACGCCAGGCGCTCCGAGAAGTCCGTAGGCTCGGACTGCATCCGCTCGATTTTGTCTGCGACACCCGCAGGCAGCCACACATCGCCTTCCAAAACCGCCTGGATACCTTCGGTAATGGTCGGCAGGGGTGCGCTCTTGGGAATGAAGCCAGACGCACCGTAATCAATCGACCTGCGCATAACCTGCAAATCTTCAGAACCTGACACCACCACCACCGGCAAGCCCGGGTACTGGCCACGCATAAACACCAGCCCGGAGTAGCCGTGGGCACCCGGCATGTTCAGATCCAGCAGGATCAGATCAGCGTCCGGGTTTGCCTCTACCGCCGCCTGCAGGGCCTTGATGCTGTCAACTTCAACCGTCTTGGCATCCGGCACCGCCTGAGTGACCGCCTGTTTCAATGCTGCCCGAAACAGCGGGTGATCATCAGCGACGATAATTGTTTGTGTCATTCAACAGATTCCTCACAAGTTAGGAACTGTCGACGGCCGCCGTTACTTGAACTCGCGACTGTCGATCAGGTCATCCACTACGCCCGGATCAGCTAGCGTGGAAGTGTCTCCAAGCTGATCGTGCTCGTTAGCGGCAATCTTACGCAAAATCCGGCGCATAATCTTGCCTGAACGCGTTTTTGGCAATCCAGGCGCCCATTGAATCACATCCGGCGAGGCAATCGGACCAATTTCTTTGCGTACCCACTGCACCAACTCTTTCTTCAGCTCGTCGCTGGGCTCCTCGCCCTGCACGAGGGTTACGTAGACGTAGATACCCTGGCCTTTAATCTCGTGCGGGTAACCAACCACGGCGGCTTCTGCCACCTTATCATGCGCCACCAGGGCACTTTCCACCTCAGCGGTACCCAGACGGTGACCAGACACGTTCAGAACGTCGTCTACGCGGCCGGTGATCCAGTAATAGCCATCTTCATCCCGGCGAGCACCGTCACCGGTAAAATACATGCCTTTGTAGGTGCTGAAGTAGGTCTGGATAAAACGCTCGTGGTCACCGTAAATGGTGCGCATCTGGCCCGGCCAGCTGTCCAGGATCACCAGGTTACCTTCGGCTTTGCCTTCCAGGACATTACCTTCGTTGTCGACCAGCGCCGGCTGTACCCCAAAGAACGGCAGAGTTGCAGAACCCGGCTTCAGGTCGACCGCGCCCGGTAGCGGAGAAATCAGAATGCCGCCGGTTTCAGTCTGCCACCAGGTATCCACGATCGGACATTGGCTGTTGCCAATGACGCGGTGATACCACTCCCAGGCTTCCGGGTTGATCGGCTCGCCCACGGAGCCCAGAATCCTGAGGCTCTTGCGGTTGGTGCCGTCCATGCAGGACTCACCCTGGGCCATCAGGGCACGGATTGCCGTTGGCGCGGTATACAGGATGTTGACCTTGTGCTTGTCAACCACCTGGCCCATGCGGGAGCTGTCCGGGTAGTTGGGCACGCCCTCGAACAGCAGGGTGATGGCACCGTTGGCCAGCGGGCCATACAGGATGTAGCTGTGGCCGGTCACCCAACCGAAGTCGGCGGTACACCAGTACACATCACCGTCGTGATAATCAAACACGTACTGATGGGTCATGGAGGCGTACACCATGTACCCGCCCGTGGTGTGCAGAACACCCTTAGGAGCACCGGTAGAACCGGAGGTGTAAAGCATGAACAGCGGGTCTTCCGCGTTCATCGGCTCGGGCGCGCACTCGGCGGAGGCATCTTTCATCAGGTCTCGGTAACTGACGTCGCGACCTTCAGTCCAGGGCACGTCTTTGTTGCCGGTGTGAGCAACCACGATGACCTTCTCAACCTTGGCTTCGTTCTCGTGTTTGAGCGCGTGATCCACGTTCTTCTTCAGCGGAATCGCACGACCACCGCGCAGACCTTCGTCGGCGGTAATGATAAACCGGGATTTACCGTTTACTACACGGGCAGCCAGCGCTTCCGGAGAGAAGCCACCAAAAACGACGGAGTGGATGGCACCAATGCGGGCACACGCCAGCATGGCAACGGCTGTCTCTACAATCATCGGCATGTAGATGGTAACCACATCGCCTTTCTTGACGCCCTGAGCTTTGAGGACGTTAGCAAACTTACAAGTCTGCTCATAAAGCTCTCGGTATGTGACGTTGCGGGAAACAGAGGGGTCGTCGCCTTCAAAGATGATCGCCGTCTGGTCGCCCCGGGTTTCAAGGTGACGGTCCAGGCAGTTGGCAGAGGCGTTCAGCTCGCCATCTTCAAACCATTTAATGGATAGATTGTTGTAGTCGTACGTGGAGTTTTTTACCTTGCTGTATGGCTTGATCCAGTCCAGGCGCTTGCCATGCTCACCCCAGAATGTGTCTGGGTCATCGACAGATTGACGATACATTTCTTCGTACTGCGCGCGAGTAACCAGTGCGCCTTCGGCGATTTCCGGACTCACCGGATATACCTGTTTATCAGTCATTGTGCTCCCCCTTAATTAGAGTCTGTTGTCATTGTCGGTTTTTTAAATGCAGGGTGGTCGGACCTTGGTGGCCCTTAAGACAGATGCACGTAGTTCACCATGTGTGCCACCGCACAATGAATTAGACTAACGTACTAATGTACCGCCAATTTCGGGCTAACCTGCGCAAAACTGCAGTGATCAATGCGGAGTAAAGCTGCTTTAGACGCGGCTTTAACAAGAATAGTGGCTCATAGCGGAATGGCAAAAAAACAAAGAGGTAAAAGCTGGCCCGGAGCAAACCGGGCCGGTAAAAAGTGCGGGTCAGGCCGCTTTTTGGCGAGATTTCGATGCTCGAAGACTGTAAACCTTGCGCTCTTTGAGCGCATAACGGTTCAGTCCCGCCAAGTGAATCTTACGGAGGTAGAGCTCCCAGTCGATCTCCCGGGCATCAACCGGGAACAGCACCTTATCAACCCCTCCCATCCGGGCAGACAGCGCCTGCAACTCATCATTATGGAAGGTGTAATCCGGGGCGGTATAAAAGCCAAAAATAGTCGCCAGCGATTGCGTTGTATCCAGGTTGCGAAGCATTTTGAGGTCGCGGGTGTTACCCAGTAATTTCAGCACCTTGTCTGCGAGACTCAAAGGCAAACGGGCACTGCTGACCACCAGATCAAACAAGGACCGATTGACCGCCACAAAGGGTTTACCAGGCTTTCGATAAAACAGGTGGTCGTATGCCGCGTAGTTGGTTTTGGCTTCGGTCATCAAGTGATCAATAAACTGCCCCAAAGACACCGGGTTCGAGCTACCGCTGCAGCATTGATAGATTCTTCTGCGCCCTGGCTCCCCGATTGCCTCGGCCAACGAGAGAATGATCGCATTAGCCACCAGATCCACGGGGATCACATCAATAATGCCGGACCGCTTGCCCGGAAACAGAGTCACTTTTTCCCGGGCGTAAGCCAGGATGATGGCGTCAGCCACCTTAACCCCTTCAATCCAGCCCGGGGCAGGCTCTTCCAGGGCACTTTCAATGATTGAGGGGCGAACGATGGTTAGGCTGCGGCCATTCAACGCCTTCATCAGCAACTGTTCGCCCAACCACTTGGTGAAGGTATAGGTATCACTCCAGCCGTACCGGTTAGCTTCACAAATTCCCAGATCAACCAGCTTCTTTTCAAGCGTTTTACCGGAATATCGGGCACGCACGTCGGCAATCTTGTCTTGCAGCAGGCGCACCAACTCGTCGATTTCGTAATAGCCATCGCTGGAACGCGGGATCGACGCACCTGCGGGTTTGATCACCGATTCGGTGACCTGGCCGGAATTGATGCCGTTAACGTAGCAAGTAGACACTTGTAACACCGCCAGCTGCGGGTTCTGGCGGGCCAGCACCGCGATGTTTTCCAAACACAGCGTGTTGATGGTCAGAGCCTTGTCGAGCTCCTCCCGAAAATTGACACTGGCAGCCGAGTTAATCACCGCATCCAGCTCACCCGCCAGTTTGCCGCAGGCCTCTTCGTCCAGGCCAAAACGTGGCTCTGTCACCTCACCGGTAATGCAGTGAATCCGGTCCTCAATAAACGCTTCAAATCGCTCCAGATCGTCTTCTCTCAAACGATCAAAAACCGAGGACGTTGCGATTTCATGAAGAAAACGACCGCGAGCATCGGGGTGTCGCTTATTACCCCGGATCAGCAGATAGATGCCCCCGATGTCGGGCACAGTTCTGATCAGCTTTTCCAATACCACCTTACCCAAAAATCCGGTGGTGCCGGTAATCAATACCCGCTTGCCCCGAAGCTGCCCAAGAACCTTCGATGAGGATTTGCTCTGATGTATCTGCTGCATTGCCATGGTAGAACTCCATCTCTGTTTTCTTTGCTGCCGGCACACAAGGCCAGCAAAAAATGTTGCGGGCGGGGCCTGTTCGTTTATCCCGTTAACTGAGAGTCCGTGACGAAACCGCCTTCCAAGCCACTTGCATAATGCACGCCACGAGCTCTGATCGTGATTAATTTTTGCACAGGAGTCATGACAGGGCGGTGACAAACTGCAAAATGACGCCCCAAAGATCGCAGATAAAATAACGGATCAGGAGACAGGTTTCCGGCGAGTCATCAAGACCTGCTGCGGTCAGCGCTTGCCAGGGTAAGCAGCAGGTCATTCAGCGACACATTCGCTGGTTTTTCCCGCAATGCGCGGAGCAGCTGGTCTTGCTCGCCAAAGCTGACCCGATCGTAGAGCGGTTCTTTTACCGGCTCGAAACGGGCAACGGAAGGCGCTTCCGCTACCGTACCCGGGGCCAAATCACGTGCCAATTGTCCAAGGTGACGAGCCAGCTTTTTGCGGTCGTCTTCAGCCAGCTCGCCCCAGGCCATAGAGGCCAGGCCGGTCTGTACTATCTCAACCGTATCGGCATCAGGCTTGCGCCCCAACAGGGCAAACAAACGGGTGAATGCTTCATACCGGAGCATCACATCATCCGGCGACGCCTCTAATACACCCGCAAGCCGCTCAACCAAATCCAGGCACTGCTGTTTGGGTGAGTCACCCTCGACCGCGGATGGCACACCCGCTTTAACGGGTTGTCGGCGCGCAGCCTGGTGCCAGTAGGCTGCGATGCCGGCTTTTCTTCGAGGTAGCCCGGCCAGGTGGACATGAAGCATTTCTGCCAGGGAATGAAATTGCCGACACGAGGGATCGGATGCGGGCAACAAAGTTACCGGGCTTTGATTAAGCACGGACTGTCGAAGCGTCTCGTCCCGCCAGAGCGCGCCCAGGTAATGCAATGACCATTGCAGATGACGCTGACAGGCACCGTTAAGACGCTGAAACACAGATCGGGCCTGGCTGGCACCCTGTGCCATGTTGACGATAACCGATGGGGTTCGGCGATAACCCCGGCGCTTCATCACCTTGATGAGCGAAAACGCATCAGTCAGTGACGCCGGGTCCGGAGACACTACCAGGCACGCCAGTTCGGCTGCCGCAATCATATGCAAGCCTACAGCCTGAAGCCCGGCCGCAGTATCGACAATGACATAATCGTAGCGATGCTCCAGTTCATGCAGAGCTCGAAGCAGGACCAGCCCGTCACCGTCGGACATATCCATACACTCCTGCACCCCAGAGGCACCAGGTACGATGTGCAGCCCGGAATAGCTGTGTAGAATGGTATCATCCATGGTGCACCGGCGGGCGACCACATCCGCAAGCGTGCGTTTGGGGTATAACCCCACTAAAAGGCTGACGTTAGCCAGATCCGTGTCGGCATCCAACAACAACACCCGTGAGCCGCTTTTGGCCAGCACGAGTGCAAGATTCAGCGCAACAGTGGTTTTTCCTACTCCACCTTTGCCGCCGGTTACGGCGATAGTCCTTGGTTGGCGCAACTTTTGCGTTCCCTCGTGGCGTGCTCTTGAAAACAGACTAAACTTCAGACTTGTCACTATAAGCGACATTTAGAGGAGTAAAAAGAGCATATGCGCCAAGGGCTGGATAATGAATTGCTTAAAAAACCAGCAATAAATGTTTAATAGTGACAAGTTATTGTCTAAGCTCTCGAACTTAAAAGAAGAATGAACACACTGTCATAAAGAACATGTACAGAACAGGGAACTTTACACCGCAACACGATCAGCAGGGTGTAATGGATTCAGGGCGAGCCATGAAGAACGCGACGGATTTTGCAACGGACCTTCAATTACCCAGCCTTCCGGAAGTCATTCTGCGGGCCCTGGAGGCATGCCATGCTGGCGACAGCTACCGCGCCATCAGCCAGATCGTAGCAACGGATACTGCCCTGATAACCCGACTACTGGCACTCTCCAATTCAGCGTTGTACCGGAGCAGCCCGCCGATTCGTTCGGTTGAGCAGGCGCTCCTGCGTTTAGGCACGCACCGTTTCCAGACCCTGCTTTTGACTTCCGCACTGCGCCAACTTCTGTTCGAGTTGGGCGGTGATGAGTGGCAACAGCTGAGAGACTTCTGGAGACACTCGCTGACAGCCGCCCTCACCGCTAAAGCGCTTGCCACACTGACTCGCTATCCGAATCCGGAAGAGGCCTTTCTGCTCGGCATGGTCCACAACATTGGCGAATTGATGGCCATTAAAACAACCTCGCCGGAACGTAAAGAGCAGATTCTCAATCATCAGAACGAGATCGCGGCCGAGCTGGTTACCCATTGGGGCCTCGGAGCCATGGCTGCCGACGCTATGCGCTATCAGCAAGCTCCACCCGCACAACTGCGCGATGCCAGTCACTTGGTCAAATTGATCAGTCTCGCAACCCGGCTCGCGCTGTCAGATCTGGCCGGCATCGCGGCAGCGGGCACCATATTCGGTCTTCAAGAAGACCTGACCCGAGAGATTGCCAACAAAATCAACGAAGAGGTTGACAACATGGCGGCAGCTTTCGGCATCCCTTTGGACATCCTTTACGGGCCCGAGACAGCATCGCGGCAACTCAAAGATACGGTCATCCATCAGGTGATGACCACTACATCGCTGGAGTTCAACACGACTGAATCCGTCAAGCCGGAAGAACTGATTGCCAGCACCGTGGACAGCCTGTCATTGCTGACAGGTCTACCCACCTTATGCTTTGCGCCAGACGGAGATGAGCTGGCGCTGTTATCCGGCACCTGCTCCGACCGGCCTGATCTTCGCCTGGCCCCAAAGGCTGGCAACAGCGCACTGAGCGAAGCCTTTAACACCCTCGCACCGGTGCGCCTGGGCGAGCGACTTCCCAGCGTGCTGGATAAGCAACTCCTGACCATCCTGAGAACGCCCTCCTTTATCGCCGTTCCGGTTGTTGTACATGAAAGCACCAGTGCCCTCGCCGTCTTTGTGGTCGGCCTGAACACCGATGCAGCTGAAGGCATGATCACCCTGGCGCAACTCTTTACCCGCCAGCTCACCTTGCTGACGGCGGATCACCGGTCCGACCAAGCTGGCGTGGATACGCAGATCATGACTGACCGGTTAAGACGCCAGGTTCACGAGATCAGTAATCCACTGACCATCGTCAAACAGTACATTTTTCAGCTTCGCAATCGGCTTGAAGACATTGAGATTCAAGGTGATCTGGAGATCATTCAGGAAGAGCTGGATCGCGCCGGTTACCTTTTGCTTCAGATCAGCAATAGTAGTGGCACTAAACCAGACAGCAACGAAACCGATCTTAATGCAGAACTGGAAAGCCTGGCACGAATCCTCGAGGACAGCCTGTTCAGCCAGCCAAACCGGAGACTCAACGTCCAGCTTAGCACCGCAAGCACCCGGGTGCAGGGCACGGTGTCTGGTGTCCGTCAGGTCATCATTAATCTGATCCGTAATGCCGCCGAAAGCTTCGGGCATGAGCCGGGCAACATTACCCTGCGCACCGCTGCCCCCATCTATCAAAACCAGCGTAGCTGGGTTGAATTGCAGATTGCAGACAACGGCCCAGGCATTCCTGATACCGTCCGCCGCCACTTGTTTGCACCGGTAGCCAGCTCAAAAGGACAAGGCCACAGCGGACTGGGCCTGAGTATAGTAAAACAACTGATTGATGACATGGAGGGCATCGTTGCTTGTCAAACGGGGCAGGAAGGCACCACCTTCCGGATTTTGTTCCCAGCGGCAAGCACTCACGAGAACGACATCGACTGACGAAACCACGGAACCAGATCAATGGCACCTGAACAAAGCAGAGCGTCTTCAAGCTGGGCACATCCAGCCCGAATTCTCGTGGCGGACGACGAACCGCGCCTGCTGACCACGCTGGTCACGCTGTTGCAGGGACGACATTTTGAGGTCACCGGCGCCAACGGCGGCCATGAAGCCTGTGCTCTGCTTGCCAACCAATCATTCGATCTGGCTCTTCTTGACCTCAACATGCCCGGCGTTGATGGCTATGCAGTTATGGACCAGTTGGTCACGCAGCAACCCGACTGCGGCGTGATCGTCGTAAGCGGAGAAAGCTCCTTCAGCTCGGTCAGCCGGGCCCTGCGCCGGGGCGCACTCGACTATATTCGCAAGCCATTTGACCCGGAAGAACTTCTCAACACCGTCGAAAACGTGCTCGGCAAACAATCCTTGATCAAAGCCCATGATCTGATCCAAACCCGGCTCGAAAAGTCTGAAGCGTTACACCGCTACATCGTTAACAGTTCACCAGACATCGTCTTCATGCTCGACAAAAACGGGCACATCTGCTTCATCAACAACAAGGTGGAGAGTCTGCTTGGGTATCAACCCGCCGAGCTGCGCGGTGAGCATTTCAGTTACATTCTGGATGATCGGGATGTCACACGGGGCACCTTCGCGCTCCAGGGGCCAGACATCTCTGCCGATAATCCAAGGACGCTGGAAGTTCGGCTGAAAACCCGGGGTAGCCGCAAAGCCACCCGGCACTTTGAGATCACCGCCTTCCCCGTAGACCCACAAACCTGGCCCCAAACCGAGGAAACCCAGGTTGGCCATACCCACCAACCCGCCCGGTATTACGGCATTGCCCGCGATGTAACCGAGCGTAAAGAAGCTGAAGCTTTCATCAATTTCCAGGCCTACCATGACCTGCTCACCCGCTTACCCAACCGAGCACTGTTCAAAGACCGGCTGGAGCTTGCCATTACCCAGGCCCGGCGCAGCGAACAAAAGCTCGCCGTGATGTTCCTTGATCTTGACCGGTTCAAGGTGGTAAACGACACGCTGGGCCACGCCATGGGCGACCGGCTGCTGCAGGCTGTCACCCATCGGCTGGAAAAGTGCCTTCGCCGCGGCGACACCCTGTCGCGCTTTGGTGGTGACGAATTCACCCTGTTGCTGCCCTCTATTCACAGTCCTGACGATGCCCGCGGCATTGCCAAAAAACTGATACACGCCTTAAAAGCCCCGTTTCAACTGGGCAATCACGAAGTGTTCGTTGGTGCCAGTATCGGCATTTCAGTATTTCCAGACGCCGGCGACACCATGGACCAACTTATCCAGAACGCCGACATCGCCATGTATCACGTCAAAGCACGTGGTAAAGACGGCTACCGTTTCTTTTCAGACAGCATGAGCATAGACACCGCCCACCGGCTCAGTCTGGAGCGGGACCTCCGGCTTGCCCTGGAGCGAGCAGAGCTCCGGGTGTACTACCAGCCCCAGGTGTGCTCACGCACCAACCAGGTGGTCGGGCTTGAAGCTCTGGTGCGCTGGCAGCATCCTGAACGTGGGCTGCTTTACCCTGGCGATTTTCTTCCATTGGCGGAAGAAACCCGACTCATCGCCAAGCTTAGCGAGCAGGTTCTCGATCAAGCCTGTCGCGACGTTGGCCACTGGATTAACAACGGCCATCCCAAACTGCGACTGGCGGTCAACCTGTCCCCCATCCAGGTAGAACACCCCCGCTTTGTTGAAGCTCTGCTGGAGCGAGTGGCTGCTCACCGGTTCCCGCCACGGAACCTTGAAATCGAAATTACAGAAAACGTCATTATGAACGATCTGGAGCAGATCAGCCGAAAACTGAAAGAGCTGGCCGACACGGGCATCCGGATCGCCATTGATGACTTTGGCACCGGGTACTCCTCCCTGAATTACCTGCACCGGCTGCCAATTCACACCTTGAAAGTGGACCAATCCTTCGTCAAGGCCATCCGCAGCGGCGAAGACGGTGCCTGCATCGTCAATGCCATTATCGCCATGGCGCACGGCCTGAAACTCGAAATAGTCGCCGAAGGCGTAGAAACTGGCGACCAGCTCAGTTATCTGACAAACCTGGGCTGCCACCAGGTACAGGGCTTTTTTTACGGACCGGCAAGGCCTGCGGCAGACATCGATCAACTGTTGGGCCGTGATGGATTGGCATTCGCACACACCGCCTGAAACCTTCACATTGTAGGACAATCCTAACCAAAAGATTGATGCGGTTTACAAAGTGTTTCAACGCGTTACTTTATGCGTCCGGATTTGCGCATTACTGCACCTATTTGAACCAATCCCTTCTCTAAGCTCAGGTCATCAGTAACCGATCACCGGAATGTCTGACAGGCCGCCAAGACAACAAACACAATAACGGTGACGGTTAACCAGGGAACAAGAAGAGGGCAGCACTTAACATGCGCGACAAGTACAGCTACTGGTGTTCAAACTGACCCGACTGCTGTGACACCGGGCCAGTAACCTCTAACCTGAGCCACCGCAATACCCATCTCCAACATAAAAAACGCAACGTCGGGCGATGCGGCACCCGTGAAGCAGGCCTGAGCCACCACCGGAACAGGATCTGCATGAGGCGTTTCTGCCTCTGCCAGCCTGCCGCATTGGTCCAGCAGAAAACCGACTCGCCGCGCAATCGCCTCCCCGGAGTCAACCCATGTTATGACGTCCGGAAGACTTCTCCGGAGCCAGGGCAATAACAACGGATAATGAGTACAGCCCAAAACCACCGTGTCTACACCCGCCTTACGCAGTGGTGCCACCGCGCGGTTGAGCTCCGCCTGCGGCGGTTCGTCGCCCTGTACTAATTGCTCTGCCCAGCATACGAGGCCCGGATGGCCAACCCGGACAACCTCACAGTCTGCAGCAAATTCGGCAATCAGTTCATCCAGATAAGGCCGCTGTACCGTGGCCGGCGTAGCCAGCAAGCCAATACGGCGACTGACAGAACTGGCCGCTGCCGGTTTGACCGCCGGCACCACACCCACAACAGGTAAATCTGTCATGTCTCTCAGGTGAGGCAGTACAACGGTGCTGGCGGTGTTGCAGGCCACAACGATGACGTCACAGGGATGCTGTCTCAAACACGCCTCAATCAACGAACAACAGCGCTCAATGACCACCTGTTCAGGCTGATCGCCGTATGGAAAGCCCGCGTTATCCGCCAGATAGATCAACTCGATACCAGGCAGCGCCTGATGAATACAAGCGGCCACACTGAGCCCACCAACACCCGAGTCGAACACCAGAACACGAGGTGCCGCCATACTCAGCACCTGCTCCGCTGGCCGGCGATGTCCGCCTTTACTGCACCAATAAGGCGTCCCGCGATGGTGGTTTCAGGGGGTATCGGAGGGTGATCGTCAGCGCTGAACCAGCCCGCGTCAGCCAACTCGTCCTGCTGCAGACAAAGCTCGCCGCCCTGATAATCAGCAACAAAGCCCATCATCAACTGGTGGGGAAATGGCCAGGGTTGGGAACTCTGGTACCGGACATTACACACGTCCAGTCCGGTTTCTTCTTTGACTTCACGAGCCACGGCCTGCTCCAGACTTTCGCCAGGCTCTACAAAGCCGGCGATCAAACTGTAGAAGTTGCGGGTAACCCGTGACGATCTAGCCAAGAGAAAGCGATCCTCCCGCCGAATAATCACAATCACGCAAGGCGCTATTCGGGGGTACCAGGGAACATGACAATGACCACACCAGCGCGCGCGCTCACTTGCATGGGGCTGAGTAGGCTTACCACAACGACCGCAGTAACGGTGATCCTGCCACCATTGCCAAACCTGAAAGCCGGTGCTGAGCAAGTCAGTTGGTGCCTCTGGACAGAGCAGCAAGGCGTCCCGCAAAGTGACCGTCTCAAGCCCTGGCATGCCAGAATCCGGCAATGTGCTCACAAACAGCCTCTGGCCATGCCAGTGGCCCAGCGCCAGGGCTTCAGGCCGACTGCTGCCCATCTCCGGGGCGCCCCAACGCAAAAACCAACCGTCACCGGGCTTGAGAATGTTGCTACCCGAAAACGCCAGCAACAGATCCCCCTCTACCGGCGCATCCTCTGTCCAGCCAGGCACCCATTGAGCACAAGTGTTCACCATAGCTTTGCCTTCTCAGCCACTGTTTTATCTGATCCGCAATGTAACACATCACATTCACTACCAAGAATCGGCATACCGCTTTCCGCACTCGTCGCAACCCGCTAAACTTGGCGCCTGTTTCAAGTACCGGAGTAACATCTTATGCGGCTTTATCAGGGCGTTCGTAGCCTGATCCTGTCTCTTTTCCGCAAGATCCTGTTTTTATGGGTCAAGACCGATGTCAGCGGCAATACACTGGAAGCCCTCGGGCTCGATCCGGATAAACCGGTGTGCTATGTGCTGCAATACAGCTCTTTGTCGAGCCGACTGGTACTCGAACAGGAAGTCATTCGTGGCCGCCTGCCTGGCGCAGCTGAAATCCTGCCCGTTAAAAACGGCCCAACGCATTCTTTCTTTTTTCTCTACAAGCGCATTGGCAGCTTGTTCCGGGGCGAACGGCAAAAACCCGTGCCCACCAAAGAATTCACCGAACTGGTTCATTTCGGATTGGAACACTCGGAAAAAGACGTGCAAATCGTGCCAGTGTCGTTGTTCTGGGGGCGATCTCCAGACAAAGAAAAGTCACTGGTCAAATTACTGCTCTCTGACAACTGGTCTGTTGCTGGCCGGCTGCAAAAATTTCTGATCATTTTAGTACATGGCCGCAGCACCTACGTGCAATTTAACCAGCCACTGTCGCTGAAAATAGTGGTGGATGAATACCGAGATAATGAAGAAAAGGCCAAGCGCAAACTGGCGCGCATCCTGCGCACGCACTTCCGGCGGGTTCGTCAGGCCGTATTAGGGCCAGACTTATCACACCGGCGCACGCTGGTTGAGGGCTTGGTGCGCACTCAGGCGGTCAAAGAGAGTATTCGCGAAACCGCTGCCAAAGATGATATTCCGCCAGAGAAAGTTCGCGCCAAGGCTTACAAATACGCCGATGAAATCGCCGCCAGCATGTCGATCGTCACCATTCGTTTTCTGGAATTGGTGCTGGCCTGGCTATGGAATCGAATATACAAAGGCATTGCCGTTAATAATATCAAAGTAGTCAAAGAAGTAGCGCAAGACAACGCAGTGGTCTATGTACCCTGTCACCGGTCTCACATCGATTACCTGCTGCTGTCTTATGTACTATACAAAAATGGCCTGATGCCTCCCCACATTGCGGCAGGCATCAACCTCAACATGCCAGTGATTGGTCCCATTCTACGTCGCGGTGGTGCCTTTTTCATGCGCCGCAGCTTTCGGGATAATCCGCTCTATGCCACGGTGTTCAACGAATACATGCATGTGATGTTCACCCGTGGCTACTCTGTGGAATACTTCGTTGAAGGCGGCCGTTCCCGCACCGGGCGCATGCTGACACCGAGGCCCGGCATGCTGGCCATGACCGTGCGCAGCTTCCTTCGGGATCACCGTAAACCCATAGTGTTTGTGCCCGTTTACATCGGTTATGAAAAGGTGATGGAAGGCAGGTCGTATCTGGGCGAATTGCGCGGCAAGCAAAAGCAAAAAGAAAGCATCTTCGGGCTGGCTAGAACCGCCCGCAAGCTGACCAATTCGTTTGGCCGGGTCGCGCTAAACTTCGGCGACCCCATCCTCCTGGCCGATGTACTGGACAACGTTAACGGCAGTTGGCGCAGTGAGGCATTCAACTCCGAATTCCGCCCGCCCTGGCTTTCGGACGCCGTCGATGAGCTGTCTCAGCGGGTTGCGAACAACATCAACGCTGCGGTCGCGGTAAACCCCATAGGCCTGACGGCAACAGTCTTGCTCGGCACAGAACGCATGGCCATGGACGAAGGCCAGCTGATACGACTTCTGGACAAGTACGCAGATCTGTTGCGGGCCTTTCCCTACGCCGACACCGTCACCTTACCCGAAGGCTCCGGCCGTGACTGGGTGGCCTATTGTGAGAACATGGGACTGATTACCCGCCAGCCTCAAAAACTCGGCGACATCATTGCCCTGGAAGGCGCAAACGCCACACTGATGACGTATTACCGCAACAACATCCAGCATCTGTTCGCTCTGCCAGCACTGATTGTCAGCCTGTTCGAAAACAAGTCCAGCCTGCGTCGCGACAAGATCCTGTTCCTGACCAGCGTCGCCTACCCGTACCTGCAGTCGGAGCTGTTTATTCGCTTCAGTCAGGACGAAGTGGAATCCGTGATCAACCAATGGACCGATGTACTGATCGACCAGGGCTTGCTTATTCAACTGGATGACGAGCGCCTGGGCCGGCCAGAAGAAGGCACCGAAGCCATGCTGCGAGCGCGTATTCTTTCGCGGTTCATTATCCAGACGCTGGAGCGCTATCACATTACGCTGGGCATCCTGCGTAAATACGGTTCAGGAAAGCTCACGGCTGCAGAACTGGAAGAGCAAAGTACCTTGCTGGCCGAGCGCATGTCGATCTTGTTCGGACTGAATGCGCCGGAGTTTTTCGACAAGACACTGTTCCGGAACTTTATTGCTAACATGCAAAAAACCGACGTACTGACCACCGATGAAGCCGGGCGACTGTGCTATGGCGAGGGTCTGGATGAGGTGGCGGAGGATGCGCGACTGGTGTTGAGCGTGGAGAAGCAATTAGCGATTCAACAAGTTACCATGCTGGACGCCTGAACACGTCCAGTCGCGAGCTGAACGGCACCCGGCCTGGCCATGCTCAGGCCGGTAACGCCTTGATAGAATAGATATCGTAACGACTGCTCTTGCCTTCAACCCGGGTGGTTGGCTCCGGGCCCACCACAGTGGGTGCTTTGCGGGGCCGCTTGACGACGACCCGATAACGAGCGCACTCAAGCGCCACCTTCAACAGTTGCTCAGAATCATCGTCGGCGCCCACCACCTGGCGGAACACCTGCATTTCCTTTTTAACCAGTGCCGCTTTATCCCGGTGCGGGAACATCGGGTCCAGATAGACAACATCCGCCACGGGCGGCTCAGCTTTCTGCAGCCAGTCGATGGAACTGCCTGGCTTAAGGTGCATACGCGCCACCACCTCTGAACAGTCAGTATTCAACGAGGCACGCGCCAAGCCATCGGCCAACAAGGCATGAATAACAGGATTGCGCTCCAGCAAGGTGACCCGGCAACCCAGACTGGCCAGAACAAACGCATCCTGACCGAGACCGGCGGTGGCATCGAGCACATGCAGCGCTGCCTTTGTTTTATGCAGACCAACCGCCCGAGCGACCAATTGCCCCGTACCACCGCCATGCTCTCTGCGATAGCCCATTTTTCCGGTGACAAACTCCGCTCGTACCGGTCCAGGCGCGCCTTTGCCCGTCAATTGAAGTGCCAGGCCGTCTTCGTCCATGTGCAACAATACCGGGTAGTCACGAATCTGTTGGGGCTTGACGGTACCCAGCCAGCAAAGGCTCAGTTCATCTGCCAACTGCCGTGCCGCGCGCTGATCCCCGAGGGGGCCACAGGCTACAGCAACCGTACTGGCGAGGGAGGAAGTGTCGTTATAGAAGGGCTCCAACATCAGACCAGAATGTCGATGCCGGAGATAAGGCTGCCACCGTCAAATTCCTGGCCCGCAGCGGCAACTCCTGCAAACGTGGACAATGCTCTGGCAGCTGGCAGGGGTAGATCATCAGCACGGAACTGCTCAAGGCGTGCATCCTCGGCCGCTCTGCGCGCCTCGACACGGCGTTCGACCGCCTCGAAACTACCAGACAGGTTGCCTGGCGCAGTGTCACGCTCTTGTCTCGGCGCATTCAGATCCTGACGGACAGCCTCTGCGCTCGGCGCCTGTGGTGACGCCGATGGCGATCTGGCAACGTCAGCACGCTCTCGTGCCGGGCTGTTATTGCCAGCCTGAATAAGGGAAGAATTTGCCGGATTGATACCACCGATCATAATCCACAACCATAGAGGTGATTCGAAGGGATTACCGCATTATGGAAGATCGCGGTCCGGTTGAAAAGCGGACAGCAACAAAACCGATCAAAAAACACACGCAATCACTCGCGGCCCGGCAGTTTTTTCCAGGCAACTTCATCACGAATGTAGACCGGCTGAGCCCTTTGTGCAGGCACGGCGCACCCCTGCCGATAGCCCTGCTCTGCAAGTCGCGCTACCTGAGCTGCCCGCGGTATCAGGCTATGATCGATCGTCCTGATGCGGCTGACCACGGCTTCTGGCATATCCTTCACAAAAGCCCAACCCTGGCCTACGCCAATCCAGCCCGCATCGGACTCCAACTCCGGCAAGCTCACGGCTACGGGCGAACATACCCGCTCTTCACCGATCATAACCGGCAAGCCCTCTCGGCACTGGAAGCAACCCCAGTAGACTTCGCCCATGCGCGCGTCAAACGCCACCGCGATCAAGTCACCGTCAGTCAGCCGATGGGCTTCAATTCCAGCCAGCGCTACCGCGGCTAATGACGACACCGGAACAACCGGCAGGCTCAAACCCCAGGCCAGGCCCTGCACTACTCCGGTGGCAATCCGTAAACCGGTAAAAGAACCCGGACCTCGGGCAAACGCCAAGGCATCAAGATCGGCTGGAACCAGCCCCTGCTCCGCAAGAACGTCACGGATCATGGGCATTAGAAGACGGGTGTGGCCCCTGGGGGCCAATTCAAACCGCTCGCTAATCTGACCATCTAGCCAGAGCGCGGCCGAACAGCCCTCAGAAGACGTATCCAGTGCTAAAAGCTTCACAGAATCGAGCCTCCGGGGGCTGCCGCGGTTTCAGTTACTTGAGCTGGGACAGGATCTGGTCGCGAATACTGTCCATAGTGCCAATACCCTCAACCCGTACATATTTCGGGGCATCCTCAGGTGCTTTGCTGGCCCAGTCCTGATAGAAACCCACCAGCGGCGCAGTTTGCTCGTGGTATATTTTCAGACGCTTACGCACGGTTTCTTCTTTATCATCTTCCCGCTGTACCAGCTGCTCGCCGGTTTCATCATCCTTGCCTTCGGTCTTGGGCGGATCAAATTTAACATGGTAGATACGGCCACTGCCTTCGTGAACACGACGTCCAGACAAGCGGCTGACAATTTCCTCATCGTCAACCGCGATTTCAACAACATAATCAATGTCGATACCCTGATTCTTCAAGGCGTCCGCCTGAGGAATGGTGCGAGGAAAACCGTCCAGCAAGAACCCGTTCTTGCAGTCCGGCTGCTGGATGCGCTCCTCAATCAACGCAATAATGATGTCATCAGACACCAGGCCGCCCGATGCCATCACTTCCTTGACCTGCTTGCCCAGGTCGGACTCCGCCTTAACGGCAGCGCGCAACATGTCGCCAGTTGAAATCTGAGGCATATCAAAACGCTCGGTAATAAACTGCGCCTGGGTACCTTTACCTGCGCCTGGCGCTCCTAACATAATGATTTTCATAACGTTGTGCTCCCGTTGTCTTATATTATGATTTGAAAAGTTGCGGCAAAAACCCCTGCCTTTGCGACAACCTCTCGGCAGCCTGAGGGCCTGCCTGCCCAAAAAGGAGGCAACATTATACGAAGTCAGCCCCGACAGAGAAAGTCGACCTCCGTATCATGGACTGATTGACTGGAATATAGGCACTATCCGGCAAAAGGAAAGAAACCTGAGGTGGATTTGCTCAGGACGCAAGAGAAGACGCCAGCACGTCCAGATCAGAGGCAACCTGCTGGACCTCCTGCTGAACCAGCTCCAGCGTGGCCGGCTCCATGCCCAAGGCCTCCGTCAGTGCCGGAATATCATCCGGATTGAACTCGTCTCCAATACCCTGCTCCTTCAGCAAAGCATTCGCTAACTGGACCATCAGAACGTAGTCCGCATGTTCGCCGTGATAGCCAGGACTTTGGTGCATGCCTGCGGCCTTGATCACCGGCTCCGGCAATTGCCACAGGCGATGAAGAATTCCCCCGATGGCACCGTGCCCCACGGCCAGAATATCCTGGCGGTCGCCATGACCAAACACTTCCTGCTCCAGCGAGTGCATACTTGCTTCTGAATTAATCTCCCGCAGTGCGTTCAGCTCCTGGAATTCCGAGGGGAACAGATGCCCGACCAACAACAGACCAAAGTTGTGCAGTAGCCCACACAGATAAGCCAGCCCTTTGTCGCGCCCGGAGCGGGCTGCCAGGCTTTGGCACAGGAAGGCGCAGTACAAGGAGTGGCGCCAGAAGTTATCCATCCCCAACATCCCGCCCCTGGGCACGTCAAAGGCTCGTACCGAGGCAATCCCCATGGCGATATGAGCAACCCGATCAAACCCGAGCACCCGAGTGACAGCCTCCTGCACTGAGTTAATCTGTCCCGGATAATTGAACAGGGCGGAGCGGGCGTACCGCATAATCTGCGCGGTCATACTCGGATCAAACTCGATCAACTCCGCAAGTTCTCTTGCGGTGGCTTCGCTGTTAGCTGTCAGCTTGAGAATCCGCAATGCCAGCGCCGGCATCGGTGGTAACCGGTAGAGCTTCTGCAGTTTGTCCGCCACTTCGTCCAGGGTTAAGGCCCCGCGGGAACCATTACCCTGCCCCCGGATCACCAAGTGGCCCTCACGGGCACCAACCAAAGCCAACCGGAACGACCGGCCATCCATGTCTATCAGACTGTGGTTGGTTCCGGCGGAAAAAAGCACCTGTTCTGCGTTGGCCACATCTTCATCCACCAACACAGGCAATTCCCAGGCGCCCCCCACAGGCGGTACAAAGCCCGGATCGCAGTCGCCGAACAAGCGGCTGGTCTGGCGCGCGGTCAAAGGCTGCAGGCGCCGACCGGTGAATTGATGCACAGCGTCCATATCCAGGGTGCTGTCGAAGCGGTGCACCGCCATAACCACACCATTGATGTCGATCAACAGCGTCGGCTGGATAAAATTACGCCGGGCCTCACCGGAGGCAATCACCGCCGCATCAAGATTGGCCGCAGGATCAATCTCGATGCTTTGATAACGGATGCCCTTGCGGTTAAGAAAACTCGCCAGTTTTTCTGACAGTGCCAAAGGGGAAAACTCCTTAATTCAGTTCCGGGGCATTCCGACCCCCGGCGCTATTATGCACGTTAGCCCGTGTTACGCATACCGGCAGAGATACCCGCCATGGTCACTTTCAGAGCCCGTTCTACCATCTCTGGCACTTCGCCTTTGCCCTCGCTTTCGCGATCACGCTTGAGCAATTCTGCCTGCAGATAATGCAGCGGGTCCGTGTACGGGTTCCGGACTCTCATGGAGTGTGCAAAGACCGGTTCATCTTCAAGTAACGCCTGCTGACCTTTCAGCTCCAGTAATCGATGGATACACCCTCTCAAGCGCTCCCGAAGGTCAGCGCCCAACGCTTTGAGGGCAACATCATCCACCAGGGTTTGCTCATAATAACTGGCGATACGGAGATCGGCTTTCGCCAGCACCATTTCCAGCATATCGATATAGGTGCGGAAAAATGGCCATCCCCGCATCATCTCCCGCAGCTCCGGTAACCGATCATGACGGGCGGCCTCTTCCAGGGCGACATCGCTGCCCAGCCAACTCGGCAGCATCAGGCGCATCTGGGTCCAGGCAAAGATCCAGGGAATCGCCCTCAAGCTTTCAACGCCCCCCGTTGCTTTGCGCCTGGCCGGTCGGCTACCCAGTGCGAGCTTACCCAAAGCGGTTTCCGGCGTGACCTGACGAAAGTACGGCACAAAATCCGGGTTCTCGCGAACCACCTCTCGATAGGATTTGAGCGACCGCTCAGTAAGCCAGTCCATAACCTCGCGCCAGCTGTCTTCGGGCTCTGGTGGCGGTGCCAACGTCGCTTCAATAACTGCGGTGGTGTAAAGCGTCAGGCTTTGCACGGCCAGTCTGGGCAAGCCGAACTTAAAACGGATCATTTCACCCTGCTCGGTAATCCTGAAGCTGCCGTTGACCGAACCTGGCGGCTGCGACAGGATTGCCCGGTTGGCGGGGCCGCCGCCACGGCCAACCGTACCACCGCGGCCATGGAACAAAGTCAGATGAACGCCGTACTGACTGGCAACCTGAGTCAGTTTTTCCTGAGCCTGGTATTGAGCCCAGGCCGCCATCAGCTGGCCGGCATCCTTGGATGAATCGGAGTAGCCAATCATCACCTCCTGCCGGCCCTGACAGTAGTCCTGATACCAGTCGAGCTCATAAAGAGCCGCCATGCTGGCCGGCGCCCCCTGCAGGTCACTCAGAGTTTCAAACAGGGGCACTACTCGCATCGGGAACTGCATACCGGCTTCTCGCAGCAGCAGGATCACACTGAGCACATCAGAGGGCTTGCTGGCCATCGAAATAACGTAAGAGCCCAGTGCCTCCGGGGTTTGTTCGGCGACCACTTCACAAGTGGCGAGCACCTCCCGGACCAATGCTGACGGCACCCAGTTACGCGGCACTAAGGGCCGGCGACCGCTGAGCTCTGTTAACAAAAAATTCTGACGCTCCTGCTCGGACCACGACAGGTAATCCCCCAGCCCCAGGTAGTCCACCATCTCGGCAACGGCTTCGGCGTGGCGGGAGGCCTCTTGCCGAATATCCAGCCGGATCAGCGGCAGGCCAAAAGTGTGAGCCCTGCGAATGGTATCGAGTAGCGGGCCATTGGCAATGTGCCCAAGACCGCAATCAACCAACGAGCGGTAACACAACTCCAGCGGC
Organism: Marinobacter sp.; assembly: GCF_014859525.1. Lineage (GTDB taxonomy): Bacteria > Pseudomonadota > Gammaproteobacteria > Pseudomonadales > Oleiphilaceae > Marinobacter. The sequence goes on from NZ_JACUUB010000007.1 coordinate 45,945, forward strand.
CCGGTCAGATCTTCGTTTTCAAACAGAATGTCGTTGTCAGGCGCCGACTCACCCTTTACCCCAGCCTCGGCCCAGTCACGAGTCCGCAGCAATCGGTCCCTGAGGGAGGCGAGCACTTGCCGATAGGGTTCCCGGGAATCTCCGGTTTGAGCTTTCAGCTCATCGCTGGCCTGCCACATGGACAACTCGGCTCGCAGCGACTGAATGTCGCGCAGATAGAGATCGGCTGCCATCCACCGGCCCAGCAAGAACACCTGCCGAGTCACATCATGGGTCACATTGGGGTTGCCATCGCGGTCACCGCCCATCCAGGACGCAATGCGAACCGGCGCAGCCTGCAAAGGCAACCCTTTGCCAGTCGCGTCAGAAAGCGATGTGTCAAGGCTGCGCAAAAACTTGGGTAGCGCCTGCCACAAACTGTTTTCGATAACCGCAAAGCCCCACTTGGCCTCATCCACGGCGGTTGGGCGTTCGTGGCGAATTTCGTCTGTGTGCCAGGCCTCGGTGATCAATTGAGACAGGCGACCAATCATCTCATCACGCTCGGCCGGCATCAGGTCATCGTGATCCAGCTGCGCCAGGCAGTCAGACATCTCATCGTATTTCAAGATCAGGGTACGGCGGGCCACTTCGGTCGGATGCGCGGTCAGTACAAACTCAATCCGCAGGTCGGCCACCTTGCGGTGCAAATCATCAGCACTGACGCCGCCAGACTTAAGGCGATCAAACACTTCTGCGAAGGATTCCACCATCAAATCCGACGGGTGCCCCTGCTTGCGTCGAATACCGTGATACTGCTCGGCCAGATTGGCCAGATTCAAAAACTGATTAAATGCCCGCGTGACTGGCAGTAGTTCAGTATCACTGAGTTGGCCAAGCAAGGTCACCAAACGCTGCCCTGAGCCGCTTTCCTGCCTACGATCGGCTTTGGCGGCCGCCCGGATCTCTTCAATACGCTCGTAACAGTCCTGGCCGGGAAAACGCTGGATACTCTGGCCTAAAAGCTCTCCGAGTAAACGCACGTTTTCTCGGAGGTCAGGATGCAGTTCAGTCACATTGAGTTCCTTCTGAATTGACGGACATGAAGTAAACTTACGATACTAAGGAACTGTTCAGAAAGTCTATTGGCGATTGATAACCTGCGCCCCAAGGAGCCACCATGAAAGTGACCGATTTGCCCCAACACTGGGAAGAAGAGAAAAAAGCCATGGAGCGGACGCAAGAATACAATCTGCGCCTCCCCCTGGAAGACGCAGCGCGCATAGCGGCCCTGGCCGAGCTCTATCCTGACCGCAGCGAGAGTGACATTCTGAATGATATGGTTGCCGCCGCCCTGGATGATCTGATCAGCAAAGGGCCGCTGAAAGATCGCCTGGCGGACAAGAACAAATAAACAAAAAGCCGACCGAAGAGTTTCGGTCGGCTTTTTGTTTATTGCGGAGGGCTCAGGCCACGGATTCGAGCTGACGCGCCTTGATACGTTGAATGTGCTTCTGGCTGAGTTCGACAAAACGAGGCGTCAGGCCATTGTCTTCAAACACCTCAAAGCCATCCTCGTCGTACGCTACAACTTTGTCACCCTGCACGTATGGAAAGCTGGTTTCCAATTCATCCAGCGCCGCAGAAATCAGATCGCGAATCAGATCCTGGCTGGATTTCATCGGGTACATGGCGGCTACTTTCTGCAGCAACTCATGGTGCTGGTCAGACAACGACAGGTAGGCAGCGTCGCGGGTCAGTCGACCGCGCCCGTGCTTGTCCCAATGCTTGACCAGATCTTTGATTTTCATGGTGCCCTCACCCCTGCATCTTATTTGACAGCATAGCGCACCGAATCAGTGCACCTACAGTCACAATTTTAGACGAAGAATGACGCTTCCGTGACCAGGAATTGGTTACGGATTGTACTTATCGGCGCCACGTTGCGCTCGCACCGGCTATTTTTTCTCAACGCCTTTGACCGATTGCCAGATGGCATCCAGCGCTTCAAGCGTTTCCTCGTCCATATTACGCCCCTCAGATTCGAGAACTCGTTCAATCGCGCGAAAGCGCGCTTCAAATTTATGGTTGGTTCGCTTCAGGGCCTGCTCAGGATTTACCGCCATAAAGCGTGCCAGATTGACGCAGACAAACATCAAATCACCAAGCTCGTCCTCAACACAGTCCCGGTCGCCGGTGCCGGCTTCGGCAGCCTGCCAGGCTTCTTTGAGCTCATCGATTTCTTCGTGCAGTTTGTCGAACACCGGGCCTATATCCGGCCAGTCAAAACCGTGTCGCGAGGCTCTTTTCTGCAATTTTTCGGCCCGAGCCATCGCTGGCAAGGTGCGAGCGATCCCGTCCAGGCGGCTCACCGGCACATCTTCAACCGGCCTTTGCGCTCGTTCTTCAGCTTTTATCCGTTCCCAGCTTTCCTTAATCCAGGCTTCGTCTGGCCGGTTATCCGGGTCGATCCGGCTCTCCAGCGTACCCTCGGGGAATACGTGAGGGTGACGACGAATCAGTTTCCGGACCAAATGGTCGACAATGCCATCAAATTCAAAATGGCCCTGCTCTTGCCCCATCTGTGCGTAGAAGATGACCTGAAACAGCAAATCACCCAACTCATCTTTCAGGTGCGGGTAGTCTGCCTGCTCAATGGCATCCGCCACTTCGTAGGCTTCCTCAATGGTGTGGGGCACGATGCTGCTGAACGTCTGTTTAGTGTCCCAGGGGCAACCGGTTTCCGGCTCCCTGAGACGGGCCATCAGGGTTTTCAGGTCGTCGATGGTGTAGCTCATCCGCGCTTGCGCCTCACATCAATGATATTCGGAAGATTTCGAATCTGCGCCAGTAGCCGGGCCAACTGTTCCAAGCTGGAAATCTCGACCGTTACCCGCATGGTCGCCGTATTCTCATCTTTGTTGCTCAGGGTGTTGAGCGACAGCACGTCACTGCGGGACGACGACAATACCTGGGTAATGTCTCGTAAAAGACCAGACCGGTCGTAGGCTTCAATCTCGATATCCACCGGATACACCGACGCCGGCTGACCGCCCCAGTTAACCTCAATAATCCGGTTAGGCTCAAACTCCTGAAGGCTGAGGAACGTCAAACAGTCCTGACGATGCACTGTCACGCCCCGCCCCACGGTGATGTACCCGCCGATAGCATCACCAGGTAATGGTTTGCAGCACTTGGCTACCTGGGTTTTGAGTTTACCAACCCCCTGAATCTGGATATCAGATTCCGTGTCGTATTCTTTTTTCCGCGCGCTCGTCAACTTGAGGTCGAGCTGTTCCGATTTCGGCTCCAGCATCTGCTGGGCAACGTGAGCAACGTGCGTCGGCCTCAAGTCTCCGGCACCGATGGCCGCGAACATGTCATCAGGCGAGTGGTAGTTCACCTTTTTGGCGAGATCCGTCAGGTCCACTTCAAACAGTGACAGCCGGCGGAAGTCGTCTTCAAGAATGGCCTGGCCGTCAGCGATGTTGCGATCCCGGTCCTGTTGCTTAAACCAGTGAGTGACCTTTGCCCTCGACCGGGAGGTCTGGATGTAGCCCAGACTGGGGTTCAACCAATCCCGGCTAGGTGCCGGATTATTGGAGGTCAGTACAAAAACCTGATCACCGGTTTTCAGGGGGTAGGTCAGCGGCACGATGCGACTGTTCACCTTGGCCCCACGGCAGGCGTGGCCAATTTCGGTGTGCACCCGGTAGGCAAAATCAACCGGCGTGGCGCCCTGGGGCAAATCAACCACATGACCTTCTGGCGTGAACACGTAAACCCGATCCGAGGCCACGTCGGATTTCAGATGGTCGGCCAGCCCAGACAGATCACCCAGCTCCTCCTGCCATTCAAGTACCTGGCGCAGCCAGTTGATCTTGGCGTCATAGCCGGTGGACTTGTTGTTTTTGTCTGTACCTTTATAGAGCCAGTGCGCACAAACCCCCAGCTCGGCTTCTTCATGCATGGCGTGGGTGCGAATCTGAACTTCCATAACCTTGCCATCGGGGCCGATGACCGCCGTATGCAGTGACTGGTAGCCATTTTCTTTAGGGTTGGCAATGTAATCGTCAAATTCGTTGGGGATATGGCGCCAGAGGGCATGCACAATGCCCAGAGCGGCGTAACAATCACGGACTTCCGGCACCAGGATTCGAACCGCCCGCACGTCGTAGACCTGCGAAAAGTCGATGCCTTTGCGGCGCATTTTGCGCCAGATACTGTAGATGTGTTTTACCCGGCCACTGAGGTCAGGCTTGATGCCCGAGGCCTGAAGTTCGGTTTCCAGTGTCTCGATAACCCGCCGGATGTAGATCTCCCGGTCCATCCGTTTTTCATCCAGCAGCTTGGCAATCTTTTTGTAGGCCGTACTGTGCAAATAACGGAAGGACAGATCCTCCAGCTCCCACTTGATATGACCAATGCCCAGCCTGTGGGCCAAAGGCGCATAGATGTCGAAGACTTCTCGGGCCACCCGCATTCGCTTGGCTTCCGGGGCGTCTTTAACCGCCCGGATGGCACAGGTCCGCTCGGCCAGTTTGATCAGCGCGACCCGAACGTCATCAATCATCGTCACCAGCATCTTGCGAACATTGTCGAGCTGGCCTTCACTCTGACCCAGCACGTTGCCCTTGAGCGGGTGATGGACCGATGAAATCGCCGCCATTTGCTGCACACCATTGATCAGCCCGGCAACTTCATCCCCAAACTCTTTTCGAATTTCCTCCAACGACACACGCTCTTCGCGCACTGCTCGATACAACACGGCTGCTACCAGGCTAGCCTGATCCAGATGCAACTCGGCCAGCACCTGAGCCATCTCAAGGCCGGTGAGAAAGCTGCTCGAACCCGGGGTCCACAGACGGTCTTCACGAAACGCCTGTTGTGCGATGTGCGAGGCTTTATCACAAGCCTTCCGGAGCTGATCCGGATTATCCAGGCGAGTCTGTTCCGCGATGTGACGTACACAACGCTCGATATCCACTTCACCATCGCCGGTGACGGAATAATCTTCCCGAACTTTTACCATAGCAGACTTGTACCCGCTGATTTTCCGGTTATCCGAGCGGCCATCCTGGTCGCTCCGGGGCTGACTGGCCGCCGCTCAGTCAGTGCTTATCGCGCTCAAACAGTGCAATAGACTCAACATGGGTGGTGTGCGGAAACATATCCATAACACCCGCCTGCACCAGGCGATAGCCATTCCGGACCATGACCCCGGCATCCCTCGCCAGGGTTGCCGGATTACAAGACACATAAACGATCCGGTTGGCACCAAACGCCGTCAGATATTTGCAAATTTCTTCAGCACCGGACCGAGGCGGATCAATCAGGATCTTGTCGAAGCCCTCTTTAGCCCAGCTCTGCCCGGTAAAATCACCGTGCAAGTCCGCTCCGTGGAACTCAACGTTATCGAGACCATTCAAGCGGGCGTTCTCCTGCCCCCGAACGACCATGGCATCGTCGCCTTCCACGCCCACCACTTGACCGCCTTGACGCGCCATTGGCAACGTAAAATTACCCAACCCACAAAACAGATCCAGCACTCGTTCCCCGGGCTGAATATCCAGCCACTCCACAGCACGGTGTACCATGTCGCGGTTGATGCCTGCATTGACCTGGGTGAAGTCCATGGGGTGAAACTTCATGGTCAGATCGAATTCGTCCATCCGGTAACTCAATCGCTCGTCGTCGCGACTGGCGGCCGCCGGCCAGATCCTGTGAACCGTGTCCGGACCTTTCGGCTGAAGATAGATATGCAAGTCATGGGCCTGGCCGAACTGAATCAGCTTTTCCCGATCCTCGGGCACCAGATCGTCCATATTGCGAAACACCATGGCGGCGGTGTCATCACCGCAGGCCACTTCCACCTGCGCGATACGATCATAAGCGGCCATACTGTGCAGCAGTTCGCGCAACGGCTGTATGCGCTCACCAATGCGCGGATCCAGCACAACGCAGCGATCAATATCGGTCAGAAAGCTGTTGCGCTTTTCGCGGAAACCCACCAACACCGACTCCCGCGCTTTGACAAAGCGCACACCCAGGCGCGCCTTTCGGCGATAGCCCAGAGTATCTGGCGATCGCATGGGCTCAATCCATCGCTCCGGCTCGATGCCCCCGAAATGGGCAAAATTCTCCCTCAGAGTATTCTCTTTGAACCGGATCTGGGCATCGGCGGCCATGTGTTGCAAGCTGCAACCACCGCACAAATCGGCAAACTCACAAGGTGGCTGCTGGCGTTCCTGCGCGGCCGAGAGCACCTCGGTGGTGCGGAGTTCATCAAACTTGCTGCGGGTGCCGACCATTTTGGCCATCACGGTTTCACCGGGCAATGCGCCATCAACAAACTGGATTTTGCCATCGGCACGAGCAATACCCCGGCCATCGTGACCCAGGCTCTCAACTTCACAGCGCACGGGCTCCTTGGGCAGAACCTTGCGACGACGCTTACTCATATAGGCTTTACTCTCTTTTAGATTGCCGGAGTGGACTGACCGCTCAGGCGCCGGGGAAAACACCGGTAGACAAGTATCGATCTCCGCGGTCACAGATAATGGCCACGATAACCGCATTTTCAACGTTTCGGGACAATTTAAGGGCCGCAGCGATGGATCCGCCCGAGGAGACACCACAGAAAATACCCTCTTCTGAAGCCAGAGCCCGCATGGTGTTCTCAGCCTCTTCCTGGCCGATGTCCAAAACCTGGTCCACCCGGGCAGCATCAAAGATTTTGGGCAGATAGGCCTCCGGCCAACGCCGGATACCGGGAATCGACGCGCCATTCGCCGGTTGCAGACCGATAATCTGAATATCCGGATTACGTTCTTTCAGATATCGGGAAACGCCCATGATGGTGCCAGTGGTGCCCATGGAGCTGACAAAGTGCGTCACTTTGCCCGCGGTCTGCTCCCAGATTTCCGGGCCCGTAGTGCGGTAGTGGGCCAACGGGTTATCCGGATTACTGAACTGATCCAGCACCTTGCCCTTGCCCTCGGCCTCCATTCGGGTTGCCAGGTCGCGCGCACCTTCCATGCCGTCTTCTTTGCTGACGGTGATAATCTCGGCACCATAGGCGCGCATCGATGCCCGGCGCTCTTCACTCATATGCGCGGGCATAATCAGCACCATGCGGTAGCCTTTGATCGCGGCAGCCATGGCCAGAGCAATACCGGTATTACCGGAAGTTGCCTCGATCAACGTATCGCCCGGCTTGATGTCACCCCGGCGTTCCGCCTCTTGAATCATACTGACAGCAGGTCGGTCCTTGACCGATCCGGCCGGATTATTCCCTTCCAGTTTAGCCAGAATGACATTAGAGGTTTGCCCCGGCAGCCGCTGCAAACGAACCAGAGGGGTATGCCCTACATAATCTTCAATTGTGGGGAAAGTCATAGCGAAACCCTGTGATACACTTTCGGCTTGGAATCATACGCGTTATGGCCGCTTTGTCCCAATACAGCTTGTCGCTATATCCATGACCTGCGGCTATAACCCACGGTTTCCGGAACCTTTACTACGATTATTGGATTCCGGATCAACTATGCTCACAAGGAAGTCTCTGGCCTCGGCAACACGCCTTCGCGCCAGGCTCGATCGATTGACAGGAATTCACTATGCGGCGCTGGGGCATTCGCAAAAAAGTCTTGGTGGTAACTCTGGTTCCCACCCTGGTGACCACGTTGTTACTTGGGCTGTTCTTTACTTACAGCTGGGTCACAAACATCGAGAACCTGCTCGAAGACCGTGGCGAATCGTTGTCCCGCCAACTTGCCGCGGGGTCCGAATACGGCCTGTTTACCGCCAATCGCAGCCTGCTCAGCAGCCTGTCTAATGCCCTGCTGGAAGAGCAGGACGTCCGCTCCATTACGTTCTTCACGCCAGATGGTCGACGACTGTTGCACACTGGGCCTGGTGGTGCTGATGCCGTTGCCGCAACCTCACTGAGAGCCGACCAGGCGGTGCGCGTCACTCGCGGTAGCAGTACTCGGTTTGTCACCCCCGTACACCTGCAAGATCTGATGATCGAAACCATGCTCGACCCGGATGTTCGCCAATCAGCAAACGGACGACAGGAACCGCTGGGTTGGGTCGCAGTAGAGATGTCTCACATACGGACCGAGAAAGAGACCTACAAAGCGCTGCTTATTTCTTTGCTGTTGGTGGTTGGCGGCGTGCTGCTGAGCATGGCCATTGCCCTTCGGCTTAGTCGTGCCTTTACTAATCCGGTGCTCCAGCTCAATGAGGCGGTCGCAAAGCTTAAAGAGGGTAAGCTCGACACTCGCGTTTACACCCGTGCTGGCCCCGAATTCGAGCAACTGGAATCCGGCCTGAACGATATGGCCTCGGAGCTTAGTCAGGCCCAGGCAGAAATGCAGCAGAACATTGATCAAGCGACCGAAGATCTCCGGGAAACTCTGGAAACCATTGAAATCCAGAACATCGAACTCGACTTCGCTCGTAAAGAAGCATTGGAAGCCAGCCGGATAAAATCCGAATTTCTCGCCAACATGTCCCATGAAATCCGAACGCCGCTGAACGGCATTATCGGGTTCACTGAACTGCTGTTAAAAAGTCCGCTGCCCCGCCAACAGCGCGACCACCTGAACACTATCCGCAAGTCGTCCGAAATCCTGCTGACCATCATTAACGACATTCTGGATTTTTCCAAGATCGAGGCCGGCAAACTGATCCTGGACCGTGTGCCCTTCCAGCTACGGGACATTACCGAAGAAGTGATGGTGATGCTGGCACCAGCGGCCCACAGTAAAAACCTGGACCTGGTGCAACTGGTTTACAACGACGTACCAGACAACATCATGGGCGACCCCTTGCGAGTCAAGCAGGTAATCACCAACCTGGTCAACAACGCAATCAAGTTTACCCAAACGGGCGAGGTTGTTTTAAGGGTCAGCCTTGAAGACGAAGACACCGAAGCCAACCGGGTCACTCTGCGCCTGAGCGTCACCGATTCTGGCGTTGGTTTGTCCAGAGCCCAACAGCAATCGCTGTTCAACGCTTTCAGCCAGGCTGATGCCTCTACCGCCCGGCAATATGGCGGCACCGGATTAGGGCTAGCCATTTCAAAACGGCTGGTTGAAGAAATGGGCGGCAAAATCGGGCTGGAGAGCGAGCTGGGCAAAGGCTCCACTTTCTGGTTTACCCTGACCCCCGAACTCTCAGGCGGCGCCGACAGCATGGCTCAGAAAGACGCCCTTCATGGTGAACGCGTCATCTACCTGGAACAGCAGAAAACAACTGGATTGGCGGTAGAACACCTGTTACGTGACTGGGGCATGATCGTGGAGCGAGTCACCTCACCCGCTGCCCTTATGGAGCAAGTCGAAGAAGCGCAGCGAAAACAAGAAGGTTATGCAACAGCGCTCATCGGCATTACCCGGCATCTGCTCAACTCCAGCCAGTATTGTAATATGGTGCGCTCACTCGAAATAGAGCGGGATTGCCGGACGCTGCTGCTAACGCCGACCCTCGAAACCCAGGATACCCCTTTATCCGGCCTGCCCAGTGGGCACCTGACCAAGCCGGTTTGCCGGGAAGCCCTGTATGACGAGTTGCTGTTACTGATCCACGGTATTCATTCTGGTTTCGGAGGCATTCAGGAAACGGCAGCACCGCTGCGCAACGGCAAACCGGTCAACGTACCCAGAATCCTGGCCGTAGACGACAATGACGCCAACCTGAAGCTGGTCCTGACTTTGTTGCAGGACTTCCGGCTGGAAGCGGAGGGAGCTTCCAGTGGTTTTGAAGCCTTGACCAAGGTACGCCAGAAACCCTTTGATCTGGTGTTTATGGACCTGCAGATGCCGGGCATGGATGGCGTAGAAACCACCGCACGAATACGCGCACTGGATTCCGGATCTCACCACACCCCGATCATTGCACTGACCGCCCATGCGCTGGCGGACGAGCAGGAACGCCTTGCCCAGCAGGGTTTTGATGGTTATATGGCCAAACCGATCAGCAGCATCCAGCTGATCGAGCTGATCCAGGAATACACAGGTTATAACTGTCGAAGCACCAAAGACAGCTTCAAGGTATCGGAGGTCAGGGACACCCGTCGAACCCTGCGCCCCTCAAACCGTCGCATGCAACAAGATTGCGTCAGCATAGAAGAAAGCATTCAGCTGGCGGCTGGCAAAGCCGACCTGGCGGAGGAGTTGTTCAGCATGTTACTGGAGCAGCTGCCTGCGGATTCTGAACGGATCAGGTCGCTCTGGGATAACGGGGAAGCAGCCACTCTGCTGGAATGCGTCCACAAGCTGCATGGAGCCACCCGCTACTGCGGTGTGCCAGAATTGCGCACAGCCGCCAACCGGCTTGAAACCGCACTAAAATGCCAGGCTCATGACATGGAACTTCAGAAGGATCAGTTACTGGCGGCCATCGATCGGCTCCAGGTATGGAGCGAGCAAACCGACTGGCAACCGCTGTTCAGAGGACAGCAGCGCCAACCGGAAACCACCTGAGAACCGATCAGACCCTGGCGCGATCAAGGATGGCGCGCATATCAAGGACAGCCTCTTTAAGGCCACTGAACACCGCCCGGGCAATAATCGCGTGCCCGATGTTCAGTTCGTTGATGCCGGGAATGGCGGCCACCCGCTCGGTGTTGTGGTAGTGCAAACCGTGCCCCGCATTAACAATCAGACCTTTTTTGCGAGCATAGGCTACTGCGTCTGCCAGAATCCTGAAGGACGCTTCTACGGTCTCCGGGTCGCGGGCTTCAGCGTACTCGCCCGTGTGCAGTTCAATCACAGGAGCACCGCAGCGCACCGCGGCATCAATCTGGACCGGGTCAGGATCAATGAACAACGACACTTCGGCGTTAATCTTCGCCAAGCGCTCGCAAGCCTTCGCCACGCGCTCTTCCTGGCCATCCACATCAAGGCCACCTTCGGTCGTCAGCTCTTCGCGTTTTTCCGGAACCAGGCACACACACTCAGGACGAACTTGCTCAGCGAACGCCAGCATGGCATCGGTTACCGCCATCTCCAGGTTCATCTTGGTCTGCAACACCTCTTTAAGAAGCAGAACATCACGATCCTGAATGTGCCGACGATCCTCTCTGGGATGGATGGTGATGCCGTCCGCTCCGGCATCCTCAGCCACCAGCGCTGCCTGTACCGGATCCGGGTAGCGGGTACCGCGGGCCTGACGCAAGGTGGCAACGTGGTCAATATTCACACCAAGCAACACTCTGGAGTTCATGGATTTCTCCCTGATGATGAAACAGAATGACTGAATAAACTGCGACTGTGCAACGGTTTACCTTGAAGTAGAAAGTCCACCAGAACCCGCATAACCCGCTTGGCGGTCCTGCGGGGCTCATCACTGCCGAGATCTCCCGCCGCCAACGCCAGCAAAGCATCCCCCTGCAGTTGACTGACCCGGATACCCGGTGCCAACGCAGACACTATGCCCTGTAGCGGATCATAACCATAACAGCGACCTGCCTCTACCGGCATACCGGTATCAGTCGCCTCGTCCCAGGCAAAGTCGTAACCCATGGCCGCCGCAAAACCGATTTCAAAACGCCGAAGCACGGGTTCGACGTCGGCATCTGACGACAGCGCGGTGAGCGCCTGAAGACTTTCAATGTAACCGGCAAACAGGCTTTGGTGGGGGTCCGCCACGGGCAGAACCCGCTGCAGTAATTCGTTGAGGTAAAGACCACTGTATAGAGCTCGGGTCTTGGACAGCATGGGCGCAGCGCGCACTTCTAACTGGACCAGGGTTTTCAGGTCACTCTTGCCAGTCCAATCCACCAGCAGCGGCTGGAACGGTTGCAACTGAGCCTTGAGCGGGCTTTTGGCACTGTTCGCTCCCCGGGCAACCAGGCTCATGCGGCCATGATTGAGGGTGAACAGATCCACCAGCAGAGCGGTTTCGCGCCACGGGCGACGGTGGATCACATAAGCGGGCTCCTGCTGCACCGCGCCTTTCATAGCCGCCTCAGAAATCGCCCATACCCAGGCTTTTCAGTGCCCGGTCGCTGTCAGCCCAGCCACGCTTGACCTTTACCCACAACCGCAGCATCACCTTAGTATCGAACATGCGTTCCATGTCCATTCTGGCTTCCTGACCTATCCGGCGCAGGCGCTCACCCTTGTCGCCAATGATGATCTTCTTCTGCCCCTCACGCTCGACCAGAATCAGAGCGGAAATGTGCAAAGTGCGACCCTGAGCTTTAAACTCCTCAATCTCAACGGCCACGGAGTAAGGCAGTTCTTCGCCAAGCTGGCGGGTAATTTTCTCGCGCACCATTTCAGACGCCATGAACCGCTCACTGCGATTGGTAATCTGATCGTCCGGATAGAAATGGATACTCTCAGGCAGGTAGCGGCCAACCGCCTCTTGCAGAGGTATCAGGTTGGTCTCTTTCAGCGCCGACAGTGGAATGATTTCGGCAAAGTCACGCTTCTTTGCCAGAACCTCAAGGTGCGGCAAGAGCCTGTCGCGATTCTCAATCTTGTCCACTTTGTTGATCGCCAGAATGACCGGGCACTCCAGATACTTCAACTTCTCGAGCACCATTTCATCGGCGGTGGTCCATGCCAGCTGGTCAACCACAAACACCACCACATCCACACCGATCAGCGCCGATGAGGCCGCTTTGTTCATGTAGCGATTCAGTGCGCGGGGCTCATCTTCGTGCATCCCCGGAGTGTCCACATAAACCGCCTGAACCGGGCCCTCTGTCTTGATGCCCAGCACCTGGTGCCGGGTAGTCTGCGGCTTACGAGAGGTTATGCTCAGCTTTTGGCCGAGAATATGATTGAGCAACGTGGATTTACCCACGTTCGGCCGGCCTACAATCGCCACAAAACCGCAACGACTGTCTGGATTTTCAGGGCGGGTAATATCATTCATCAGTCGTTCTCCACGCCCAATTTTTTAAGAGCACTGCGGGCAGCCTGCTGCTCAGCAATGCGGCGGCTGCTGCCTGTACCATTCGTCTTTCGGTCCAGCGATGGCAATGCGCAAGACACATGAAATGTCTGATTGTGAGCTTCACCGTCCACCGATATGACTTCATAAAGCGGCAGCGGAAACTGCCGCGACTGCAGATACTCCTGCAATCGGGTTTTCGGGTCTTTTTGGGTGTCCTGGAGGTCCAGGCTGGCCAATCGGTGTTCAAACCAGCGGAGCACCTGGGCGCGGCAGGTATGGAAGTCGCTGTCGAGGTAGATGGCACCAATAATCGACTCGATCCCATCCGCCAGTATCGATTCCCGACGAAAGCCACCGCTTTTGAGCTCACCAGAACCCAGCCGCAAGTATTGCCCGAGCTCGAACTCCCGGCCGATCTCAGCCAGGGTGACGCCTTTAACCATACGAGCCCTGAGCCGGCTCAATTGACCTTCCCGAGCTTTCTCGAAGTGCAGGAACAGGTGTTCCGCAATCACCATGTTGACAATCGAATCGCCAAGAAATTCCAGGCGTTCATTATTCTGGTTGCCGTAACTTCTGTGGGTAAGCGCCAGCAACAAACGCTCCGGCTCTTTGAATGTGTAGCCGATACGGCGTTGAAGTTGATCCAGATCTGGTTGTGAACTCACTTTCCCTTTAACTCATACTCGTGCTGGAAGTGGACGATGGTGTCCACATTACCAAATAGATTGTTACGAACTTCGTAGTCCACCTTGATGACCACAAATTCGCCGTTTTTATCGACACTGATCTGCTTGGCGTCAAACCCACTGATGTTATTCACGCTCAACCGCCGGTTGATCAGGTTACGCACTTCAGCCGGCCCCATCCGAGACAAACCTTCGGTACCTTCCAGGCCTTCGAGGGCCTCGCGGATGGTGTAGTCGTCCAGATATGCCGGGCCAAGCTTGAGACCCAGGGCCAGCAGGCTGCCGAAAAACAGAGCCACGATCAACATGGTCAGCGCACTGCCATTCTGCTGCTTCAAACCGACAGGATGTTTTATTTTCATCATGTATTTACTCCGGCACGGCAGGATTAATCAATACTGCCCACTCGATCAAAAGATGGCAGACTTGTCAGCGATTGCCAGTGCATCCAGATGGCGAAAGCCTTCCCGACCACCAGATCATCAGACACCGTGCCCCAGAAACGACTGTCGTTACTGTTGTCACGATTATCGCCCATTGTAAAATAATGCCCCTCTGGCACGACCCACTCGCCCTCGCCAGGCCCGGCAACACGCCCCAGCGTCAGGTAGACGTCGTGCTCAACGCCGCCCACATCCTCACGCCAGCGTTCCATTGGCGGCAAACGCGCAACAAACTCACGCGCCACTGGCTCATCATTGATAAACAATTGCTTGTTGCGGTAGCGAACCCGGTCACCCGGCAAGCCAATCACTCGCTTGATGTAGTTGGTCTTACCGTCTTCCGGGTAACGAAACACCATAACGTCCCCACGTTCTGGATCGCCCACCTCGAAAATTTTAGTACCTGCAACGGGCAGTCGGAGCCCGTAGGCATACTTATTTACCAGGATAAAGTCACCCACCTCCAGGGTGGGCAACATGGAGCCAGAGGGGATCTGAAACGGCTCAACCAGAAATGAGCGCAGTACCAACACAATCGCCAACACCGGAAAGAACGACCGGCTCAAATCGACGAGCCAGGGTTCTTGGCTTTCAGCGTCCTCATCGGCTGTTGCCGTTTGCTCTGGGCCAGCCTCCAACGCTCGTTTTTTTCTGAGAAAGAATTTGTCCGCCAGCCAGATTACTCCGGTCGCGAAGGTCAGAACCACCAGTACCAGCGGAAAATCAATATCCATCCGGGAGCCTTAGTCTTAGTTATCTACTTTCAATACAGCAAGAAACGCTTCCTGAGGCACCTCGACATTACCCAGCTGCTTCATACGTTTTTTACCTTCCTTCTGCTTCTGAAGCAGTTTTTTCTTCCGGCTAACGTCACCACCGTAACACTTCGCCGTCACGTTCTTGCGCAATGCCTTGACCGTAACCCGTGAGACCACCTGAGTGCCGATTGCAGCCTGAATGGCGATATCAAACATCTGCCGGGGAATCAGTTCTTTCATCTTCTCAATCAGCTGACGCCCCTTACGATGCGCCTGATCCTTGTGCACAATCAGCGCCAGGGCGTCCACCCGCTCAGCGTTGATCAACACATCCAGTCGCACCAGATTGGCGGGCTGGAAACGGACGAAGTGATAATCCAGCGATGCAAAGCCCCGGCTCGCAGATTTGATCCGATCAAAGAAATCCATGACCACTTCTGCCATCGGCAGCTCATAAGTAAGCTGAACCTGAGTCGACATAAAGTGCATGTTTTTCTGAACGCCGCGTTTTTCCTCACACAGGGCAATGACGTTGCCCAGATGCTCTTGGGGCACCAGAATGTTGGCTTCGACAATCGGCTCGCGCATTTCTTCAATGGAGCCAATATCCGGAAGTCGGGACGGATTATCCACCGACAGCGTCTCACCTTGCTTGGTGAGCACTTCATAGATGACCGTTGGAGCAGTGGTAATCAGGTCAATGTCGTATTCCCGCTCCAGCCGCTCCTGAATAATCTCCATGTGCAGCATGCCAAGGAAGCCACAACGGAAACCAAACCCGAGTGCGTCTGAGTTTTCCGGCTCGAAGAACAAGGAAGCGTCGTTCAGGGTCAGTTTCTCGAGGGCGTCCCGGAAGTCGTCGTAGTCGTCTGAACTGACAGGGAACAGCCCGGCATAAACCTGGGGCTGCACCTTCTTGAAGCCAGGCAACATCGGCGTTTCGTCCGCAAACTTCTGATGCACGATGGTATCGCCCACTGGTGCGCCGTGGATGTCCTTGATACCCGCTACCACAAAGCCAACATCGCCGGCTTCCAGGATGTTGGTATCGGTTGGTTTCGGATTGAATATGCCGACCTTATCGGCATTCCACGCCTTCTTGGTGGACTTGATGACGATCTTGTCGCCCTTGCGCAGAATACCTTCAGTGACCCGTACCAACGACACGACGCCCAGGTAGTTGTCGAACCAGGAATCAATAATCAGCGCCTGCAACGGCGCACTTCGATCACCTT
Source organism: Marinobacter sp. (assembly GCF_014859525.1). Lineage (GTDB taxonomy): Bacteria > Pseudomonadota > Gammaproteobacteria > Pseudomonadales > Oleiphilaceae > Marinobacter. The sequence goes on from NZ_JACUUB010000007.1 coordinate 61,964, forward strand.
TGGGGGGCGGGATCTTCTTGATCAAATCCTCAAGCACATCCTCTACGCCCAAGCCACTTTTGGCGCTACAACGCACGGCATCCTGAGCCTCGATACCAATAATATCTTCGATTTCGGCAGCCACCCGCTCGGGCTCGGCCTGAGGCAGGTCCATCTTGTTCAGGACCGGCACCACTTCAAGACCCTGCTCCAGGGCGGTATAGCAGTTAGCCACAGACTGGGCTTCAACACCCTGACCAGCATCCACCACCAGCAGCGCGCCCTCACAGGCGTAAAGGGAGCGAGACACTTCGTAAGAGAAGTCGACGTGGCCCGGCGTATCGATAAAATTCAGCTTGTATGTCTCACCATCCTGGGCCGTATAGTGGAGCGTTACGCTCTGGGCCTTGATAGTAATGCCCCGTTCCCGCTCCAGATCCATGGAATCGAGCACTTGCTCGGCCATTTCACGTTCGGTCAAACCTCCGCAGATCTGGATAAAACGATCCGCCAAGGTGGATTTACCATGGTCGATGTGGGCAATAATGGAAAAGTTACGGATTCGGCTCAGTTCAGTCACAGACAATGATTACTCATATAAGACGTAGGATTGAGCCCGGAATGGCCGCTACCGGGTCCGGGAACCGCGTAATTTTACCGGTTACCGGCCGCCATTGCCATGATCAGGAAATAAGCGGCTTCTCGTACTGACGGATCAAGAACCCGATCAGGGCATCTTCGTCCAGCGGGTAACTGAACAGATTGCCCTGACACTGGGCGCAACCAGCGGATTTCAGGAAGCTCAGTTGCTGCAAGGTTTCAACACCTTCGGCCACCACGGTCAAGTGAAGCTTCTTGGCCAGAGCAATCACCGCAGACGCCACATCGGTCGCGCTGACGTTGTAAGGGATGTCGCGAATAAACCGATGATCGATTTTTATGACATCGAGTGGCAATTGTTGCAACGCCACCAGTGAGCACGAACCCGTGCCGAAGTCATCCAGAATCAAACACACCCCGAGATCGTTCAACGACACCAACAGCTCCCGCAACATGCGCGGATCTTCATTCAGCAGCTCTGCCGGCATTTCCAGCTCCAACCGCTCCGGGGACACCCCGGTTTCAGTGATCACCTGCCGAACCATGTCCAGAAAACCGGAGTCGGTCAGCTGCCGAACCGACAGGTTCACTGCCATTTTCAGCGATTCAAAACCGGCCCGCTCCAGCGCTTGCACCTGAATACACGCTTGCCGCAATGCCAGCTCACCCAGCTGAACGATCAAGCCGGTTTCTTCCGCGAGATGGATGAATTGCTGGGCCGAGACCAGCCCTTTTTCAGGATGATGCCAACGCAGGAAGGCTTCAACGCCAATCACCCGCTCGCTGGCCAGGTCAATTTTGGGCTGATAGTGCAGAACAAACCGGTCGCCATCGAGCGCCGCCGACAGCTCCTCTTGCTGCAACAACCGCCGCGCGGCCTTGATATTCATGGCCGGCGTAAAAAACTGATAATTATTCCGGCCAAGTTCTTTGGCACGGTACATGGCCAGGTCTGCATACTTCATCAAGGTGCCGGTATCTTCACTGTCATGGGGAATCATGGTGATCCCGATACTGACGGTGATCCCCACCTCATGGTCGTTGAGCCGGATACGCTGACACAGGCGCCGGAGGATGGTTTCAGCCACCTTGGTGGCTGCATCAGGGCCACTGATGCGCGACAGTAACACCACAAATTCATCGCCACCTAGCCGGGCCACAGAGTCTTCCTCGCGCACGCAACCCTCTAGCCACTGCGCAACCTGTTGCAGCAGCTCATCGCCAGCGTCGTGGCCCAGCGTGTCATTGATGCGTTTAAAACCATCCAGATCAAGAAGCATCAGTGCCGCCGGTTCGCCATTGCGGCGGCAGCGGCGCACAGCATGATTGAGGCGATCGCGGAATAACTGGCGGTTGGCCAGTCCGGTCAGAGGATCATAGAAGGCAAGCCGATGCAATTCTGACTGGGCCGCTTTCAGCTGGGTGAGGTCCCGGAGGCTCAGAACCACGCCATTGACCCCGGGTACAGTCAACATTGCGGTGTAGGTACCTTCCATGTCGCGCCACTGCCCTTCGGCATCCCGAATTCGCGCGCGCACCACCGGCATTTGTTTTCCCGGCGCCCGGATTGCTTCAGCAAACCCACGCTGCAGCGGTGCCCAGTCCTCCTGGTGCACCAACTCCTGAAACTCGAGGATGGTCACGTTGTCCGGATTGAAACCCAGTATGTCGCGACTGGACGGGCTGGCGTAAAGCGGAGCGCCATGACGATCCATCACCAACGTTACGTTGGCTGCGCCCTCAGTGATGGCGCGATAACGACCCGCACTGGTCTGGGCAATCAGCCGGGAACGAATCAACGCCAAAACAAACAGGCACATCAGCAGACTGATCGCCAGCCCGGAGCCCAGCACGATGGGGGGTCTGGGGTCAGCCGCGAGAAAATCAAACGCGGGTGTGGACCGCGTTTGCAGCAACCAGTCACGGCCGCCATGAGAAATGGTCTGGCTCAGCTCAAAACTGGCATCGTCATCCAGCGAGCCCAGATTGGAACCGTACATCAACGTGTCTCGACCCACCACACCACTGTCATAAATCCGGACATCCAGAAACGGCGAAATCAAGCCAACAATGCCGTCGATCAGGTTATTCATACGGAACGCACTGAACACATAGCCGGCCAGCATCATCCGGCGCTCTGCACGAATTTCCGGAATCTCGCCACCCTGATAGACCGGGTAATACATCAAAAACCCCGCCTGATCTTCTGCCATCGCCTCCTGCACCAGCACGACGCTTCCGGTGACGGTTGGCAACGCTTCATCCCGGGCCCGTTCCATGGCAACCCGATGAACAGGATCACTGAACGCATCGTAGCCCAGCGCCCGACGATTGCGATTGTTGCCGGGCTCAAGATAGACCATCGGGTAGTAATAGGGCCCGGTACCAAGAGGCTTCACCAGATAATTGTAAACACCCTCACCACGCACCGAAGAAATATGGTCCGCCATGTCGCGCACACCAATTCTCTGCACGAAGCCGATGCCTTGAATGCCCGGGTAGTAGCGATCGATATCGATCTTGGCAACGTAGTCCCGCCATTGGTCACGGGTCACGTCACCGGCCACCGCAAACAGCCCGGAACTGCCTGCCAGTACCTGCTCGTAATTGAGCAAACGCTCTTCAATAGCCGTTTTCAGTTGTAAAGATTGCGTTCGGAAATGGGCCTCGGTGCGGTCTTCCACAAGACGAATGGAAACTTGCCAAAGTAACAGCGTAGCCGTCACCGCGACCAGAAGCACCAACCAGGCGATCCAGGCATGGCGGAATTTAAGCAGTTTGCGGAGGGGGAGTTCCTTGTTGATCGTCATCGCTACGGTCCGTTCCATGACCCGGTTTGTTGTAGGTTGTGCGGAGTATAGCAAAAGCCCCCGGGCATGTCGTTACAGGCACCGGGGGCTTCAGACTGGTCCTAGTCCGGGCTTCAGAGCCTCAGGGCTTCATGACCAGATAGATGGCACGACCCTCGCGAACAATCCGGACCGACACCGCTCGATTACTCGGCAACTTGCCTGTTACCTGACTGAACTCCTCGATCGAGCGCACTTGCTCACGATTGATTTCAGTGATGATATCTCTCGGTCGGATACCGGCATCTGCAGCTGGACCTTGCCCGACACGGGTCACCAGAACCCCGCCCTGAACGCCGGCAGCGCTGGCCATCTCCGGTGTCAGAGGTTCGACGGCCAGACCAAGAGAATTCTGGGAAGGCGCACCACTGTCATCTGCCTCTGGCGCGGGGGCAGCCTCTCCATTTTCTGGCAAACGCCCAATGGTCACATCAAGATTGATCTCCCGGCCGCCGCGCAACACGATCAGGCGCGCCGACTCGCCCACCGGCGTTCGTCCAACCAAAGGCGGCAAGTCTGACGATAACCGAACCGGATCGTTGTTGTACTCCAGCACGATATCGCCGGATTCCAGCCCGCCCTTCTCAGCGGGCGACCCCTGCATCACTTCTGCAATCAAGGCACCCCTGGGACGTTGCAGACCGAACGACTCTGCCAGGTCCCGATTTACCTCCTGAATCAGAACACCCAGCCAACCTCTGGCGACGCTGCCTTTGTCCCGAATCTGACGGAAAACATTCATCGCATCGTCAATCGGAATCGCGAAAGAGACGCCCATAAAACCGCCTGAACGGGTATAGATCTGAGAGTTTATTCCGATCACATCGCCATCAAGATTAAACAACGGACCACCCGAGTTGCCTGGGTTGATGGCAACATCGGTCTGGATAAACGGAACATAGTTCTCCGAGGGCAATGATCTCCCGAGCGCACTAACGATGCCCGCAGTAACGGTATAGTCAAAACCGAAGGGTGAGCCAATAGCAAACACCCACTCCCCTACCCTGAGATCCCGAGAACTGCCCACCTGGACGACCGGCAGGTCTTCACCGTTCTCAATCTTCAGAACGGCCATGTCCGAACGGGGGTCCGTACCCACAATGGTGGCCTGAAACTCGCGACGATCGTTCAACCTCACGATGACCTCATCGGCACCCTCTACCACGTGGTTATTAGTAAGCACGTAGCCATCGGTCGACACAATAAAACCCGAACCCATGGATCGCTGAGGCTGCTGTTGCCTGGGCGAACCGCCAAAAGGTGACTGCGGACCACCAAAAAAATCCTGAAGAAACGGCGGCAGCTGCTCAAGTTGCCGCTCGTCAAAGGGCAAGCCGTGAAAGCGAGAGCTCTGGCTTCTGGGCTCACTGGTCGTACTGATGTTGACGACGGCACTGGAGTTTTCTGCAACTAACTCTGTGAAATCCGGCAACCCCCGCGCCTGAATTGACTGACTCCAGAACACAGAAATCAGAACAGACACCATCAACAATCCCGACCAATAGCGACCAGCTTGCTGAGCCGGGGAACGCCGGATGACCGCTGCATTTGCTCTCGACATTAAGAACCCCCTGTTTTGATTGTAATCACGCGGTAATTTTGGGACCGAAAAAACGTTTTTCAACTTACAAAATGGTAGGGCTCAAAGGCAGGTCATGGACGGAATACTGGTCACCTTGAGCATCCGGGGCTCGTATCGGTCTCCGCGGCCAGATTGCCAGTGCCGCGCCCACCAAAAGCCAAGGACGAGACCCAGCAGCGCCCCTGCGATGGCAGCGCCATCGGTGCCACCAAACCAGCGATAGCCGGCAATGGTCGCCAACACCATAAGCAGGAGAGGGACGCCGTAAACGGCCAGTGAGGCCGTCAGCAAAGATTGCTCATCAATACCGATGACCACTTCATCGCCAACCCGGGCACCCGCGGTATTCGCCACCAGCACCTGGTTCGCCCGACCGCCGGACACTTTTGCCAGTGCCCTCTGGCCACAGCCAGCGCGGGCGGCGCAACTTTGGCAGGCGCTTGCACGAATGGTTTGCACCCAAGCCTTGTCACCCTTCAGGCCTACCACCTTGCCGACCTCGGTAATCATCGCCCAGACAATTCCAGGGCCAAGACATCATCTATTTCCACCGCATCCGCCACTTTGCGTGCGGTACGGGGTGGAATTTCTCCCACGACGGCGACTAAAAACGGCCGCTCCGCCACCGACATCTCTCGCAGGTAAATGGTGGTTGCACCGACCCGCGACGCCCCTGTCGGCATTTTCAATAGCCCAACCGGCTCGACAAAGACAGAGAAAGCCGCAAGCCCATCGGAGAAAGCAACCGCCTTACCTTTACTCGACCGAGGTGCCGCCGCCGGCACAAATCCCTCCGGCTGCCAGTTAAGGGTCCAGCCATTCATCCGACTGACCGACGACTGCTGAGGGTCGCCGGCTGACAAGGTTCTGGTAATCTCACGACCCTGGGTCTGGACTTGCAACTCTTCATCCGCAATGTCGTCGGTAATCTGGAGACTGGTAAACTGGAAATGCTCCAGCACGTCACCGTTTGCATCGCGCACATGACTCTTCACCAACAAGCCTGTGTCTTTCTCAAGCCACAAACGGTGGCTGTAACGGTCTTCATCTCTGGCCCTCAAGGCAATCGTGACGACGTCGTAACCAGCGACACGATCTTCGCCCTCCAGTTGGGGGTAGTACCAATCACCGAATGGCATTAACTGACTGGTAAAGGCTTCTGCAAAAGGACCCGAGGGGATAATTTCATCCAGCCGGATATGCCCGCGATCCGGCAACACACAAACCACAGTCATGCCTTTGCGGACAATCTCGCCGCTACCACCGTCCTGCATGACGAGGCGTTCCTCGACCTGGTTGTCCCGATAACGGTGAGCAATCTGCATCGAATGCACCTGGTCACCACGGGCATAAACAAACACGCCCCGATACGAAGTCATGTTCAGCGCAGGCCCCAGCCGCTTAAGCCAGGACATGGCTGTCGCTGCCTCACCGGCAACCTGAGAATCACTCTCGGAGGGAGATTCTGCATGAACCGGCAACGCTATCAACCCGAGCAAAAGACTGACCAAAGCATGCTTGAGCCAAACCACTGCGCCGTTCATTAGAAACCCCGTCATCCTAATTCCCAAACTCAGTAACCACCGCTGGCACTGACCAACCGGGCGTACCCGACGGAACCGCGACCAGCACCCACACTGTTGTGCTGAGCGTGCTCAAGCAAATACTGGCGCATTTGCTGCAACTGCTCTTCATCCAACTTCTGCAGCGCAACTTCTTCAACCGCCGCCGACAACACCAGAGCCTGGTCACCGGGAGCTTCGCTCATCGCTACCGACGGGGACAGATCAACCGGTTGAGAATCCCAGCCAGCACCCACGCCGAAACCTATCACCAATGCCATCACGACCATAGCCGCAACCGGCCACCGCCAATAGGATCCGACAGGAACCTGTAGTGTTTTGGCCGAAGATTCAGAACGAATCTGACCATCAAGGGCTTCACGGACAGCACCTGCAACATCGACAGCCTCGGCCGGGCCGTGATTTTCATGCATCAGGTCACGAACCTGCTGCCAACGTTGCCACTGCCCCCTGACGTCATCTTGATCACTATGAGACAACAATCGACGAACCGACAGTTCGTCTGCTTCATCGTCCATCATGGCTGACAGGGTTTCTCGGAGACGTTCATCCATCGGATGCAACCTCATTTACGTCACTGAATGATTAAGCAAGGGACCTAACTGACGGTCCACCGCATCCCGGGCCCTGAAAATCCTGGATCGGACGGTTCCGATCGGACACTCAAGAATCCGGGCGATATCCTCATAGCTCAAGCCGTCATATTCCCTGAGCAAAAATGCGGAGCGAAGTTCCTCAGGCAGCCCGGAAATTGCCTCTGACAGTGCCTTCTGCAGTTGCTCCCGTTGCAACAGTCGCTCAGGTGAAGCAACATCGCGAAGCCGTCCGCCGTCATCAAAATTCTCAGCATCGATAACATCTGCCGAACCCTGGGGGCGACGACCACGAGCCTCCAGGTAATTCTTGGCTGTGTTGACCGCGATTCGGTAGAGCCAGGTGTAAAAAGCGCTGTCTCCCCGAAACCGTTCGATCGCCCGGAACGCTTTAATGAAGGTTTCCTGAGCCAGATCCATCACTTCCTGGCTATCGTAAACATACCGGCTGATAATTGAGGCGACCCGGGATTGATACTTGACGACCAGCAGATCAAACGCCGCCCGATCGCCATTGCGAACCTTGCGCACTAACTGCAGGTCCGTTTGGCTGTCGGTCTGCTCACCCGGCTTCCAGTCATTATCAGGAGTCATGGACGAAGTAACAGAATGTCCTGTTTTTATGGCCGGTAAATCGGCCTTAATGAGATTCGCTTGTGTCATTCGGCTCTTCCGGCGTTCGTTCATGAACCCACGTTCCGGACGCAACCCGCAGGTGGCTTATCCATCAGGCCAAATAGACAGCAAGCGTAAAGTTTAGTTCAATACACGTCCACATTATGGCCCGCGATACCGACCCAATGCCACAATCCTACGAATACGACGTTCTGATTATCGGCAGCGGTGCTGCCGGCCTGACCGTAGCACTGAATTTACCAGAGCACTTACGGGTGTGCGTGATCAGCAAAGCCGAGATCAGCTCCGGCGCCACACTCTGGGCGCAGGGCGGCATTGCGGCCGTCCTGGACGACACCGATTCCGTTGAGAACCACATTCAGGACACACTGAATGCCGGTGGTGGCCTGTGCCATGAAGACGCTGTGCGGTTCACCGTTGAGCACAGCAAAGAAAGCATCCAGTGGCTGATTGATTCCGGCGTCGCCTTTACGCGACAGGAAGACAACGAAACCTACCACTTGACTCGTGAGGGCGGCCATAGCCATCGGCGCATTATTCACGCGGCCGACGCTACCGGTCATGCGGTGTCCACCACCCTGACCAGCCAGGCCATGGCAAAGCCGAACATTGATCTTAAGTCCGGGCGAGTTGCGGTCGACCTCATCACAAACCGGAAACTTGCGCTGCCGGGCAACCGGTGCGTGGGCGCCTATATCCTCAATCTTGAAGACAATCACGTTGAATTGTTCCGGTCCAGATTTACCGTGCTGGCTACCGGAGGTGCCTCCAAAGCTTACCGGTACACTACCAACCCGGACGGCGCCTCCGGTGACGGCATTGCCATGGCCTGGCGTGCAGGCTGCCGGGTAGCCAACATGGAGTTCAACCAGTTTCATCCCACTTGCCTTTACCACCCCCACGCAAAGTCATTTTTGATCACCGAGGCAGTACGGGGCGAAGGTGGCTTGCTCAAACTACCCGACGGCAGCCGGTTTATGGACCGCTTTGACGACCGGGGCGAACTGGCACCTCGCGACATCGTTGCCCGTGCCATCGACCATGAGATGAAACGCCTGGGGGCGGACCACCTGTACCTGGACATCAGCCACAAACCCAGCGACTTCATCAAGCATCACTTTCCGACCATCTATGAGAAGTGTCTGGAATTTGGCATCGATATCACTCGCGAACCCATCCCGGTGGTGCCTGCAGCCCACTACACCTGTGGCGGCATTGTCAGTGATGAACGGGCCAGAACCGACATCAACCAATTGTACGCGGTTGGCGAGGCAGCCTTCACCGGATTGCACGGCGCTAACCGCATGGCCAGCAACTCTTTGCTGGAATGCCTGGTATACGGCCGTGCGGCGGCCCAGGACATCGCTCGCCGGGAGACAGACATTCCGCCAGCACCCGCCGCGCCGGATTGGGACGAAAGTCAGGTCAGGGATTCTGATGAAGATGTGGTCATTTCACACAACTGGGATGAATTACGACACTTCATGTGGGACTATGTCGGCATTGTGCGCACCACCAAACGACTGCAGCGGGCCAAACATCGGGTTGATTTGCTGTCGAAGGAAATCGGTGAGTTCTATAGCAACTATCGGGTCACCAATGACCTGATCGAACTGCGTAACCTGGTGTCGGTATCGGACCTGATTATCTGCTCGGCACTGCAGCGCAATGAAAGTCGTGGTCTTCACTACACTTTGGATTACCCGGGCCTGCTGCCAGACGCTCAAGATACGATACTGGCACCAACAACCTATCGCACCCTATCTCCCTGAACGGGAGGTATTAACCTTTTCGAGGCAGAACGCACCATGTCAGAGACCAACGCTGCTAACGACGAAACGCAATTCCGCCGCCTGTGGTGGCACAGCCGCCGAGGCATGCTTGAACTGGACGTCTTGTTGCTGCCCTTTTTGGAAGAAGCATACCGGGATCTCGATCCGCAAGATCAGGCCCGCTACCAAAAACTTCTGAGCTGTGAGGACTCTGACATGTTCGAATGGTTCATGCAGAGAAGCCGACCGGAAGATCCGGACCTTCAGCGCATGGTTGACCTGATCCTGAACCGTGTCCAGCCCGATTAATCTGCCCCTGTCGCCCTCCGCCCTTACCGGCTTGCTGGCGACATTTCCATGGTTGCTTCTTGGGGTGTTTAGCGCCGGCGCGGCGATAGAGAGCTCACTTTTATTGCTGGCCTTCCTGCCACCGATTGGCCTGCTGGGCTGGCGCAGCCTTGAGAAGCATGGCCGGCTGCGGGGATCAGGGGCCGTCACTGCCCTGCAGGCTGACGATTCAGGCGTGTTGTGCCAGTTGCGAGATGGCAGGGCAATCCGGTGTCAGGTCGACAGCTCCAGTTCAATTGGCCCCTCCTTTGTGATCTTGAAACTGCAACCGGAAGGCACCACCTCACATCGTATGATGGTTTTGATAACGGGAAGCATCGGGCCTTTCAGGGCCAACGTTCCGGACCAGGATTTCCGCCGCCTGCGGATGTGGCTGCGTATCAACCAGCCATCCCGTGCGCACTGACCCAAACAATCCAACGCGGGGACTACAATGATCAAACAGGACGATAGCCTGCCGCTCACCTCTTCACACACCCGGCGATCTGAAAGCGCGGGCTATGCCTTGCTTGCCAACCGGGTTGTCGTTCGCATCAGCGGCCCGGGTACCGACAAATTTGTTCAGGGCCAATTCACCCAGCATGCGGATGAAGTCACGGCGAGCCAATCACTGCGCGCCGCGGCGTGCAGCCCCAAGGGCCGCACCTATTGCCTGACCCGCCTGGTCCGCGATCAACAAGACCTACTCATGGATCTGGACGCCGGGCAAGCCAATGCAATTATCAGTCATCTGAAGAAATACCTGATGCTGTTCCGGGGCACGACCATGGAGACGCTCCCGTCAGCGCGCATCGTCGGTTTACTTGGCACATCGGCTGCCATCGCAGCGGCCGGCGAAAAGGCACAATCACTGACACAGGCAGGGCAGGTCTTACCCACCGGCTCCGGTGCTCTGATTCGCCTTGAGGACACCCTTCAGGGCACCGCCCGATACGAGTGGTGGCAATTCGACGGCACGCCATCACTGCCTGCCGATCTGCCAGAGCGGTCAATAGACGACTGGAACGCCGCCAGTATTCTCGCCGGGGTGCCGTGGCTCACACCCGAAAGCACCGATACTTATGTTCCTCAGATGCTGAATCTTCAGCATCTGCAAGGCGTTCACTTCAAGAAGGGCTGCTACACTGGCCAGGAAATCATTGCCAGAATGCACTTTTTGGGACAGCTCAAAAAAAGCCTGTTCCGGCTCGGTTTCGTTGGTACCGGCACAGCACCGACAACCGGCACCAAGTTGCTCAGCAACGGCAACAGCGTAGGCGAGGTGGTCAATGCGGTGGTCACCGGTGACCAACAAGGGGAAATGCTTGCCGTTATCCGCCACGACGCACAGCATGGGCCGCTGGTACTTGAGGGCGATGAAAACGTGCAGCTTGAACTGAAGGACCTGCCCTACCCTGTCCCTGAGCGGGCCCCCTCATTACCCACGGATACATAAGTAGACAGGCAAAACCGGCAAAATTTGCTATAAATTAAACCACATACCGGTTTACCCAGCTCGCCTTTACCGGGGCCCTAGACAAGCGGAACGTTACTGATCATGGCAAACATTGTTGAAACCATTAAGTCTGACCTGACCGAGGCCATCGAAAACGACAAACTGGTGCTGCCGACATTGCCCGAGGTGGCGTTGCAGGTCAGGGACATTGCGGAGTCTGAAGATTCTGCCATTGCAGACCTGGTCAAGGTAATCAGCAACGATGCAGCGTTGTCTGCACGGATTATCCGAGTCTGCAACAGCCCGTTGTTCCGGGGCAGCCGGGCCATCGAAAACCTGAACATGGCGGTCAGTCGCCTGGGCATGGCCTACACCAGCAATCTGGCCATGGGCCTGGCGATGGAGCAGATGTTCCAGGCCACCTCTGACATGATCGACAAGCGCCTGCGGGCGACCTGGCAGACCAGCACTGAGGTGGCAGGGATATGTCACGTACTGGCGCAGCATTACACCAAGCTGAAGCCAGACCAAGCGACTCTGGCAGGGCTGGTACACTTGATTGGGGTGTTGCCGATTCTGCGCTACGTAGAAGATCGGGACATTCAGATCAGCAGCATTATGCTCGACAATGTGATTGAGCAGCTCCACCCTCGGGTTGGCGCGATGATTCTGAAGAAGTGGGATTTCCCGAAGGAGCTGCAGAGTATTCCTCTGGAATACGCGAACTTCCAGCGCGAAGTGCCTTCGGCCGATTATGCCGACCTGGTGATGGTTGCCAACCTTCAGTTGGTGACCGGTACCGATCATCCATGGAACGAGATGGACTGGACCAGGATTCCGGCATTCGATCGTTTAGGTATTGACCCGACTGCAGACATGAACGAGGAAGAAGACCTCAACGCTCAGATGGAAGCGGCTATGGCGCTGCTTCAGTGATCTTTATGTTTCGGGAGCCTGGCGCCCG
>NZ_JACUUB010000140.1 GCF_014859525.1 Marinobacter sp.
AGCTGGCACCTGGACATCGAAGAATTCCTGGAGCTGCGCAAGAACACCGGCGACGAACGCCGCCGCACCCACGACATGAACACCGCCAACTGGGTGCCGGACTTGCTGATTGAACGCATGCGCGAAGACCGGGACTGGACCCTGTTCTCCCCAAGCGATGCACCGGATCTGCATGATCTGTACGGCAACGCCTTCCGGGAACGCTACGAGCACTACGAGGCGCTGGCGGAGCAGGGCAAGATCAAACTGTTCAAGAAAATCCCCGCCAAACAGCTGTGGCGCAAAATGCTGACCGTGCTGTTTGAAACCGGCCACCCGTGGATTACCTTCAAAGATCCCTGCAACTTGCGTTCACCGCAGCAGCACCAGGGCGTGGTGCACAGCTCCAATCTGTGTACCGAAATCACCCTGAACACCAGCGCTGATGAAATCGCCGTGTGCAACCTGGGTTCCGTTAACCTGGCCGCCCACATCAAAGACGGCGAGCTGGACGTGCAGCGCCTGGAACGCACCGTAAACACCGCCGTGCGCATGCTCGATAACGTTATCGACATCAACTTCTACGCGGTACCCCAGGCAAGAAACTCCAACCTCAAACACCGCCCCGTAGGCCTGGGCCTGATGGGCTTTCAGGATGCGCTCTACCAACTGGGCCTGCCGTACACCAGCCCGGAAGCCATCGAGTTTGCTGACGTGGCCATGGAACAGCTCAGCTACTTTGCCCTGCGTGCCTCCGCCACCCTGGCTGGCGAACGCGGCGCTTATGACACCTACGAAGGCTCCCTGTGGCACCAGGGCATCCTGCCCATTGACTCCCTCAACCTGCTGAAAGACAACCGCCGGGAAGGGGACTTTTCCGTCAACACCAACAGCCGGCTGGACTGGACTCCGGTGCGCGAACTCATCGCCAAACATGGCATGCGCAACAGCAACGTGATGGCCATTGCGCCTACTGCGACCATCTCCAACATCGTGGGGGTGTCTCAGTCTATCGAGCCGGCGTACCAGAACCTGTTCGTCAAATCGAACCTGTCTGGTGAGTTCACCGTAGTCAATCCCTCCCTGGTGCGCGACCTCAAAGCCGAAGGCCTGTGGGACAACGTGATGGTCAACGACCTCAAATACTTCGACGGCAGCGTGCAACAGATTGACCGCATTCCCCAGGCACTGAAAGCCCGCTACGCCACCGCCTTTGAAATCGACGCCCGCTGGCTGGTAGAGGCCGCCGCCCGCCGCCAGAAGTGGCTGGACCAGGCCCAAAGCCTGAACCTGTACATGGCCGAACCCAACGGCAAAAAACTGGACGCCCTTTACCAACTGGCCTGGGAACGCGGTTTGAAAACCACCTATTACCTGCGCTCCCTGGGAGCCACCGGCGCCGAAAAAAGCGCCCCGGTGGCCGCGCCACAGCCGCAAGTGTGCAGCATCGACGAGCCAGACTGCGAAGCCTGTCAGTAATCGCTGACATACACCAAAACCGATAACTGCCAAGCCAGAAGAACCGGGCTGGCATCCCCTCCCGAAAATGTCTGTGGCCAAGGATGGCCACAGCCAAGCCCTACAGGGATGTATTCACGGGCGGTTTTCGGGAGGGGATACCAGACCGGTTCCACCACCAAACCTGGCAGGCTAAAAAATCAGAGGAATACTCAAATGCTTAATTGGGATGACGAAACAAAGCAGGAAACTCCGGTTGCCAAGACGAATGCTCCAGCGCCGGTGAACGTAGACGACAAGCGCGTGATCAACGGCAACACTGACATCAACCAGCTGGCACCGTTCAAGTACCCCTGGGCGTGGGAGTACTTCATGAACGCCAATAAAAACCACTGGACCCCGCTGGACGTCAACATGGCCCAGGACGTCCACGACTACCACCACCGCCTGACACCGGCGGAAAAGCACGTCTATGAAAACGTACTGGCCTACCTCACCACCTCCGACATCCTCGCCATGCGCAACATCGGCCTGGCGGTGATGGAAAAAATGAGCGCCCCGGAGCTGCAGATCTACCAGGCCCGTCAGGTCTACGAAGAAGCCCTGCACACCTGGACCTACCAGCACTGCATCGAAACACTGAACCTGGACCAGAGCGAAATCTACAACCGCTACCGCGTGGTTCCCCAGATCAACGGAAAAATCCAACTGGCCAACCGACGGCTGGATGCCGCCATGCGCTCAGACATGAACCTGCGCAACAAAGACGACCTGCAGGAATTCATCATGTCGTACCTGTTCTTCGCCGCCGTGTTTGAAGGCTGCTGGTTCTACAACGGCTTCAGCCCTATCTTCGCCTTGCAGCGCCGAGGTTTGATGCGCGGTACCGGTGAGCAGTTCCAGTACATCCTGCGGGACGAAGCCATGCACTTCTCCTTCGGCCTGAAAGTGGTCAACCAGATCCTGGAAGAAGAGAACATCACCTTTGATCCCAAAGCCGTACGCGACATGTGGAATGAATGCGAAGCCGCTGAAACCGCCTACGCCAACTACATCCTGCGCGACCCTATCCTGGGTTACTCGGCGGAATACCACATCGAACAGTTCCGCTTTGTGGCCAATCGCCGGGCCAGAACCGTCGGCCTGGAAGAGCCATTCCCGGGCGCCAAGAACGTGTCGCCCTGGCTGGACGAGCAGGCCACCATGCGCAAAGAGAAAAACTTCTTTGAAACCCGGGTGATCGAATACCAAACCGGCGCCCAGCTGGAGTGGTAACATAGGCCGCATGCCTAAAACGTACTACCGCCGGGGCCCGGAACACAGAGGCCGTGCCCCGGTGACTTTTCTGGATGTACGCCGCCGTTTTGAGTTTCGTACGGTGGAAATTGGCCGTTGGGTAACCGAACCGGAAAAACAGCGCAGCGCTGCCTTGTTCTACGATGCCCTGTGCGACCTGATGACCATCCTTGGCGGCACCGAAAGCCTGATTTCCCAGCGCGGCAGCCTGGCCCTGCAATATGGCATCGGCGGCCGGCCCGGCGTATCCGCCCACTACACCCCCGCCACCCGCAGCTTCGCCCTGGCCAAAAACGCCGGTCCCGGCAGCATTGCCCATGAATGGTTTCATGCCTTTGACCACTACATTGCTGACAAGCTTTTCCCCAGCGTTGGCAAAGGCGAGTTTGGCTCCTCACTCTGGTTAACCCGTGAAGACGCCATCGCCCACCCCCTGAACGAACGCCTGCAAGCCTGCTACCGCATCATCTTGCTGGACAGCGCAGGCGAGCAGCCAAGCGATCTGTTCCGGCAATCGGCAAAGGCCGACAAAGCCGCCGGTGTGCACTACTACAGCCGGCCAGAGGAGCTCTGTGCCAGAGCCTTCGAAGCCTTCGTTCAGGACGCCCCCGTAAAAAATGCCTTCTTGGTGCAAGGCACGAAAGACAGCGAAGAGGCCCAGTTGGGGCTTTATCCACAGGGGCCGCAGCGGGAAAGCATCAATCGGGCGTTTCTTGTTTACTTCCAATCCCTGGGGAGAGCATTGCAAAAAGCAGAAGCATGAAGGCCGGAGTTATACGAACGCGTTCGCAAAACTCCGGAAAATTGCATGGGAAATATATGTAACCTTCTGATATGGTTGAAAAGTAGGATTTTGATGGGCGAAATTATACGCCCTGGGATAGGGGCAGGGATGGCTAGAAAGAGGGCGTATAACTCCGGCGGTAGCCGTAGTGAAATGATTTTATCCTT
>NZ_JACUUB010000141.1 GCF_014859525.1 Marinobacter sp.
GCCTGACCCTCAAGCGAGATGCGCATTCTACAGACCTTGGCTGAGGAGTCAACGGTTCGTTTTAACTTTTTTAGAGGGTTTTAAACATCCAGCCACTCTACCCGGCTCATTCTCCGTCACTCTAGCTCTACTTTGACGAGGCTTGCTACATCCGTCGCGCGCTTCCGCGCATTCTCAATGTCACTCCCCTTCGCAAGTGCAACACCCATGCGACGACGCCCTGCCAACTCAGGCTTTCCAAACAAGCGAATCTGCGTATCTGGCTCAGCCATAGCTCGTTCGAGACCGGCAAACACAACATTACTAGAATCACCCTCCGGCAAGATTACCGCAGACGCTGTTGGCCCCTGCTGACGAATAACCGGGATCGGTAATCCAAGAATGGCACGCGCATGCAGAGCAAACTCGGAAAGGTCCTGAGACATCAAGGTCACCAGCCCGGTGTCATGAGGACGCGGCGAAACTTCCGAGAACCACACGTCGTCACCTTTTATGAACAGTTCGACACCATAAAGCCCATATCCGCCCAAGCTATCTACCACAGCCCGCGCAACCTCAGTCGAACGCTCGAGCGCTTTGCCAGACATCGGGTGCGGCTGCCAAGACTCACGGTAATCACCGTCTTCCTGACGATGACCGATAGGATCACAGAAAGATATGCCATCCCGGTGCTTGACCGTAAGCAAGGTGATTTCATAATCGAAGGCTACAAAGCCTTCAACGATCACCCGCCCCTTACCCGCGCGGCCACCGGTCTGCGCATACTCCCAGGCCGCCTCAATACCTGCCTCGGTTTTGACAGTGCTCTGCCCCTTGCCTGAAGAACTCATCACGGGCTTAACAACGAAGGGCAAACCCACCTCTTTAACCGCAGCCAGATACTCTTCATGAGTCCCTGCAAAACAATAGGTGGATGTAGGCAGGCCTAGCTCTTCAGCCGCAAGACGTCGAATGCCTTCTCTGTTCATGGTCAGGTTAACGGCCCGCGCGGTTGGAACCACGTTGTAACCTTCCTCCTCTAGCCTTACCAGTTCTCCGGTGGCGATGGCTTCGATCTCTGGGACAATCAGATGTGGCTTTTCAGCCTCTATTATTTTTCGCAGGGCTGGACCATCCAACATATCGACCACGTAACTCCGGTGGGCTACCTGCATGGCGGGTGCATTTTCATAACGATCCAGCGCAATCACTTCAACGCCGTATCGCTGTAACTCGATGACCACTTCTTTGCCCAGCTCACCGGAACCACAAAAAAGAACCCGGGTTGCACCCGGCTTAAAGGGAGTACCAATTCGCACTGTTTTGTCAGAGCCAGTCATTCAGTTTTATGTTCCTGTATCAGTTAGATGGAGACCTTCTTTTCACGTTCGGCCACTTTGAGCAACACCTCTCGGCGTTCGTCATTGGTCATCGTGGTCCAGCGGAGAATCTCATCCCCGCTACGCTGGCAACCTATGCAAATGTCATTTTCGTCCAGAGCGCACACATTGACACAAGGGGAACGAACCTTGTCAGCGACTTTCATCATTCGAGCTCTACCTGGTTAAGGTTTTTGATGTAACGTTCTGCATTATGGACGTAATGCATGGCGCTGAGCTCGAGCATCTTTTTCTGACTGTCATTGAGTTCACGACGAATCTTTCCCGGCGAACCAACCACCATGGAGCCATCGGGGATTTCCATGCCCTCCGGTATCAGAGCATTAGCCCCAATCAGGCAATGTTTGCCAATTTTCGCCCCATTCAGCACAACCGCATTGATACCGATCAGGGAGTAGTCGCCAATCTGGCAACCGTGGAGCATCGCTTTGTGGCCAACCGTCACGCCTCGGCCAAGAACCAACGGCACACCCGGGTCGGTATGCAGCACAGACCCATCCTGGACATTCGACTCAGGACCGATGGTGATCAGCTCATTGTCACCCCTGATGACCACGTTAAACCAAATACTGGACTTTTCCATCAGCTTAACGCTCCCGATAACGGTGGCGTTGTGCGCAACAAACTGCCCAGCACCTTCTTTTACTGGCACGCGTTGATCAAGGCTATAGAACATGAATTCCTCCGGTCTGATTACTTGGGCGGCTCAAGAATATCAATTTTGGCATCGTACACAGCATTTAAAAAATCAACCAGCACCACCGCAGACAGGCCCCAGATCTGATAACGATCCCATCGATAGCAAGGAACAAACAGGGTGCTGTTCAGAAAACTAAGGGTATCTGTTCGTTCACGCTTGTCTTCAAGAAAGTAAGAAATAGGAACCCGGAACACGCTTTCAATTTCCGCCGGGTTTGGCTCCAGAGGATGATCGCCTGGTACCACTCCGACGTATGGTGTAACAAGGATTCGGTGCAGCGACATCACCTGACTGAGCCGCGCAATGACTTTGACCTGATCGGGAGGAAGACCAATTTCCTCATAGGTCTCACGCAGCGCAGTGGCGGCCAGAGAGGCATCAGAGGGATCCCGTTTGCCCCCCGGATACGCCACCTGACCCCGGTGAGTTTTCAAATTCGATGACCGAAGCGTAAAAATCATCTCGGGGTCACGCGGGTTGTCTGTAACAGGCACCAGAATACCGGCTTCCGGGTAATCCAGCGCCAGCTGTCTGGGCGCATAACTAGACAACCGTTCAGTTAACAGATCATGCACAACTTACTCCAGCGACTTCCTGAATTTGGGTGAGACACGGGCAGTCCGGACCGTTAAACTGACCACCACCAATCATTTAGTATACGGGGAAAATGATGAAGTATTGCAGCACCTGCGGCGAATTGGTTGAACAGCGCATTCCTCAAGGGGACAACCGGTACCGTTTCGTCTGCATCAGTTGCGACACAATACATTACCAAAACCCCCGTATTGTTGCTGGCACGGTTCCCGTCTGGAACGGCAAGATCCTGCTGTGCCGACGCGCCATAGAGCCTCGATACGGTTACTGGACACTACCAGCAGGTTTCATGGAAAACGCTGAGACGACCATCGAGGCTGCCGTCCGCGAAACACTTGAGGAAGCCCTGGCCGAGATTCACATTGACGGTTTGTATTCGATAATCGATGTACCTCACATCAATCAGGTCCACATGTTCTACCGAGCCACCCTCAAAGATGGACAGTTTGGAGCGGGAGAGGAATCCTTGGAGTCCAAGCTGTTTGCTCCGGACGAAATCCCCTGGGATGAGATTTCTTTTCCTACCGTGCGCAAAACCCTTGAACTGTTTCTCAGCGAAGTGGGCTCAGATAGTTTTGGCGTGCACGTCAGCGATATTCGTCATCCTATGGCCAGTAAAGCCTGATTAAAACACCTCTAGCCGGTAAACTTCATAAGCAGGCTCCTCATAGGGATGGGCCTGTTTTAATGCACCGAGCGCAGATTTGATCCACTCGTCGTCACAGACCATCTCTACTTTAAATTCACGAACGGTTTCAAGCGCCCCCTGCTTACCAAGAAAAGGGTCACTGCCCGCCAATGGCCGAAACTGTCCCCGCCCCTCTATCTGCCAGGCGCAATGATCGTAATCCCCAATTTTTCCAGCGCCTGCATCAAACAACGCGAGCTTGGTTTGCTCTAAATGACTTTCCGGTACGAAGTAACATAGCTTATACATCGGACACCTCAAATCGTTTAAATTTAACACACAACAAGGAGTTCTGAACTTACCC
>NZ_JACUUB010000142.1 GCF_014859525.1 Marinobacter sp.
CTGACTTACCCACCAGTGCCCGGAATTTATTGGCGAAATCATATTCAGGCCGGGAGTTGCCCACGAAATCCAGAACCGTGCAGCAGTCTTTATCGTCTGCCAAACGCAGTCCACGGCCGAGCTGCTGTAGGAAGATGGTCAGACTTTCCGTTGGACGCAGGAACAGCAAGGTATCCACTTCCGGAATATCGACGCCTTCATTGAAGATGTCGACCACACACAGCACGTTGATTTGCCCGGAGCGAATGGCTTGCTGCTTTTGTTGGCGTTCGTGGCTGTTGTCACTGGTGAGCACATCGGCCTTGATGCCGTGTAACAGGAGCTGCTCCACCATGAAGGTCGCGTGTTCACGACTCACACAGAAGGCGAGAGCTTTCATACTGGTTATGTCGGTGACGATTTCCCGCAGACTGCGCAGAATCTTGTCTACACGGCTCTGGTTGTGGGTGTAGAGGTTGGTTAGCTGAACCACATCGTAACGACCACGATTCCAGGGAATGGTGCGCAGGTCGGTATCGTCATCTATGCCGAAGTATTGGAAGGGGCAAAGGTGGCGGCGGTTGATGGCCTCCGGCAACCGAAGTTCGGCGGCAATCACGCCTCCAAAGTCGCTTAGGATATCACCACCATCATGCCGTTCTGGTGTTGCGGTCAGGCCCAGCAGTATCTCAGGCGAGAACTGCTCCAGTACCGCCCGGTAACTGGATGCGGCAACGTGGTGCACTTCGTCGATCACGATGTAATCGTAATAGTCTTCAGTCAGTTTCAACTGATCCAGCTGGTTGTTCAGGGTCTGAATCGAGACGAACAACTGGCGGTAGTGCTCAGGCAACTGACCGCCCACCCAGAGTTCACCAAAGGCATTGTTTCGCAGCACGCCACGGTAGGCTTCACGGGCTTGCCGCAGGATTTCTTCACGATGGGCTACAAACAGAAAGTGGGCGTTTGGTTTTGTTTTCAGGAACCGCTGAAAATCAAAAGCTGAGATCAGGGTTTTGCCTGTGCCCGTGGCGGCCACCACGAGGTTTCGGAAACGGTGGTGCACGTCCCGCTCAACAGCCAGCTGCTCCAAAATATCCTTCTGATGCGCAAACGGCGTGATTTCGAAATAGTGGGAGACGTCTGGCGAATTCAAGCCTTTTTGCTGCCTCAGGGCTCGATTGAGCTTTTCGGTACTCTCAGCCTGACCATCGAACCGCTCAAAGTCTTCCGAAGCCCAATAAGTCTCAAAAGTGCTCAAAGACTTGTTGATGATGTGTGGAATTTCCTGAGAGGTGATTTTCAGGTTCCACTCAAGGCCGTTGGTCAGCGCCGATCGGGACAGGTTCGATGAACCGATGTACCCGGTGTGAAAGCCCGTGTTTCGAAGGAACAAATAGCTCTTGGCGTGCAGCCTTTCGCGTTCGGTGTTGTAGCTGAGCTTCACTTCGGTGTTCGACAGGCTGGCCAGGTACTCAACGGCTTTGGCATCCGTTGCCCCCATGTAGGAGGTGGTGATGATTCTCAGCTCACGGCCACTGGCGGTGAAGGCTTCCAGCTCTTTCCGGAAAATGCGGATGCCAGCCCACTTGATGAACGACACCAGCCAGTAGATTTTGTCTGCCGACAGAATTTCGCGTTTGAGTTCCGATTCCAGCGACAGGCCGGCATTGCTGCCTGAGAACAGCTCGCTCTGGGTCAATCCAGTCAGAGGGAAGATGTCTTCAACGTATTGCTTGAGATTGGCTGCAATGGGGTTTTCCAACTCGTACAAAGCCGTCAGGATCTTTCCCTGGCTATCGAGCAGGTTGTCTTCCAGAAAGCCCTCGTCTGAAATCTGGCTCTTGAGCCACATCAGCAACTGGTTGGAGAGTTCGATTTGCTCCTGAAGCCGGTCGTCACCCGACGGCACGGCTTCAATTGCAAATTCCAGAATGTTGGAGAGGAATCGTGACAGCCACACAGAGGCTTCGGCGCTGTTGAGCTGGCGTTCACCAATATAGAACTTGTCTCTATCCAGTCGACTCTCGATAAGCTTGGTGATTAGCTGCTCGTAGATTCCGGTTTGTTGCATAACGTACTGTCCATATTGATGACGCCCACCAGATCAGTTTTGAGCGAATACATTCAACGCTAAAGTAGAACAATGCATTTGGCAACGTCGCAGCTCGAGGGGCTAGCCCCACGAGTGATTGTTGAGCGGCCAGGCCGGCGGCCATTCAATTCCGGGGTGGCCGCGATTTTGAAGAAGTTCTGCTCAGCGTGGAGCATTTTTAACCGGGTGACGCGCGAGTTGTGGCCGGTTTCTCATGCATCGGTGGCAAAAGGCTATGGCACTCTTTCGCCGCGAGAGTGTGGGCAGAATGCGGCAGATTGTATGGAGTTTCCGGCTGCGGAATTGATTAGGTCCCCCGGCCGCGGATTGGCAAGAACCAAGGGGTTAGGGGTTAGGGCATAGCCTTCACCCCAAGGCGATCAGACTTGTGGAATGAAGCCGATGGCACCGCAGTCTAGGGTGCTGTCTACAACCTCACCGTCAACTCTGATTTGTACTGCGTCATCATCTCGTTCAGTACTTGTGCCAAAAAGAATCTCTACAACGCCAATGCTGGCTATCCGGAGAATGCCTGAGGCCGGGCATACTTCTCCGCTATCAATCTTCACAACTTGGGGAGTCGATAGTTGGATAAAGCCACCAATGGCAGAGCCTATCAGCGTACCTTTGGTTGTGAAATCCAAGGTGAGCTCATTGCCCTCCAGTCGGGTCTCGGCGTCAGTGATGGCAACGTACAGATCACCAACCTTGAACTCAAACACACTGATGGTATCGATTAAACTGGTGGAGCTTCCTGTTCTGGAATAATCGAAGTCAGCCCGCCCCCTCAGGTTAATCTGTTCGGATTCCGATAGCTGTATACCCTCGATGTCATAGGCCTCAAAACCCTCAAGAGCGGAATCTGCCTCCTGGTCACCGCTAAAACTGGCAACAAATCGATAGTCGCCACTGAGGATAACGCTGCCGAGCACTTGGGTGTTGATGGCACAATTCTGTAGTAACCATTTTTCATCAATCCGATCACCAGCACTCTCGTCTGTCACCGTGGCAGTGCCTCCTTGCTCACAGCTGATCGTGTCTGATGAGCCGGTACGTTGAGGCTCAAGACTTCCCATCACCTCTAGGATCAGCGCCTGCCCGGTGCCAATATCATCTTGCAAGCCCAAGATCCCACGAACATCCGAACCAGGAGCAACCTCAACCGTTTGTTCTGCCAGGTTATCGTTATCCAGTGTCAGGTCTGATGCGGCTGAACCACCACCACTGCTTCCCCCACCGCCGCAGGCTGCCAGCAAGGCGGCGCCAGATATAACCGCCAAGCCACGAATATTCTTCCATAAATCATTCATAATTATTCCCTTTAGCCAATGAAACCGACACCTGATCTCTAGCCCCACAGAAAACCGGGATTTCTTTACAAGCATGGTTCACATCGTCAACTATGGAAAGCTAACGTGACTAATAAATACTCAAGAGGGAGCTTTACATGCCCGAACCGTCTTTCCGTTTCCGCTTCCGGGTGCGCTATGGCGAATGCGATGCCCAGGGCGTG
>NZ_JACUUB010000143.1 GCF_014859525.1 Marinobacter sp.
AACTTTAATCGTGGATTCTTTGTACATCCGTGAACATTGGTGAGTACGCCGTCATGAAAGTTAAAGAGTTGGCCACCGCCGCCGGGGTGAACCCCGATACCGTGCGGTTCTACACCCGGGAGGGTCTGTTACAGCCCACCCGCAACCCGGATAACAACTACCAGCAGTACGATTCCGAAGATCTGCGCCGGTTGCGGTTTGCCCGTAAAGCACGCCAGCTGGGGTTTTCGTTGCCGGAGATTCGGCAGATTCTGGCCCGGGCGGATGATCAGCATTCGCCCTGCCCGATGGTTCGGGACGTATTTCAGCAGCGGTTGGTGGTGGTTGAACGGGAGATTGCGGAGTTGCAGCAGTTGCGCAAGCGGATGGTTTCGGCGCTAGCCGCCTGGCAGGAGATGCCGGACAGAACGCCGGATGGGCATACTATTTGTCGATTGATTGAGCATTGGGACGATCCCTCTGCCGAGTCTTGTCGCGAGGAATCAGAACATGAGTGATGCACCTGAGTTGAAACCCGCACTATCGATTTCGGGGGCGTCGTGTCAGGGCTGTGCGAAGAAGATTCGTACTGCGCTGGAGCCCTTGACCGGCAGTTCCGAGCTGGTTGGAGTGGATATCGAGGCACAAACAGTGGCGTTGCCTGACGGAGTGGATCTGGCCGAGGCGGCGCGGGTGGTGACGGAGGCGGGGTATCCGGCGGAGCCTGTGGTAACGTCGGAGCCGGCATCGTGCTGTGCTTCGCAGAAGGCTTCGTCCTGCGGTAGCCCATCCGACAATACCGATGCACCGGCCAAGCCGGCCATAGAACACGCGCAAGCTTCCGAAGCAGCGGACGATGAGCAGGTTGCGCTGTCGGTTTCCGGGGCCACCTGTGCATCCTGTGTTGCCAGTATCGAGAAAGCATTGATGTCGGTGCCTGGGGTAACCCATGCTCATATGAACCTGGCGGATAACACGGCCACGGCCAGCGGCAAAGCGGAGCCGGATGCACTGATTAAAGCGGTGGAAAGTGCCGGTTACGGTGCCAGTGTGCTTGAAGATACAGAGGCAGCCGATGACCGCCGGCAGGAGCAGGATAAAAAACGGTACCAGGTGTTGCTGGTAAAGATGGCGATCAGTCTTGGGCTGGGCGTTGTTCTGATGATCTGGGGCATGGGTTTTGACACCATGATGGTGACCGAAGCCAATCAAGTTACCTGGTTTAACTTTGGCATTCTAACGCTGGGTGTCATGATCGCCACCGGCGGGCACTTCTTTACCGGAGCCTGGAAGGCATTCAGACATCACAACGCCAATATGGATACGTTGATCGCGCTGGGTACCGGTACCGCCTGGCTGTATTCCATCGTGGTGGTCAGTGTACCGACCTTGCTGCCGGAGATGGCCCGGCATGTTTACTTTGAAGCCTCTGCCATGATCATTGGCCTGATCAATTTGGGCCAGGCACTGGAATTAAGGGCCAAGGGAAAAACTTCGGAGGCCGTTCGCCGGCTGCTGGATTTGCGAGCGAAAACAGCCCGGGTGATTCGTCATGGCGAGGAACAGGATATCCCGGTTGACCAGGTTCAGAAGGGTGATCATGTTCGTGTTCGCCCCGGAGAGAAGTTGCCGGTCGATGGCGTGATTGTCGAGGGCAGCACACGGATTGATGAAAGCATGCTGACCGGTGAGCCCATGCCGGTCAGTAAAGGTAATGGTGATGAAGTCTCGGCCGGCACTCTGAACACCCACGGGTCCATTATTTATGAGGCCACTCGCGTAGGCAGCGAGACCGCACTGGCGCAGATCATCAAACTGGTCAGGAAAGCCCAGGGCTCCAAGCCCGCCATTGGTCGACTGGCCGACAGGATTTCGTCGGTGTTCGTGCCCACTGTCATGCTGATTGCCATTGCCGCGGCGCTGGTCTGGTACAACGTAGGGCCAGAGCCGGCGGTGGTACACATGATGGTGGCAGCCACCACCGTATTGATCATTGCCTGCCCCTGCGCTCTGGGCCTGGCCACGCCCATGTCGGTGATGGTCGGCGTCGGCAAGGCCGCGGAATATGGCGCCTTGATCCGCCAGGGTGATGCCCTGCAAACCGCAGGCAAGATTGATCTGGTCATTCTGGACAAAACCGGCACCATCACCGAGGGCCACCCCACCGTCACTCGCGTGCAGGCCATCGATGGCAACGAAGCCGCCCTGCTGGCACTGGCGGCCGGGCTGGAACAGCATTCCGAGCATCCACTGGCCGAAGCCGTGCTGAACAAAGCCGAACAGGATGCCGTCACGCCAGAAAGAATCACCGGTTTTGAAGCCCTCAATGGCCAAGGTGTGCAAGGCGAGTTTGACGGTCAACCAATACGATTGGGTAATCGGCGCTGGCTCGAATCCGAAGGTATCGCCATAGCCAGCCTGGAAGCAGCGGCAAAAGCCATTACCGATGAGGCCGGCACTCCGTTGTTCCTGGCCCTGGGAACTGAGGCCCTCGGCGTGATCGGGGTTGCCGATGCCATCAAGCCAGACTCCCGAGCGGCCATTGGGCGCCTGCACAAAGCAGGCATCAAAGTGATGATGGTTACCGGAGACGTCGACGCCACCGCCAAAGCCATCTCTGCCAGCGCCGGTATTGATGACTACCGGGCCGAAGTGTTACCAAAAGATAAAGCCGAAGTGGTCAGTGAAATGCGAGGCAAAGGTTATACGGTGGCCATGGTGGGCGATGGCATCAACGATGCCCCGGCCCTGGCCGCCGCTGATGTCGGCTTTGCCATCGGTACCGGCACCGACGTCGCCATCGAAAGCGCCGCCATTACCCTGATGCGAGGTTCCCTGCATGGGGTTCCGGATGCCATTGAAATCTCTCGGGCAACGGTATCCAACATCAAACAGAACCTGTTTGGTGCGTTTATCTACAACACAATGGGTATTCCCGTGGCGGCGGGGCTGCTCTACCCTGTATGGGGCATCTTGATGAGTCCGATTCTGGCCGGCGCGGCCATGTCGCTGTCGTCGGTGACGGTGGTCTCCAACGCCAATCGCCTTCGCCTGTTTAAAACCAGCCACAAAACGGCGCAGCAAGAGGAGCGGAACTGATGGAAACATTTCTGGTCAACGCAACAGGACTGGCTCTGATGGCCGCGGTGATCTGGTGGTTCTGGCTGCCCGGTAAGAGCACCGGAACAAAAGACTGACTCTATTCACAACTGCACTACCGAGGTAAACGCCATGAAAAAACACACCCTGGCACTTGGCCTGGTGGCCGCTTTGGGCTTCAGCACCACCGCTCTGGCAGGCGGCGCAGCCCATAGTGTCCATGTCTACAAATCACCGACCTGTGGCTGTTGCGATGACTGGATTGACCACATGAAAGAAAACGGCTTTGACGTGACCGCCACCAACACCGACAACATGGGCAAAATCAAAGCTGATGCCGGATTGATTCCCGGCCTGGGCAGTTGTCACACGGCTTTTGTCGGTGATTACGTGATTGAAGGCCATGTGCCGGCCAACGACATTAAACGGCTCCTCAGCGAAGCACCCAAGGCCACAGGCTTGAGTGTCCCAGGCATGCCTATGGGCTCACCCGGTATGGAAATGGG
>NZ_JACUUB010000144.1 GCF_014859525.1 Marinobacter sp.
CATCTGCTCCGGCTGCCGCCGCGTCATGGCATCGGCCATCAGCTCTCGGGCCCGGTCACGGTACTCCGGCAGGTCCGGGCGCAGCTTGGCCAGATGGTAAAGGTGTTCCAGCACAATGGTGCGTTCAGGGTAGCGCTCCCGAAGCGCCTCAAACTGCCGGCGAGCCAGATCGAACTCCATCCGGCCAAGGCTGGCCATAGCCTGGGCGTAGGCACTGGTAAAACGGGCGTCCTGTTCGTCTTCTTCTGGCTCGAAAAACTCTTCTTTAACCTGCAGCCAACTCTTGCCCAGCAACCAGACCAGACCGGCACCGGCCACCAGACCGCCGGCGTGTGCCATGTAGGCAATGCCGGTGGCGCCGGCATACCAGTAATCGTAGACTTCCTTGCCCAACCAGACCGGTAAAAGCGCAATGGCGGGCGCACGGAAGTAATTGAAGTAAACCCCGAGAAAGTAGAAAAAGCGGATCTTCTGCAGACCATAGATGGCCACGTACATCCCCATCAGGCCGGAGATCGACCCGGATGCCCCCACCAGCGGGATATGACTGCCCATCGAAAAGCCGATAAACACCAGCCCGGACAGGGCACCACAGACCAGGTAAGCCGCCAGGAATCGACCGGCGCCGAGGGCTTTTTCCACGGTAAAGCCCAGCAAGAACAGGAACAGCAGGTTACCGATGATATGGCCCCAGCCACCGTGCAGAAACTGGTAACTGATCAGGGTGTACAACGACAGGTCCGCCGGCACCAGGCCCAGCTGATAGGCGCTCATACGACTGATCCACTGCTCTTCAATGGCGCTGCGCTGCTGCTGCCACTGGTTGCGCTCGGCAGGCGCCCAGATCAGATCGCGGTTTTCCTGAAGGTACTGATAGAACTCGCGATCCAGCAAAAGAGTAACGGCTTGCCAGAGCGCTTCGTTGTTTTCTTGTAACGACTGGAATTCACGGAGCTCCAGAACGCTCTGGGGATCACCCTCAAACTGGATCGCCCGTTGCAGATAGTCTTCGTAGGCCTGCGCCTCCAGCGACAGCAAGTTGCCACCGAGGTATTGCTCCAGGGCAGATTCCAGCTTGCGGTCGTCACCGCCCTGATAGAACAGAAACACCATCAGACAGGCCATGATCAGGCCCAGAGTCACCCAAGGCGGGCGCTTCCAGTTAATGGCGTTCTCAGCAGGAATAATCAGCATGGGCGGTCACAATTCATCACAATCTGTCCCTGAAAAGCTGCTTTTTACCACAGCAGAGGCTTCTTTTCCCGGTGTAATAGTGCCTGGCGAGCAGAAAAACCCCATCTGCAGCGGAATTTGTGGGACAGTGCGCATCGCATCAATAGGTGTCATCACAGAGTCACACAAATGCCATTTAATCGGTAGCCATCAACTTCCGTGGCCCTATCGACCATTCGCCAATTGCCGTTATCGTGCCGACAGTCAATATTGAAGGCACGATAACAACAAAACCGGACTCTGGATTCGAGGATACTGCACATGACCGTACTTGTTTTGGACAACCCTGAAATGCTGGCCAAGGCGGCACTGGCGTTCGGTGTGATGGCAGGTGACCTTTCCCGAGATGGGGCCCGTCCTCATCGCACTCGCTTTCACTACGGTTTCAACAAGCACAATCTGGATAGCAGCGATATTGAGGTGCTCAAACAACATGCAGCGTACCTGAAGAGCCATCCCGGGGTGCGAGTCAGAATCCATGGTCATGCCGACCAGTTTGGCTCTCAAGAATACAACCGGTTTCTGGCCCGGCAACGAGCCAATACCGTGGCCCGGCTATTCATGCGTGAAGGCGTTCATCAATCTGCCCTTGTACTGGCAACTTGGGGCTCGGACCGACCGCTGACACGGCCAGAGGACCACGCGGCCAATCGCCGTGTAGAGCTGGAGTACCTCACTCGGGATATCGCTCAGGCGTTGTAAACAGCCACTCTGGATACAAAAAACGGGGCTCTCAGGCCCCGTTTTTTGTATCCTGCAAACCTCTTAACCATACACCTGCCAAACGTTCCACAACAGCAACAGCGCAGCCACCAGAATAGACAGCCAGGTCAGCAAGATGCCCACCATGCGCGCCTTATGCGGACCACCCTTGCCGTTGATCATGCCCCAGGCATGAAGAATGCGCCCCACGACCAACGCCATGCCGGTCCAATAAATCAGGCTTGACGGCACACCGTTGAGTTCGGCAATGGCCAGCATGATCAGGCCAATCGGTGCGTATTCAACCAAATTGGCGTGCGCCCGCACCGCTGCCTCAAACTCCCGGTCCTCATTAACGCCCAGGCCCATGCGATACTTCAGCCGGTATTTGACGACCTGGCCAGACAACACCAACAACAACAGGCCAAGGACGGCCGCAAACACTGCGGTTACAGGTACAATCATCGTCAGCCCTGCTTGATCTTGTTGACCACAGCCAACAACAGCACCGCGCCGACGGTAGCTGTTACCAGCTCACCCACCACGCTCTTGACTGCCAGCCCCAATACACCAAAAAGCACACCGCCGATCACCGACCCGACAATACCAATACCAATGTTAGCAAGCACACCAAAGCCCTTGCCTTTCATGATCAGCCCCGCCAGCCAGCCGGCAAGACCACCAATAATCAGAAACCAGATCAGGCTCATCTGCTCATACCTCCGTGGTTACCCGTCCAGAGTGGAATACTGATCAGAAGACTGCCCTGTTTTTCGCGGCCGTTCAAGAAGTTCCGGACGTTTTGGCAAGGCCGGCAATGGCCTCCGACATCTGCTGATGACACTTCGCCATCAATTCGGGTATGTCGTTATTGGTCAGGCCACGGGTTTCAACCGGGGGCAGAATGCGCACGGGCACAGAGTGGCGGCCACCAAACCAGCCCCGGGTTTTGCTGTGATACTCGGCGACACACACCATGGTAATGGGCGCACCTGCCGCGATTGCGGTGTGGAAAGCACCCTTTTTAAACTTACCCAAACCACGGCCCCGGCTACGGGTACCCTCCGGAAACACCCAAATGCTTTTGTTCTTATGGTTGATGGCATCACTGGTGGCCTGCATGACCGCGACGGATTTTCTGGAGCGGGCACGGTTCAGGATGATGTTACCGCCCAGCCAGAACACCTGGCCAAAAAACGGCGTCCACACCAATGCCGATTTACCGACAGTGACCGTGCGGGGCGGCAGAAGATCACCCAAAACAAACAGATCATCATTCTGCTGATGATTGGCAATAACCACTGTGGGTCGGTCTTGAGGCATGTTGTCGGCCCCGTAAACGGGGCGCTTCATCCCCAGAAAACACCGCCCTACCCGCGCCAACGCCAGGCCCAATAGCCGGTTGTTATCCGGGTTAAACGGGCGGGCCAGATACATAACTAACGCCAGGCAGCTCAACACCACCACGCTGACCCAAGCCAGCACTTCTCTTAATACAGCCATACTGCCTTTCCGATACCGACTATTTTGGCGTACAAGTGTACGCCAAACTTAAAGTGCAGCAACAGTATCCTTTTGTTGAAGTGCATAAACGGGGCTGGCCTCCACCACGTAGCGAAGGGG
>NZ_JACUUB010000145.1 GCF_014859525.1 Marinobacter sp.
AGGGGCTACCGGCTGAGGTAACTCTGGCCCATCAGAGTTTGCTCTTCAAAAATGCCAGCGGTACGGCACGACGCTCGACTACACGCGCCCAGTTTGCAGCAGCAGCGAGTTCTGCCAGGCTGGGGCTTTCGTCCACTACGCTGGTTTCTGTCCATTTGAACCCAGCAGGATGAACCGCTACGTTTAATCGGCTGTGGAGGATCTGCTGCCCACCACCGTTACCAGAGGAAGGCAGGTTCTCGACCTCAGTACCAGCGGCGATACGCGGGGCCGATACGCCATAGCCGAAGGCACCGACACCGAACAGCGCGGTGACATAGGTTCCGGCTACATCGTCCTTGGGCATCGCGTCATCCTGAATCACCACCAGACCACGGAAGGTAGGCAGGGTCAGACTGCCCTCGGACGGACGGACGAACTCGATCAGGTCAGCCTTGAGCGCAGCACGGTACAGGTCGCCGTGCATGGCGATCCCGGTAATGCTGCCCAACTGGTCGCCCAGAGTCCCAGCCGCATCAATCACGGCGGCGGCGCTGAACTTGGCCGCGTCTCCGGTTTCGCCTGAGATGTCCAGCAGCATATCGCCATCATCAGACGCCACGTTATCGGCAAGGATGCCGTTCATGGTTCCAACCAGGCGGCGCTGTAGCTGTCGATCCCAATACGCACCAGCGCGAGACTGAATCCGGCCCAGTGCATCAGCACCGGCGATCTCAGATGCCAGGTTCATGCTCGACCAGGATTTGTGCAAGAAACTTTTGCGCACTACCTGCTTGCCAGCAGTCAGTTTTCCGGGGGTGGAGTTGGTTGCAGGATTATCGTTTACGATGTCGGCTTCATCGTCCGCCAGGTCATTCCAGAACGGTACGGTGAAGGAATCGGCACCAGCGTTAAGCTGAGCCTCGATAACTGCGTTACGGGCGAGAATACCAGCCTGCACAAGCGCGGTGCGCTCCATGCTGTTCTGCAGGATATAGTCGGTAAACTTCGCCGGTTCGATAATGTCGATAAGTTGAGTAGTTGCCATTGTGAGACACCTCTATAGAAAATGAAAAAATAGGGTTGTCTCTGTCCTGCACCAGGCGGAAAAGAGTTGAGCCACTGGCCCATGTAATGCGGGGATGTCGAAAGCCACCACGGATAACTTGCGACACCCCATAATTATATCACTTCAATCCGAAGTGTGCATTTTGCGGCTGAGTTTTTTTGCTTTCAGTGCTGCGTACACCGATAACCGTACCCATTGCACCGCCACCAGTCGCACCGGAACCCTTGAGCATCGCGCCGATTTTCAGTCCTGCTTTTTCATACAGAACGCGAATACCATCAGCGGAAAATTCAACGCCTTTGCCCTCGACCTCGACCGGCTGTCCATCCTTGTGAAATACGTCCTTGCCGTCATCGGTACGGACAATATCAAAGTGGTGTTCGAGTTCGCGCCGTAGCACCTCGGACATACCATCAACGGCCACCGCTTCGAGTACCTCAGCACGGGGCAGGTCGATTGTGATCCGCTTGACCTCAGCTTGTGCGGCATCGCGCTCGGTAGTGATGGTCTGCAACTGCTCTTGCAGGCTGTCGCGCTCATCGCGAATTTTGCGCTTCTCGTTAATCAGTTGCGCGTTTTTGTCGCGCAGTTTTTCAATTTCAGATTGCAGTTGTTCGACTGATTCGCTCATGGTGTTTTACCTCACATTGTGAATTGAACTTTGATTCGCGGGTGATCGTGATTGCCTAAGCAACCATACCGGCAAGCATCAGCAGCATGGTCTGCCGCTGTGCTGTCCACGTCCTCGGGGTTGCGGGGATCTCTGGGTAGTGCTGGCACTGTCTGCCACCAGACTTGGCATTTGCGACTTACATACAGACCAGGCATATCTGGTTTGCCTGCATCAGCCAGCAAACGGCGCATAGTTTCCCAGCCACCTAACCGGCTACCTTTTTTCGCTCGATGGAAATACACGCCAGCTTTTTGAAACTCATCAGCGATAGAACCAGACTGTGATCCGGTCTTGTTGAATATCGCATCATCAGCAACGCCTCTTGGCTGGACTCCCCACCGCTTACACATGCGCGTTATTCGGTCGGCCTGATCTGGCACGGTCAGCCCTAGTCCCTGATTGAGGTCATCGGGATGCGTGGTAGTTTCCTCATCAATCAGGATGATGCTGCCACGGGGATAGAAGTAATCGTCCGGCCCCTCAGCGCCAGGACTCAGCGCACAAATATAGGTTACGCTCGGCGCACTCACGCCGAAGTCATGCGCCAGGAAGAAACGCCAGCTTGTCGGGCCATCAGCCCAAGGATCTTCCGGCTCTTCACGGGGCAGGCAGGCCCACGGCTCTATCATGTTGCGCGTCTCATCAATGACGCTTGAGAAATACGCACCGCGAAGGATTGACCAATCACCATTGAGCCATGCCTTGCCTAGTTCCGGGTCAGTGGCGCAAGAGGCGATCAGGTTCTTGGCGTACCGTTCCCGGTCGATGAACTCATTATCAAGATATGTCGCGTTAATGGTCACAAAATCGAACCCAGACGCGGCATCGGTGTATGGCTGCCAGGACTCTTTGAGGGCATGGCGACGCACCAGCCAGGCATGGCCAGCACCGCCTGGGTTAGCGGCCATGATGAACCGCGTAGGGACTCCAGCAGGGGCACGCAAACTAGAGCGCAGACGGTCGACCAGCGCCGGGCTGGAGTACTGGCCAGCCTCATCAACAGCGATATGGGAAAAGGATTTACCCTGATACTTTTGGAAGTCTGCTTCTCGCTCCAGTTGGTCAAGCTGGACGGTGGCACCGTTGGGCAGGGTGAAGCGGTGTTTCTGTCCATCGAATCGCAGCGCAGTACCATACACGGCACCGAAGAACGCTTTCATCTCAGCTTCAAGATCCATCAGGCCAGGGAATGACTTTCTTACCACTAGGCATCTTGCCCGCTCCCCATGCTGTTCTGCATGGCGAAGGAACAGGGCACAAAGTAGATGCGTTTTGCCTGAGCCACGGGAACCGCCAAGAAACAGATCGAACTGCTCCGGCACCCCCATCGCCTGAGCCTGCCAGCGGCTCAACTGGTCAGGACGCTGTTCACTCATGGGTCAGTCCCATAGGCGCATCATCGGCCCCATGCTGCACCCTAACGGCTCTTAAGTACTCGGCAGGGTCAAGGGCAGGGGGCAGGTTAAACGTGACGCTTACGCCACCACCGGCCCCTTTGGGTTGTTTCTCCGACATACCGTGACGGACTGCCAGCAGAGTTTGAGCCGCTTTGGTATCGCCACCATTCACCGCACGGTCATACAGCGCAGCGAGTAGCTGGTCACGTTCAATCGCCTGGGCAGTCTGCCAGACCTCTTTGCTTGGCCCATGCTCGGTAATGACGCGCCGGAACTGGTCGAGCGGCATACCCAGTGCAGTAGCCGCTGCCGATTCGGACAACAGGCCATTAGCGGCCATGCTCTCAAGATGGGCCTTTGCTCCAGCAGGTAGCTTTTCAAACGGTCTAGCCATGCGTAAACCCTCAATTATTGCCGGTTAA
>NZ_JACUUB010000146.1 GCF_014859525.1 Marinobacter sp.
GGCCGGCCGGAACACTGGCGGCAGTCATCAAAAAATTTTGAGGAGTTTGCTATGTCTCTGTTCAGAAAACCGTTGCTGGCTCTTACCGCCAGCGTTCTTCTGGCAACCTCGGTTGCCGGCACGGCGCAAGCAAAGGATGTCTCTTTGCTGAACGTCTCCTACGACCCGACCCGAGAGTTCTACCGGGAATACAACGAAACGTTCGCCAAATACTGGCAGGAAACAACCGGTGGCAAGGTCACGGTTCGCCAGTCCCACGGTGGCGCAGGTTCCCAGGCCAGGGCCATCATTGACGGCCTGGATGC
This sequence comes from Marinobacter sp., assembly GCF_014859525.1. Lineage (GTDB taxonomy): Bacteria > Pseudomonadota > Gammaproteobacteria > Pseudomonadales > Oleiphilaceae > Marinobacter. Next base: position 306 of record NZ_JACUUB010000146.1, read on the forward strand.
CGACGTTGCCACGCTGGCGCTGGCCTACGACATTGACCAGTTCCATGCAAGGGCTGGCCTGATTCCAGCCGACTGGCAGCAACGCCTGCCCAATAACAGCTCACCTTATACCTCCACCATCGTATTGCTGGTGCGCGCTGGTAACCCCAAGAACATACAGGGTTGGGATGACCTGGTGCGGGACGATGTGGAAGTGATCACCCCGAACCCGAAAACCTCCGGCGGCGCCCGCTGGAACTACCTGGCAGCCTGGGGTTACGCGCTGAAAAAGTTCGATGGGGACGAAACCAAAGCCTTCGAATTCGTTCGTGACATCTATCAGCGGGTGCCGGTACTGGATCCTGCTGCCCGGGGAGCGACCAATACCTTTGTTCAGCGTGGCATTGGCGATGTGTTCATTGCCTGGGAGAACGAGGCCATTCTGTCTGTGGAAAAGCTCGGCAAGGGCGACTTCGAGATCATTGTGCCGTCGGTCAGCATCCTGGCCGAGCCTCCGGTCACTGTTATCGACAAAAATGTGGACCGCAAAGGCACCCGCGAGGCGGCTGAAGCCTATCTGGAGCAACTCTACACCGACGAGGCCCAGCGCCTGGCGGGCAAGCACTTCTATCGCCCCAGTAACCCGGAGATTGCCAAGGAGTTTGCAGACGCATTCCCAAGCGTAAACGTGTTTACGGTTAATGAAGTATTTGGCAGCTGGGCAAAGGCCCAGGAAACCCACTTCAACGACGGTGGCCATTTCGACGATATCCTGCAGGTAATCTCAGGCCGTTAAACCCATCGATCCAGGCCCCCGGCACAGCACGCGCTGCCCGGGGGCTTTTGTAAGGTCAAAACATTATGGCTCTCATCAAGCAACGCGTCATACCCGGCTTCGGGCTGACGATGGGCTTCTCTCTCTTCTACCTCAGCATCATTTTCATTATCCCGGTGGCCGGGTTACTGCTGTATACCTCCTTGATGAGCTGGGAAGACTTCTGGAACGCGGTCAGCCACCCGCAGGTGGTTGCCTCCTATAAGCTGTCGTTCGGGGCATCGCTTGTTGGTGCCACACTGAATCTGGTGTTCGGCGGCCTGGTGGCCTGGGTTCTGGTTCGCTACCACTTTCCGGGCAAGAAGTTCATCGACGCCCTGGTGGATCTGCCATTTGCGCTGCCCACGGCGGTGGCCGGCATTGCGCTGGTCACGCTTTATTCCTCCACCGGCTGGGTCGGCCAGTATCTTCAGATTGCCGGTATCAAGGTGGCGTACACCCAACTTGGGGTCGTGATTGCACTGACCTACATCGGCCTGCCGTTTGTGGTGCGCACGGTGCAACCGGTGCTGGAAGACCTGGAATCTGAGCTGGAGGAAGCTTCGGCCAGCCTTGGCGCAGGCCGTTTCACCACGATCCGGCGTGTGGTGTTTCCAGCGCTGGTGCCGGCGCTGCTCACCGGCTATGCCCTGGCGTTTGCCCGGGCGGTGGGCGAATACGGCTCGGTGGTGTTTATTTCCGGAAACCTGCCCTACAAAACCGAAATCACCCCGCTATTGATCGTTGCCAAAACCGAGCAGTACGACTATCAAGGTGCGGCTGCCATTGGCACCGTCATGCTGGTCACCGCTTTCCTGCTTCTGCTGGCTATCAACGGCCTGCAGTGGTGGACCCAGCGCCGAGGGACATGACATGACAACAAAGACTGTAACTTACGAAGGCAATCCGGAGCTGGCAGCCCGCTGGCGCCGTGCCACGGCCGAGCCGGCCTGGGTTCGCCTGACCCTGATTACCATCGCCCTGACCTTCATTGCGGCGTTTCTGGTGTTGCCACTGGCGGTGGTGCTGTATGGCGCCTTTGAACAGGGGCTGAAGGTGTGGTGGGCGGCCATTAATGAGCCTGATGCACTGTCTGCTATCCGGTTGTCGCTGTTGGTGGTGGTCATCGTTATCCCTATCAACCTGGTGTTTGGCGTCGCAGCGGCCTGGGCCATCGCGAAGTTCGAGTTCCGGGGTAAATCGATACTGATCTCGCTGATCGACATGCCTTTTGCCATCTCGCCGGTGGTGGTCGGGCTGATTTTTGTGATCCTGTTCGGCTCTCAGGGCTGGCTCGGACCCTGGCTGGCGGCCAATGACATCCGCATCATCTTCGCCGTGCCCGGTATCGTGATTGTCATCGCGTTCGGCACGCTTCCCTTCATCGCCCGCGAACTGATTCCGCTGATGCAGCAACAGGGCAAGGAGGAAGAGGAAGCCTCGCTGACCCTGGGTGCCAGTGGCTGGAAAACCTTCTGGTACGTCACCCTGCCCAACATCAAATGGGGCCTGATCTACGGCGTGATTCTCTGTAACGCCCGGGCCCTGGGCGAGTTTGGTGCGGTGGCGGTGGTATCCGGCCGTATTCGGGGGGAGACCAACACCATGCCGCTGCACATCGAAGTGCTCTACAACGAATACATGTTTACCGCGGCGTTTGCGGTCTCGTCTCTGCTGACCGGCCTGGCGCTGGTCACCATCGCCATCAAGAGTTTTGTCGAGTGGCTGGATGAGCGCCAGCATCCGGCGGCAAACAGCCAGTGAGGACACACCCATGAGTATTGAAATTGATCGGGTTAATAAACGGTTTAACGATTTTGTTGCAGTGGATAATGTCAGCCTGTCCCTCAAGGAAGGCGAACTGACGGCCCTGCTGGGCCCCTCGGGCTCGGGTAAAACCACCCTGCTGCGGATCATCGCAGGCCTGGAGCAGCCAGACAGTGGCCGAATCCGTTTTCAGGGCGAAGACACCACCGATCTGCACGTGAGCGATCGGGGCGTGGGCTTCGTGTTCCAGCATTATGCGCTGTTCAAACACATGAACGTGTTTGAGAACGTGGCCTATGGCCTGACGGTGAAGCCCCGCAGTCAACGGCCCAGCAAAGAGGAAATTCGCCAAAAAGTCATGCACCTGCTGGAAATGGTGCAACTGGACTGGACTGCGGATAGGCTGCCCTCACAACTCTCTGGTGGCCAGCGCCAGCGGATCGCCCTGGCCAGAGCCTTGGCGGTGGAACCACGAGTGTTGTTGCTGGACGAGCCGTTTGGCGCTCTGGATGCCAAGGTGCGCGCGGAGCTGCGCCGCTGGCTTCGCCGCCTGCACGACGACATTCATGTGACCAGCGTATTCGTGACCCACGATCAGGAAGAAGCGTTGGAAGTCTCAGACCGCGTGGTGGTAATG
>NZ_JACUUB010000147.1 GCF_014859525.1 Marinobacter sp.
GCATTACCCGCGCCCGGACTGCCAAGTTCAGAGGTCGGGTCTGTTACTGCATCAACGGCGAATCCGGCAATTCCAGGTCGACGCCTTCGACGCCGGTTTCCAGTGCCAGAACCTGCAGGTACTGGCGGAAGGCGCGGCGGGTGACGCTTTCGCTCAGGTACTGGCGGATCTGGGGTTTGACGTGTTCGTACGGCAGTTGTTCGCCGTCGATGCGCTGGTCAACCCGGACGATGTGCCAGCCGTAGCGGGTTTCGATGAGTTCGGGGTTGAGGCCCTGGTTCAGGCTGAGCACCGGGCGTTCAAATTCTTCGACGGTCTGGCCTTTGGATATCTGGCCCAGGCTGCCGCCCTGGTGCCGGGATTCGCAGGCGGAGTATTGCTTGGCCAGTGGCGCGAACTGGGCGCGGCCATCCATTAATGAGGATAGCAACTGACGTCCGACTTCTTCCTGGCTCATGCGTTCCTGGACGTCGTCCGGGGCGGCAGCCAGCAGGATGTGGCTGACGGCCATGATGGTCGGGCTACGGAAGCGGCCAGGGTTGGCGGCGTAGAAGCGTTCGCAGGCTTGTTCGTCGAGGTCAGGGACGTCGAGTTCCTGTTCCAGTACGCGGGCGATGCGGTCTTCTTCGTCTTCGATGTTGTCCAGTTTCAGGCGTTTGGCCTGGCGCAGCAGCAGTTCCCGGATGACCAGGCTTTTGGCGGCCTGGTGCCAGGCGTCGACGGCTTCTTCGGCCGGGTGGTGTTGCATTTCCCGGGCGATGTCGGCTTCCGGAATCAGGGTGTCGCCCACATAGACCGGCGGGAACTGGTTTCTGGGTTGGTCGGCCTGGCCGACGGGGATCATTTGCATGGCGTTTTTACCTCTGGAATACGTTGGCCACGGAGACCGCACCCGGTCTCCGTGGCTATAAGCTCACATCACGCCCGCTTGCGGACCACCTGGTACTTCCGCCCGAAGTACTCAACCGGCACGCTGAGCATGTGCACCAGTCGGGTGAACGGGAACAGTACAAAGATGGTCAGGCCAAGGAAGATATGGGCCTTGAAGATCCAGTGGGCATCAGCCACGTGTGCGGCCACGCCACCCTGGAAGGTCAGTACACCCTGTGCCCAGGCGGAGAATTTGAGCATCTGGGAGCCGTCCAGGTGCCCGAGGGTCGGGATGATGGTCAGCAGGCCGAGGGTGACCTGGACCACCAGGATGCAGATCACCAGGTTGTCGGCAAGGGTGCTGCTGGCGCGAACCCGTGGGTTGGTCAGGCGGCGCCAGGCGAGCATGGCGCCGCCGATCAGACACATGACGCCGGCGATACCGCCGACCAGCACGGCCATGACCTGTTTCTGACCGGGTGTCATCAACCATTCGTAGGCCCATTTCGGGGCCAGCAGGCCGACCAAATGGCCGAAGAAGATCACCAATATGCCCACATGGAACAGCACGCTGGCCAGCACCATGTGTTTCTTGCTCAGCATCTGGCTGGACTGTGCCCGCCAGGTGAACTGACCGTGGTCGTAACGGGCCCAGGTGCCGATGAACAGGACGGCCAGGGCGATATAGGGGTAGACCCCGAAAAGCAGTGTGTTGAGATAGGACATCGTTGTTTCCTCCTGCGCTTACGCGCGCCCTGCCTGACGGTGGCTTGCATCCGTCATCAGCTGATCACTCAGGTGGATGGTCTGGGTCTGCTCCAGCTCGCGACGGCGCTGACCTACCACGCCGCCGGTGTTGCAGGAACTGCCCTGGTCATCCACAAACTTCACCATTTCCTCTTCCCAGACCTTGTCGAGGGCTTCCGGGGTGTCGTCGCGCTCTTCCGAGGCGACGATCCGGGCGAGCTCCTGGCGGTCCGCCTTGCGACCGGACAGCACCAGCAGTGCGTCCATAATCACGTGGTACACGCTCTCGCGCTGGTACAGGCGCTCGCCCAGCAAGCCGAGAATGTGATGGATATCCTCAAGCCAGTTCTGGATTTCGTCCCAGGGCCTGGTCGACAGGTATTCCAGGAACAGCGGCAGGTAATCCGGCAGTTCCTTGGCGTCGATTTCCAGGCCGTTGGCGCGGTATTGCTCCATCAGGTCGACCATGGCCTGGCCACGGTCGCGGGATTCGCCGTGCACGTGCTCGAACAGCAGCAAAGACGTTGACCGGCCCTTGTCGAACAGGCTGACATAGGCTTCCTGCAAATCCAGCAGGTCGGTATCACAGACCCGGTCGATGGCGGTGAGCAGCTGTTCCTTGTTCTGCCGTGGCAACCGACTGTCCTGAAGGACAGCGGCAACCAGAGCGTCTTTGGATTGCTGCAGTTCTTCGGTCGGGTATTCCAGTACCCGGGCCATTACTTTAAGAAGTTGCATGATGTGCTCCTCAGTCCTGCAGCTGTTTGGGGTCGACGTGCTTCACGGTGGTCAGCTTGCTGACCATGCTGGTGGTTTGTTTCTTGCCACCAAACAGGCTGAACTCACTGTCGCCACCGTTGCAGCCGTCCCCGAAGCTGAAGCCGCAGCCGCCACGCTCACCGTGGGCGTCCGGGAAGGCTTCCTTGGCCAGCTCGCGATGGCTGGTCGGAATCACGAAGCGGTCTTCGTAGTTGGCAATGGCCAGGTAGCGGTACATCTCATCCGCCTGAGCCTTGGTCAGACCGCATTCCTCAAGGGCACGCAGGTCTTCCTTGCCTTCCACGGTCTCGGCACGCTTGTACAGGCGCATAGCCATGATCCGCTTGAGGGCCCGCACTACCGGCTTCTCGTCACCGGCGGTGAGCAGATTGGCCAGATACTTGACCGGTATCCGCAGGCTTTCGATCTTCGGCAATATGCCATCAAACTCGACCTTGCCGGCTTCCGCTGCGGACTGGATAGGGCTCAGTGGCGGCACGTACCAGACCATGGGCAGGGTGCGGTATTCCGGGTGCAGCGGCAGGGCCAGTTTCCAGTCCACCGCCATTTTGTACACCGGGCTCTGCTGGGCGGCGTCGATCACGTTCATCGGGATGCCGTCTTTCTTTGCCTGCTCGATCACTTTCGGATCGAACGGGTCCAGGAAGATTTCCAGCTGCTTTTCGTACAGCTCGTGCTCGCCCGGGGCGCTGGCCACTTCTTCAATGCGGTCTGCGTCGTACAGCAGCACACCGAGGTAGCGGATACGGCCGACACAGGTCTCGGAGCAAACGGTCGGCAGACCGGCTTCGATACGCGGGTAGCAGAAGATGCACTTCTCGGACTTGCCGGTTTTCCAATTGAAGTAGATTTTCTTGTACGGGCAGCCGGAGACACACATCCGCCAGCCACGACACTTGTCCTGGTCGATCAGTACGATGCCGTCTTCCTCGCGCTTGTAGATGGCACCGCTCGGGCAACTGGCCACACACGCCGGATTCAGGCAGTGCTCGCACAGACGCGGCAGATACATCATGAAGGTGTTCTCGAACTGGCCGTAGATGTCTGCCTGCACCTGATCAAAGTTCTTGTCTTTGCGGC
>NZ_JACUUB010000049.1 GCF_014859525.1 Marinobacter sp.
GCTGGACCAGATAGTTGTAGTTATAGTCCGGCGCCGCAATCAGATCGACGCGCTTGCCGTACTTGTTCACCACCTCGAAGGTAAACTCGGTATCTGCCGGCACTTTCACCAGCGCAGAGCCATCCGGCTCGACCATCGCATAGGACAGGATGTCATAAAGTACCCGATTGCCAGTGCCAAGCAAGGGGGTCAGGCCCAGGGGTGCACGGCTGCCGTCACTGGGGTTCAGATACTCGTTGGTCAGGATTGCCTGGGCCAGATCTGCTGGCACATCACGGTGACCCAACACCCGAATAAAGCGCTCCGAGCGGTCATCCGGACGAGTCAGGGACGGATCCCTGCGAGTCAGGATGCCCCCATCATAGGCTTTGGCCATATCGGCACCGTCCATGTCGTAGATACTGCGGATCTGGAACAGTGCGGTGTTCTCTTCCAGCTGCAGCTGGTGTCGTTTACCCCGATAGGGCCGAGCCAGCTCGTTGCCGCGAATGATCACGATGTCAGTGTACAGAGCTCGCTCGTGGCCCTGTACCACAGGCAAACGAGTGTGGCTGGCAGGGTCAACCATCCAGATGCCGTAACGGGGTTCACCCAGATTATCCACAGTAGCCCAGCCCTGACAGGGGGAGCTGACGGAGCCACTCTGTGTCAGGCAGGGCGCCCAACTTGTAAGCAGGCGGCCAGAGCCGTCATTGTAAGGCGAAACGGCACTGTACCAGCCGGATGGCGACACCTGGTTCGGGTAAAAGTTGACCAATCCCGGCGTCATGGATTCTTCCGCATCGCCAACAATGCTGTCTGCGACCGGCTTGCCCACCGCAAAGAAATTCTGGCTATTGATCTTGACCACATCACCGCCATACACCGGGTTGTAGATGTGCCGCATAACAGTGAGCAGGTTGCCGTCATATAGCGGGATGGGCGCCATGTAGTGAATGAACGAGGCGTCAGAGAACTCCTGGCTCAGGCTTCCGAAATACCGATGCACGTTGCCACCGGAGGGAGTGATGCGATAAAGGCTGAGCACATCTTCGACGAACACGCGTTCGTCTTCCGTTTCACCGGCCAGCGACGCACCGCACTTGTCTTCAACGGTCCACTCCTTGGGTTCTTCCAGGCCAGACGGGAAGCCGTTCCCGTTGCCCTGACCGAAACCGCCCCCATTGGGGTGCGTGTTGAAGTTCGGGTTATCGATGTTCTCAAGAGTGCAATCGGTCAGAATCTCATACAGACGACCAAAACGAATGAACACGATCTGGCCGTCGTTCATGGTGGCGGGCTGGATGTCGTGGAATTGGCCGAAGGTGATCTGGGTCAGGTCAGTGCCGTCTCTGTTCACGGAATGCAAAAGCGAGGCGGGCTCACTGAAGTCTTCCAGATATTCCCTCAAATCCAGCTGTTGCCAGTTGCCCCGGGCATGCTGCCGGGACGATGAAAATATAAGGCGGCCCTCATTGGTGTAGGTGGGGTTGGTATCGTGGCCGGCGTTGGCAACCGCATCGTCCTGAAACACCCGGCGAATCTGCCCCGTCTCGAAACTGTACTCGAACAGGTTCCAGGTGGTATTGCGGGTATCGCCAGCCGGAGCGTGTGCGGCAAAGACCAGGTGCCGGCCATCAGGAGAAACGTCCAGATCCTTCACATCGTAGGCCCCACCGAAGTAGTCCGCCAGCAAATGACGTTCGGTCGAGTTAAGCGCGACCCGATCCCGAATCATCAATCTGGCTCCGGTGTTGAAACCATAGGGTGCTCGCGGGTCCAGGGGCGGCCTTACGTTGATCGTCTCGGCATCGCCCATATCCGGATAACTCCGGACCACATAGGCAAATGGCTGATCGGCCATCAACCGGGTGTCGTTACTGCTCAGTTCGCCTTCAAAGCAACCAGACAAGCCCAACAGGCCCGCTAGCCCGATGGTCCGCAATAAGTGGTTCATTTTGATCATGACGTTTTCTCTCCCTTGAGCCATCGCCACTCCCCGCAGTTAACCGCAAGAAGTGGCGAGCTATCAGCCAGGCATAAAATCGAACTTGTAATTGACCGGCGTGGCGGCCACGTCCTCCGGACCAAACGCGATCATCTGAATTCGGGCCAGCAAGCGCACTTCCAGGTTCTGGTCAGACAGATCGCTGTCGACCATCCGAATGGAGGAGATGCTGCCGTCCGGTTCGATGACAATGTGGAACACAAATTTGCCCTGAAGCGCCGGGTTGCTGCGCAGTGCCCGGTTGTACAGGGCGTAAATCGCGCCTTTATGCTGCTCGAACACGCGGCGGATCTGTTCCATGTCCCGGCCTCCGGCCACGGTCGATTTCCGGGAGCCGCCACTACCGGCGCCGGCACCACTGCCGCCACTGCCACCACCAATCGGGCTGTCCACTGCCGTGGTATCCCGAGCCGCCAGCTGAGTGCCGCTGCCGGTGTCGTTCATCACAGAGCTATTCACCCCACCACTGGTTTTGGTGGCCGATTGAGCTCCGAGCACCGAACGGGCTGCCTTGGCCGCAGCGCCCGTGGCTACGTTGGTGTTCTGGGCCTGCAGCTTAGCCACATCAAGCGAGCTTCTCAGCGATGCGAGTTCGTCTGAGAACGCTGCCACACCCATCTGGGAGACCTTTTCCCGCGCCTTCTGGACTTCCTTGGCGGGGGCCGGTGCAGCCGTTTTCTCAGCTGGCTCCGGTTGGGTTTCCTGCTTCACCGGCTCAGGCGGTGGCGGGGGTGGCGGCACCTTGCGATCAATCAGAACCTTCGCCAGGCTCGGCGGAACCTGCTCCCGTTCAGCCCGATCAATCTCAGGCAACGGCAGCCAGGGCAGTACCAGCGCCAGAAGCAACAGCAGCAGCAACAGGCGCTTGAGTATTCGCTTAAAACGACTGTCTTCCTCGCTGCTGGCATCCCAGGGCAATGCGAAGTCGTGGGGCGTTGTTATCATTGATGTCATCAGTGTTCTCCGTCAGGCGCCACCGCTGGATACTCGTGAAACGGCCATCGACAGATCCCGGTAATTGGCCTTTGCGCAGGTCAGCATGACCCGCTTCAGCAACTCATACGGAACCTCGTGATCCCCCAGAATGGTGACGGCCCGGCCCATGGTCTGCTCCCGGTCAGTCAACTCGGTGCGTTTGGCGGTCTGGAAAGCGAGTTCCTCCATCAGGCCGTCAATCAGCCCGTCCGAGAGGATCACGTCGTTCATATTCGCGACCGGCCGCCCATCCACCAGAATGTACTTGTCGGTGATGGTCACGACGGTGGTTTCCCGAGGGCTCTCCTCAGCCGTGGAGTCCGGCAAGGTGACATCGCGGACCTGTACGATTTCGTTGCTGCCCGAGTTGAGCAGCAGAAAGAACACCAGGATGGTGAAGATGTCCATCAGCGAGACCAGATTCAGTTTTGGCGGTTTCGGAAAGATCGCCCGATTTCCGATCAGTCCACCAGACGTAAAGCTCTCGTTCATGATTTGTCCCCTTTACGGACAGGGGCATCACCCAGCGAAATTTCCGGGAACAACTCCACATCGACCGCTTCGGCCACCACCACGGTCTTGCCAACACGGAGGGTGTCCATGGTGGTCACCAGCGACTGGTAGGTTACTCCCGGCTCGGACAACAGCAGCACGTCCCGCTTCGAGACATTGTTGGCGGCAAGCCGGCCTTTGATCGCCTGCAATACCTCCGACAGCGCCCTGAAATCGTGGCCACTTCCTTCTCCGTGGTCGTCGGTCAGCATGTCGATGGTTTTAACCAGGTTGCCACTGGGGTAATAAACCTCGATTCCCGTTTCCCGCAACACCACTTCCAGCTGCCGGTTTTCCTCGGCACTGGCAATCTGCTCACCGGTGAGGTCCGGCAGGTTCAGCTCCAGAATCGAGATGTGGTTGAACACCATACTCATCAGCAATACCGGCACCAGCACGATCATGAGGTTCATGAACGGCGTGATGTCGATGTCTGCCTCTTCCTGTTCTCTGCGTTTTGCAAACATAACCATTCACCCGTTCTGATCAGGCATCTGACTCGCGCGTTGCCACCGCTCGCGGGTTGTGACGCACAAGAGTATTAAGAGCTTTGACGCCCGCCATCTCGATGCTCTCGACAATTTCCAGAGTCTTGTTCTGCAGCAGCGAGTGCACCAGCAGCAACGGAATAGCGGCCATCAATCCAAATGCTGTGGTGTTCATGGCCACGGAAATAGACTGGGACAGCAGCGTCGCCTTGTCGGCCGGATCAGCGTTCGCTACCGCTGTGAAGGCGGCGATCAGACCAATGATGGTGCCCAGCAGACCCAGCAAGGTGGCGACGTTGGCGAGGATAGACAGGTAGTTGGTCCGTTTGGACAGCCTGGGGATACTCTCCATGACACCTTCCTGCATGGCGGCGTGAATATCATCGCGGCGAGGCGAGGCACGCATGGTGTCCAGGCCAACGGCAATCAACCGGCCAATGGCTGAAGCGTTCTGCTGCGCGGCCTGTTCAGCCTCATCAAACCGGCTTTCATTCATCAGCGGCAGCAATTCACCATAGGCATTGCGGTTCGAGCGATAGGCTCGCTTCAGAAATACCCAGCGCTCAACCGCAATGGCAAGGCCAATAAACAACACCAGGGCGATCGGAAACATAAATGCGCCGCCTTCCTGGAAAAATGAAGTGATGCTTGTGTAGACGTTCATAAAGTTATCTCCGGACAGTGTTTTTCGTTTTTTTATGGATCAGTGTTGGTCTTGCCCGGTGCCCGGGGTGTGGGCCTCCAGGGAAAGTTCGTCGTAGAAGCGCAGGGTTCGGGCATGGATGTCCCGGTCCACTGGTTCAAATACCTGGCCAGACACCGAAGTGATGGCTCGATAAAGGTTTTCCGGGCCTTCCGTCGGCTTCCAGGGAATGAAATAGCTGACCGAGGGCTGCTCCCGGTCACCCAGAAAGGTGCTCTCAAGGTCGATGGATTCCTGAGCCACCGTTCCGGTGCTCAGGCTGGCCATACACGGCAGCATCAACAGTCCAAGGCGAAGGCCTCGCGCATTCAATCGGATCATGGTGTGTTACCCCTGGTCGGTTTCTGCTGGCGCCACCGACTGTCCCGGCCCGGCGGAGACCTCGGCATCAGCATCAGTGCCGGTCTCGGCCTCAGTTTCCGGATCGGGTGCCGGTGGCGGGTTGTCAATAAAGCTGGTTTCAATGCCGGTCCGCCGACGGATTTCGATCATCCAGTCAGCCACTTTGGGGTCGGTGCCACCGGTCAGAAAGTCATAGGCCTCGTAATGCGGCTGGGCCTGCTCCGGTCGATTCATGTACAGGTCGTACAGGATCCCCAGGTTCAGGTGTGCTTCCGGGAAGTCACGCCAGACAGACAGTGCGGCCAGGTAAACGGACCGGGACTGCTCGAACTCACCCTGATGACGTTCGAACAGCGCATGGCTCAGATAGGCGTTAACGTTAGCCGGGTTCACCTCGACGGCTTTTTGGTAGGCCTTTCTGGCCTGCTCCGGCTGTTCGCGCTGTTCGGCGATGGCCGCCAGCTGCAGCCACGGCCCGGACAACTCCGGGTAGACCCGGGTCATCTCCCTGAAAACCCGACGCGCCTGTCGCAGCTCTCCCTGCTCCAGCAGAGCCCGGGCTTTCAGAAAGCTCACCCGGGCGGCTTCATCTACTAACGCAGGCTGGTCCAGGTACGGGTTGGGGGCCGCAGTGTATGGAATGGCCTCACCCAGTTCGTTATAGGCCTGGGCGGGCAAATAGCGCTCCCCGGCACCGGTTTCCCCTGCCGTGGCCCGCTGCACGGGTTGCGAGCGAGGCTCGGCCGGCTCCGGTGCTGATTCACGAATTGGCATGACACCGGCGCAACCGGCAAGCAGCACGAGCACCAGCGGTGCTGCGGATTTAACGGATACCATCGCCATAAGCCACCTGTACTTCCTGTTTGTCGAATCGGGCAGGATTGAGAGCTGCCATGGCCGCAAAGCTGCGCTCGATCCAGGGGTTGAATTCACCGCTCCATGACCGCTCGATATTGGCCTGGTGCACTTCCATGGCCAGCTCTTCAAACGGGATGGCCTGCTCTTCCAGAATCAGCTCGTACTGCATGGCTTCCAGTTGGCTGAGGCCCGCCGGCCTGGGCGCGTCCATCAGCTCCCGGGCAAACTGGCCATAAAGGTCTGCAATGTTGAAGGTCGAACGGGTGGTCTGATCGAGCACGCCGTAGGCCACCGCCTGCTGGTATCGATCCAGCGCGTTCTTGAGCTTCTCGTTCTTGCGGGGAATGCTCTGGTTAAGCGGATGGCGCAGTCGCACCCGGTCAAATTCGGTGCGCCAGTAATCGCCATACTGGTTATTGGCCCAGGCCGCCAGCCAGGCGGAGCGGCCACTTTGCAGTGCCTGCGGTGCCCTGTTATGACCGTCGATAACCCGGCGCAACCAATACAGATGACGATTCATGTCGCCCTGGCGTTCGTACAGGTAAGCCACTCGATAACGGGCTTCCATGCGGGTATCGAACGGCTCTTCGTAGTCGAAAGCCCATTGCTTGAAGTAGTCCAGCGCCTGGTTTTCGTTACCGGCTTTCTCATGCAGTTCTGCCGCCAGGAACAGAGCATCACGGCGCACGTCAGGTCGGCTGTCGGTGCGATAGATCCGCTCGTATTCGTTGGCCGCCATCGGCCACTGCTCGTCCTGCTCGTAGGTCCAGGCGATTTTCTGGTTCAGGTCTCTGGCGAGACGATGGCCCGGGTAGCGCTGGCGCAGCTCCAGCATCTCGACCAGGGCACGGTCCCACTCTTCCAGGGTTTGCAGATGGGTGGCGGCATCAAACTGGGCAACCACTCTCACCTCCGAACCCGGAGCCACCGTCTTGATTCTCAGGAAATGGCCCACCGCCGTCTCCAGCTCATCGCGTTCAATGGCCGCCTCGCCCTGTTTGTAGATGGTGACGGCCAGGCGTTCGGTGACCGTGTCATGCTGAGGATCGTTCAGCTCGATGTAACGTAGCTGACTGCGATAACCCTCCTCTGCCGCTGCAAAGTCAGCCAGTTCGTACTGGCTGTGGGCGATCACACCCCAGGCAGTCCGGTTGAGGTCCCGATCCACCTCGCCGGCACCGCTGACAATGCCGGTGGCTACTTCCAACGCCTTCTGATAGCGGCCAAGGGCAAACAGCTCTTCGGACGTACGCGCCAGAACGGCTCCAGAGCGTTTGTCGTCCCGGAAGGTCTGAACAAACCTCAGCTGACTATCGACCCCCCGGCTACGCCAGTCGCGCAGAGCTTCGCTGTCGTCGCCGGTATGGGCTTGCAAGCGTTCCGTTTCTTTCTGGAAGGCAATCAGCGCCGCATAGCCGGCATCGGCACCGTATTCGTCACTGCCAAAGTCATAGGCCGTGCGTTCGTAATGGGTGATGGCCGTGGGGTAATCGCCACCGTCAAAGGCCGCCTCGGCCCGCATGAACACCATTTCCGGTACCCGCGGGTCATCAGGGAAGGTCTGCTCAAACTCACCATAAAATTCGGAGGCTTTCAGGAAGCTGGTCTGACGTTCGGCCTCGGTTGCCGCCTGGGCAGAGTCACGAACGCTGCCACCTTCCAGCTCACGGTTCAGGCGCTGGCCGGTGGAGTGGTAATGCCGGGCCAACTCATCGATGAAGGTTTTCAGATTTGGCTCGACCCCGGCTCGAACATCGGCGCCCTGCGAGACCCAGAATGCCGAATGGATGCCATAGTTACGCACGTAGTTTTCTTTCTCTGGCAGGACCTGCTGGGAGAATTCACCATCTACGTAAGCGCGGATCATGTCGGCATGCATTTCCGGCGCTCGTTCGGATTCTGGATTGCGCACGACGAAAGCGCGGAACGAGGAAGCGGAATCCTCATACCGTTCCTTTTCCAGATAATGCTGCCCAAGGCTGGAATAGAGCATCCAGCTGTACTTGTCGGACTGGGGGCGGTTGGCGAACATGGCGTCGATCTTGTCTGCACCACCGGCGTGGGCCAGAGCCACACTCATGATGCGCAGGGTGTCGTCCACCAGCGATCGGCTGATCTTGTCCAGGGTTTCAACCCGGCCATCATCGGGGAACAACCGGTCCAGTACCTGGGCAAAGGATTGCAGGCTCTGGTCGTACTCCACCATTTTGTATTGGGACCAACCCAGCAGGTACCAGGAGTTGTTCAGGAACTCCGATTCCTGACCCAGGGCTACCACCGCACCGTAGGACTGCTCGGCCTGTTCGTATTCCTCATGCCGGAAATGAATATCGCCCTTGCGGAAGTGTGCCTCCGCCAGTCTCGGTGAGTGGGGGTGGGTGATAATGAACTGTTCGAGTACCGCCTTGGCTTCCTGATCCCGGCCATCGAGATCGTAAGCCTTTGCCAGCTGGTACTTGGCCTCGGCGTTGCGGTCCGAGCCAGGGTATTTCTCCAGCAACTGGTGGTAGGCAGTGATCGCCTCGGGGAAATATCCATCCTGTCCGGGCATAACACCCCGGAGCTGGTCATAATCCCCTTCGAGCATGTAAACGCTGGCAATGCGGCGTTCAATCTGCTCATACAGGCGCCGGTCCTCAATGGTTGCCAGCAGCTCCCGATACTCCCGGCGCACGTCCTCGTGCATGACTCGCGGTAACGGTACATCATCCAGCGGTTGCACCTGCTTTTGCAGGCTCGCAATGGTGGCGGGGTTCTGGAAACTCGCGCATCCGCTGATCATGATGCCAAGTAATAACAGGCTAGATCGTCTCATCACGGGCCTCCTGTGCTGTACGCACCACATTCGCCGGCTTATCCGGGGCCCGGGCATTCGCCAGCGGGTCTTCGTCGGGGTCCAGATACTGCAATGAACGGTCAAGAATGCGCACTTTTGCCAGCTGGGCTTCTACCTGATACTGCGCCAACCGCTGCTGGTGAATGTCCAGCTCAGTGCTCACCAGCGTGCGCATGACGTCTTCAAGCCGGGCAATCATGCTCCGGGTCTGCACCATACGGTCGTCTACCTGCGCCATGGCGGCACTGACCGAATGCTGGAAGGAGCGGGTGTCGGCAAGAGCACGACTGCCTTTCAGGGCATCAAGCGCGGTTTGGCCACGTTCAATCTCAAACTGAAGTTCCTCAAGGCGCCAGGTCAGTGGCTCTCGATGCTCTGCCGGCAGTGCACTCAGCCTGACCGACATCTCGGTATGACGAGACCGCGCCCGCTGCAAGCTGTCGTTCAGGTGATGCAGACGCTGACTATGGTCCACGCCCTGCTCGCGACCGGACCGGGCGCTCAGGATGGTGTCAAAATCTGACTGGCGCTGCTGCCAGCGTTCCAGGTTGTTACGAATCGCATACAGATCCCGGAGATCCTTGAGCACCGATTGAAAGGTGTGGTCCGACATCAGGTTGACCAAAAACGGAGACAAGCGGTTTACCGCAACCGCCGGCGCCCGACCAAACCAGTCACTGTCGTCCAGTACGCTGTCCAGATTTCGCACGAACAACTCCAGCACGTCGGCTTCTGCCAGCGTGTTCCGGGCCAGTTCAAGGGACTGCAAGGTCTGCCGGAACTGCCGGTCCGCCGCGATGAAGCCCTGGGCTGCCCGGCCTTCCAGGCCCAGGCGCTCATAAACGTGGGGCCGCAGCAAAATGGCTTCCTGAACTTCAGGAAGAGCCACAGAGCGCGCACTCAGTAGATCCAGTGGCGCCAGCGCCTGGCTGAACTCACCGGCATTGATGGCCACCCAACTGGCTCCTAACAGGCCACGGTTGGAGTAGGCCCCGGTGGTGCGAATGGCGGTCATGTGCTGCCCGGCCTGCAGGCTGTCACCACGCCCGGCATAGAGATGCGCCAGCGCCATGCGTGCGCGGTCAGCCAGCCGCTCGAGTTCTGGCGACCCATTGCTCAGGGTCAGCACCCGGTACAAAGACCCGAGGGCATCGTCGGTGCGCCCCAGCCCTTCAAGAGCAATGGCAAGATTGAAGTAAAAGTATGGAGCAAAGGGGCTGCGGCGATCCAACGTGTCGGCCACCGCCAGGCTGGCATCCAGATGCCCCAGCTGCACATTCACCAACCCGGCAAGGTAGCGATACTCGTTATCGATATCACCAGGCATGCGGCCGCGGATGCTAGCCAGGTTGCGACCGGCAGAGTCAACATCACCCCGCTGGTACTGCATCTTGCCCAGATAGAAACGGGCCCGATTGCGCACCGGTTCACCCAGATTGCTGTCGGCCACCCTGTCAAAAATAGTCTCGGCCTGCTCGTCCAGGCCATAGGACAGACTGACACCCCCCTTCAACAATTCAGGGTAGGTACCGTGATGGGCTATCCCGCCGTTGTCCTCCGCCCAGGCGTACTCCACCAGAGTTTCAAAATAATTTTGCTGGTAAAACTGGAACAGCACCGCGCCGTACTTCAGATCACGGGCTTCTTCAACGGAAGTGGCTTGAATGCCCCCGGGAATAACCAGAAGGCAGGCGATCAACAACACTGGCAGGGACCGGTTAGCTGAACTAGGCATGGCTTACCACTCCCGAACCAGGAATTCCGGCTGTTGGCGCGCTTCCGAGTCGACAACCGCAAGCTCAACGAATTTCGCCCCCTGCGACTTCTCGAATCGAAGGCTGCTGCCGCGCTTGTAATCGCGACCATTCGGCCCCTGGCCGAAGAAAAAAGCCGACAAGGTATGCTGGCCGGGGCTCAGATTACCCAGATAAAGAGGGTGTTTACCGCCACGGGCCAGCGCCTCACGTTCCTCGCTGGAGTACAGATAGGTCGCCACCACTTGGTTATCGAGGCGCAATTCCACACCTTCCAGCAGGAAGTACCGGCCCACATTCAGGGAAACGAACACATGAAAACGGGTGTTGGCCGGGAACAGCAGGTCTTCCTCGAGCACCCGGAGATCCTTGTTCAGAACCACCACGTCGAGCTTGAGGGACTGGATGTCCTGTGACAGCTCATTTACGGCACGACGGGCACTCTCCCGGCTTTCCCGCACGGATAAAGGCGTCTCGACCAGCCGGTCAAGCGTGATCGAGGCGGCATTGCGCGCCTCCGCCCCAGCACTGGATTCATCGCTTTCGCCGGCCGCCGCCATCATGGGCATGAACAGCAGCACAGCCAAAGCCAATAGCCATGCCAGCCCCGGAACATTCGTTCGACCATTTCTGAATTGCAAAGTCACCATCCCGCTCCTGTGCCCACGACTTTCCAAGCCGTAATGGCAACGCCTGTTGAGTATTCGGGGGTCTGACTTTGAGGTTGCCTGATTACGATTCACCGGCTCTTTTCATTCGGCCTTTATTGGAAACGTTCAGATCTTTTGTGTTCGCGCTTGCCCAATCGTCAAATTGTGTAAAATAAACTATCACATATATTTATGGAATGAAGCCTTATTTATTAGCTTTATTAATATTATGTGGAGCTTGTCGCAGATTTGGGAGGAGATGATTGCCGAACGCTGAAACCGCCGTCAGAGTTCCCCAAAATTTCCAAAAAAGTCCTGAAAATACAGTTCTTTACATTAATTAACATAAGTTAACAGAGCACGACAGGATGACGGTAACCAAAGCAGTAAGGACAACAGCAAGACCAAAGCGAACGCCACGGCAATTATTCGGGGCTTTTGCAATGATCCCTTGGCTAGTGATTGCCCTGGGCACGGCACCGGTCCGAGCAGAGGAACCTACACCTGTTGTGGAGGTGCTGGACCCTTTCATTGAGATGCACACGGCACCAGGGCGAGGTTACCCAGTGTTTCATGTGATCGAGCACGGAGAGCAGGTCGAGCTGCTTAAACGCAAAACCAACTGGTACAAAGTGCGCGCCAGCGCTGGAGAAACCGGCTGGACCAAATCCACCCAGTTAGGCAGAACCCTTCAACCCAGCGGACTGCCGGCGGATTTGCCGGAGGTATCCCACGGCCAGTATCTGGAGTCGAGCTGGAGGGTCGGCTTTACCGCTGGCCAATTGGAACAGTCACCCAGCTTCAGTCTGACGGTCGGATATCGGCCGCTTACCTGGCTTGGTGCAGAGCTGGAAGCGGGCAAGATCTATAACCAGTCCGTCACCTCTGACTACTACGGCGCCAACCTGATCATCGAGCCGCTACACCGTTGGTCAGTGACTCCATACCTGCTGACCGGCTATAGCCGATTTGCCTTCGATGCTCGGCAAAAGGTCGTTCTCAGCAGCCTGGACGATGCCAGCGGTGTCGCACTGGGTGGTGGGCTGGGCTATTACATCGGCAGAAATTTTCTTATCCGTGCCGAGTACCGCGTGTACTCGGTGTCATCAAATTCTGAAAGTGCGGGACTGAGTGAATGGAAAATCGGCATGAACACGTTCTTCTGATGGCTCACCCGACTTCGGGTATCGCCAAAAGCATAATGGCAGGCATGGCATTGGTGGCCTTGGCGGGCAACGTCGGAGCGGCTGAAAACAGCGGTAAACCGGTGCAGGTTATCGAACCGGACATTACTCCCAGAGAAATTACTCAGGCCAGAATCGATTCTGAATTTTTCGAACTGGGAGTATTTGCCGGTGTGCTCAGCATCGATAACTTCAGCACCGAGCCGGTTTATGGCGTCAGCGCGGCTTTTCATGCCACTGAGGACTTTTTCCTCCAGTTCAATTATGGCATGAGCGAAGCCGGGCTGACGTCGTTCGAGGAGCTAGGCGGGGCTAACATCCGGCTGCTAACCGACAGCGATCGGGACTACACCTTCTACAACTTTCTCGTCGGCTACAATATTTTTCCGGGTGAGGTGTTTTTCAGCGACAAACTTACCTTCAACTCAGCGTTTTATCTGGTGGCGGGCGTTGGCAATACCGAGTTTGGCGGCGAAAACAATTTCACTACCACCATCGGAACCGGCTTCCGGATTGTGCCTCTGGACTGGGTGACTTTTCATGTGGATTTTCGAAATCACATGTTCCAAAGCGACCTGATCCGGGAGTCCCAGCTCACCCATAACATCCAATTGTCTACCGGCATCACCGTCTTCTTCTGAACCCGGGCGCTCCTCCAAAGCCAACCGGAACGCCTCACGGACTTTCGCGGGAATGGCGTTGGCGTTGCTGACCTGAAGGGTGTATTGGTCAGCGGACGCATCAGAACCACCACGTCCAGAATCTGGAACAGGCCCTGCTTGGAAGATTGAGGATCCATTGAATGCTGGAGTCGCGAAGGGTTTCCTCTTGACCAGTGCCTTCCTGAATCAGTCGGTTCTCGGCGGCTCGGCCTGTAACACGTTGGCCGGCAACCGGTTTTCACCCCAGGTGCGATAGACGCCGTCTGTTACCCGGCCAAGTTCGTCATCGTCCACTTGCGCCGGCTCGCCCCGCTCCAATGGATCATAATGATAGATATACAGCCGCGAGGTGAACTGTTCGAAGGGCAATGACGATTCCCCAAAACGTTCACCATGACCAGAAGTACTCACCTGTACGCCATCGCCCCAGTTCTGCCCGCTGTCGTTATTCGGGTTAAAGAAGTACACCCGCATCTCATTATCAGGGTCCAGGGTCACCCGTAGAATGGTGATAGCATGCCAACCAATAAAGCGGGCGGCGCTGTCGGTAACGGCAATGCCCGCCGGTTGCGGATGTATCAGCGGTTGATTGCCATTGTAGTAGGGATGATAGCTGGCATAAAAATGCCGGATAAAACCCTCCAGGTCGACCAGGTTACCGGTCGCCACATCCACATTGATGGCAAACCCCCGCCCGGACGACCAGCCGTGAAACTCCGGGTTTACCCATTTATGGGGGTCACCTTCCCGACCGATACACAAACGCCCCATTTCGGCGTAAATCCGGTCAAGATGCGGCACCACGATCAGCGAGACCGGATCAAGATCCAGAGTCACTTCCGCGGCCAAGCCGCTGGCACTGCGGGCCGAGGACACCGGCTGACCCTCGAAGTGCATCACGATCTCGTTGTCCCGCGCGGCCCAGGCCACCATCTGCAGCAAATAGTCCGGATCGTTGTATGCCCACATAGACAGTGCACGGGCTGACTGACAGGTCGGGTTATTGCCCTGCCCCACGCCCAGCGGCTGCCCCAGCATGTTCAGTACACCCTGCATCAGCCAGGCCGCCGGTGCAGGCTCGTAACCATTCGCAAACTGCAGGCGCTCCCGGGCTTCCGGGCAAAGCGACAACCGAACCTGACGCCAGAGTCCCGGCGCCACCGGCGGCTGATACAGAATACCCCGCTCCAGCAACAGCGCCAGACCGTACAATCCTTGGGCGGTTTCCGGGAATACGGACTCCTCAATCAGAGTGCGCACCAACTCGCTGTAGCAAAGCAGGCAATCCCGACCGGTACTGGATAGCCCCATAGCGTCGCTCAGCAACGAGTTTCTGTCTTCCAGAATAAACCGCACAAAGGTGGCATGATAGGGCGATACCAGGCCGGTATCGTGCATGGACCGGGCAAAGCCCGTCGCCTCATTCTGTAATGCGGCGCTGTCCATCGATTCCAATCTCTGTTGGTAAATCGCTGTGCCCGGATCTTCACTACAGGCCCGCGTGGGGCCATACAAACTGGAGATCAGTCGATCGGCGCCCCGACCGGCGCCACCGAGGTCTGCATTCGGATCGGCACGGCAAAGTGCAATCTGGGTGATCATCCGCCGGGCATCGGTTACGCGAATCGGCCGCTGCTCCAGGATACGCCAGATCTCCTCAATCAGGCTGTCGATCACATGTTCATAGCCGATGTGGGTGGCAACATACTGGACCAGTGACTGGCTGATCAACGCCAACTTACCTTGCTCCCGCTCCGCCTCACCGGTCATGCCGAACAGCAATCCCAGGTTGATGGCCAGCACTTGAGTCAGGTAATGACTGGCCTGCTCAGATGAAACGCTCGGGTGCAGGTAATCGCCGCGAGCAACCGCCAGCAATCGCAGCTCACTAAACGCCTCGATCACCACAGTATCGGCATTCGGACTCTGCAAAGAGTAGGTGGTCAGAGAGGGCAAAAGAATACCAGGCTCCGCCCAGTCAGTACCTTCGTACACACCGGCCTCTTCAAGCCGGCGAGATCGGGATTCAATGGCCTTGCAACCACCCGGCTGCAGGAGCACGCGCCGGGCAGTATCAAACAACTTGGGAAGTTTGCCGGCCTTTGCAAACGGCCGGCTCTCTTCCAGAGCCGCGATGGACTCGTCCAGTTTCTGCACCAGCTTGTCAAAATTGACTGCTGGCACCTGGCTGGCCGATTGGTGCTCACTCAAACGAGGCTCCTCAGGGCCTGCAACAAACCCTTTTTTGTTAATGCGAATCTCGATTATACATAGAAATCGAGCTCTTCCTGATGTTTGAGCAGGTCCCGCAGAACATAGGGATCCTCACCAAAGAAGTACACCAGGCCCCAATGGGTGCCAAAGGCAGTACGCTTGGTAACCGTTTCTTCAAGTGGCGGCGTCAGTTCGTGAGACTCGAAATACTCGTGGTTTTCAGTCTCTTCCGGAATGTCCAAACGGCTAACGACTCGGCGGCGCGGGTAAACACCGAAACAGCCAGCATACCCTTTGGCATCGACCACTTCTTTCGGGAAGAATGCGGTAATTTCCTCTTCGGTGGTTTTCGGATCAAACGCCAGGATCATGCCCTGATAGGCGTTGAAGCCGTAGGAACGCTCGAGCAATTCGAACACTTTGAAACCCGGCGGCCGATAGGCCACTTCGCCGAAGTACATGGTGCCGTCGCTGGTGACAAAGTATTCCGGATGGACAAAGCCAAACTCGATATCGAACGTCTTGATCAGCTTTTCGATCTGCGCGGTGATCTCTGCGCGGTACTTCTCAAGGTCCGGCGTTGCAGGCACAAATACGGAATAGCCCAGGGTGACGTACTCGGAAATGTTCAGGAAACGGATCTTGCCGTTGTGGATCCAGGCCTCGACCGCAAACTCCCAACCGTCCAGATGGGATTCCATCAGTACCGGAAATTCCTCGTCGGGAATGGTGTCCACTTCATCCGGCGTGCGGATCACCCGATGACCCAGGCAACCGGCTTTATCGAACGCCTTGAGGTGAATCGGATCGTTGGGATCACCATCCAGCTTCAGCAGGGTCTGGTTGACTCGCTTCAGAAAGCGAACCACGTCTTCCCGGTCGTGGGCTTCTTCGAAGATACCCACCCGAATACCGCCTAGCTGGGCACGGCGTTTCATCAGTGCTTTGTCACGCAGCAGCATGGCCTGGCCAAACAGCCGTGGGTTGCCCATTAATACCGAGTTGATGGCGCCGGCCCACTCGACGGTTTCTTCAAACAGCGGTATGGCCACATCGACACCCATTTCCTGCAGGGTCTGGGCAATTTCGACAGATCGGTCGTTCAGACGCTCGAAATTCCACGGCAGGTAAGGAATGTTGTGTTCTGTGCAGTAGGGCTCGGCCCAGTCCGGGGCGACGACCACGTATTTGCGATCAAACTTGTCGGCCGCCTCGATAGCATTAAGGCTCCAGCCGAGGAGGGCAATATACCCTTTGTCGGGATTGTAGTTCTGTTGAGTCACAGGCGCTCTCCACGTTCAGGGTTGGTCTTATACCCTGAACCTATTAGCTGTAAATCGCAACTTTCAATGCCCGACAACCCAACAAAAAACGGGCGTCAGCATTCGGTCTGGCGCCCGTAAAGATACAGCTTGTTTATACCTATATTTTCAATCAGATCAGTTTCAGAGTCGTTAAGGTTCTTTCCCGTACACGGTTAAGCAATGCTTCGTCGTCTACCAGAGTCTGGCCGTAAGACGGAACCAACGTCCGCATGCGCTCTTGCCATTGATCCGTTTTGAGCTTCTCGGGGAAGCAACGCTCAATCACATCCAGCATCGCATTCGCTGCTGTGGAGGCGCCGGGAGACGCGCCCAGAAGAGCTGCCAGGGTGCCATCTTTGGCCGCCACAATCTCAGTACCAAACTCCAGTTTGCCGCCGCCCTCGGCGGTCTGCTTGATGATCTGGACCCGTTGCCCGGCCATCTGCAGCCTCCAGTCTTCTTCCCGGGCATCCGGGAAGAAGTTGCGCAAAGCCTCAACCCGATCACTGTGCGACTGGAACACTTCGCCGATCAGATAACGTGTCAGATCCATATTGCTTTTACTGACCGACAACATCGGGCGCAAGTTAGCCGCGCGCACAGATCCAAACAGATCGAACATGGAACCCTGCTTGAGGAAGCGCGTGGTAAAGCCGGCAAACGGACCGAACAGCAGCGCCGGCTCACCGTTGATGATGCGGGTATCCAGATGTGGCACTGACATCGGCGGCGCGCCAATCGGCGCCTTGCCGTAAACCTTGGAGTGATGCTGTTTGACTACCTCGGGCTTCTGACACACCAACCACTGGCCACTGACCGGGAAACCACCGTAGCCTTTGGCCTCTTCAACACCGGATTTCTGCAGCATGGGCAGGGCACCGCCACCCGCCCCAAGGAACACGAAGCCGGCTTCCAGCTTGGTCAGCTCGCCGGTTTTCTGGTTTTTCACTCTCAGCTTCCAGCGGCCGTTGTCGCGCTGGTCGATATAATGCACCGGGCTGCTCAGCATCAGTTCAAAATTGGGCTGGGTTTCCAGCCACTTGACCATACTCCGGGTCAGCGAGCCAAAATCCACGTCAGAGCCATGCTTGATCCGGGTCGCGGCAACCCGCTGCATCGGATCACGCTGGTTGACCACCAGCGGCATCCACTCGGCCAGATCTTCCGGGCTCTCGGTGTATTCCATTTCCCGGAACAGGTGGTGTGCTTTCAGGCGCTCGAAACGACGCTTGAGGAACGCCACGTCCTTTTCACCCCAGACAAAGCTCTGGTGCGGCGTACGGTTGATGAAGCTGGATGGCTCCGGCAGGATGCCCTGCTCCACCAGGTACGACCAGAATTGCAAAGACACTTCGTATTGAGCATTGATCTGCAATGCTCGAGCAATTTCGACGTCGCCATCGTCGGTTTCTGGCGTGTAATTGAGTTCACAGTAACCGGCGTGGCCCGTCCCTGCGTTGTTCCATCCATCGGTGCTTTCATGGGCAACGTGGTCTAAACGCTCCACCATGACGATGTCCAGAGACGGATCCAGCTGTCTGAGCATCATGCCGAGGGTTGCGCTCATGACGCCCCCACCGACCAGCACTACGTCTGCCTGTCTAACGGCCATTAGTCTTCACCCTAGCTAGTATTGAGCCTGTTGCCACTCCACGATCAGCGAAAGTGGCCTGTCGGAAGCCGGCTTGGCGCGAGATAGGCGGCGCTGCCGTGTGCTTCCGGTCTGAATTTGGGCGCATTATCCCGTTTTTTGCCGGAATAATAAATTGCGATTGTCAATCGATGTGTGTCGGGCTAACTATTGTGGTTTGCCAAGATTCTCGCTGGTTTTGTTAACAATATCAGCGCCACTTTAGTCTGATACCTTTTTTTCAAGAATGCGGATCATTGTGTGCCCTGAAAATGTCCGTGTCACACGGGGCTGCCAAAGCCCGTCACTTGCGCTATCTTGTGCGCCACCCTCCCCCACGCTTTATGCCGACGAGGGCATCGCACACACTGTTGACTGAGGATTCTCTATGCTGCTGGCTACGGCTGCCATTGTTGCCGGTCTTATTCTGCTGGTCTGGAGTGCCGACAGGTTCATCGAGGGCGCTGCGGCAACCGCCAAGCACCTGGGCATGCCGGCTCTGCTGATCGGTATGGTGATCATCGGGTTTGGCACCTCCGCGCCGGAGCTGGCCGTCTCCGCTATGGCGGCAGCAGATGGCAACCCCGGCCTGGCGCTGGGTAACGGCTACGGATCCAACATCACCAACATTGCCTTGATCGTCGGCCTGACGGCCGTCATTGCGCCTATCACCATGCACTCTCAGGTGATTCGCAAAGAACTGCCGCTACTGGTAGTACTGACACTGATTGCCGGGGCACTGCTGCTTAACGGCCAGCTGTCCCGACTGGATGGCTGGCTGTTACTGGCGGTGTTTGCGTTGGTTATGGGCTGGTCTATCTATCAGGGCATCACAGGCAAGGATGACTCACTGGCCAGCCAGGCCGATGCCGAGATAATTGCTCACCCAATGCCGCTGAAAAACGCCGTGATCTGGCTGGCGATTGGACTGGCCCTGCTGATTGCCAGCTCCCGCCTTCTTGTTTGGGGCGCGGTGACCATTGCTCAGAGCCTCGGCGTCAGTGACCTGATCATCGGCCTGACCATTGTTGCTATCGGCACCTCGCTTCCGGAACTGGCATCGGCGATCGCCGCAGTCAGAAAAAACGAGCACGATCTGATTCTGGGCAATATCGTGGGCTCCGGAATCTTCAACACCCTTGCGGTGGTGGGCCTGGCCGCGGCAATTCAACCGCTTTCGGTCGCACCAGAAGTGCTCTACCGGGATTGGACACTCATGCTGGCACTCACACTGGGCCTGCTGCTTATGGGCCTTGGGTTGTTCGGCAAACGTAAGCTGGTGTCCCGCGGCAATGGTGTGCTGCTGCTGGCGGTGTACATGGCCTACACCGGCTATCTTTTCTCCACGGTCATTAGCGGCTGACAGGCAGACAGAGCGGGGCAAGGCTACTCGGCCTCGCCGTCCCCCAGCAACTGCTCCAGGCTGGCGCGCACCTGTGCCATGACCTGCTCAAGATCGTCTTTGCCCTTGCCCGCAGTGTTTATCGGCGCACCCACCCTCACGTCCACCGGCTGGCCCAGCTTGATGCGCAGGCTGCGGGCCGGCAATACCGGGCTGATGCCCCGAATGGCTACCGGTACGATCACCGCTTCGGTGTCCAGCGCCAGGTGAAAGCAACCCTTCTTGAACGGCAGCAACTTGCCATCCGCAGAGCGGGTGCCCTCGGGCGCCGCCCACAGCACGATGCCACTTTCCATCATGGCCCTGGCAGTGGCCAGATCCCGCAGGGCTCTGGCGCGATCTGAACGGTCAATGGCCGGAAACTCTGCCGCCCGCATGGCTGGCCCCAGCAGCGGAATCCTGAACAGTTCTTTTTTCGCCAGCATACGAATGGAGCCGGGCAAGGAGACAAAACTCACGGGGATGTCGTAGTGGCTGGCGTGCGTGCTCATGATGATATAACGCCGGCCGTCCCCGAAATCCGGCACCGCGCCCCGCACTGTCAGGTTAGCCCTGACCAGTTTCAACAAGGTGGCCGACCACTCCCGGCAGTAGTTGTCGACAATCGGTCGGTTCAGGCGACCAAACAACGCCCGCAACAGAATCAGCAACGAGTAGATCGCCGTCAGCGCCACCGAACCCAGCAGGACACCGATACCGCGCAGCAGCGTGGCTGACTCGGTTAGAGGGCTCAGGTTCAGTCGTTTCATACAAACGCACCTTGTCGAAAAAGAGAGGCCTGCCCGCCGCACACCCGGCCGGACGAGGAGAATTATACCGGCTCGATCGTACGCTGAATAATCAACAAAAGTATTGCTCAAACAACAATCAGCATCTATAAGTAATAAAGATATAACCCGCCTTCCAACCGGAAAGCGGAACACCGTCCGATGACAATCCCAATAAGGAGACGGCACATGAAACAACAACACGCTCTT
>NZ_JACUUB010000050.1 GCF_014859525.1 Marinobacter sp.
GATGAAGAGCTGAAGAGGGCTCGAAGATACGAGCGTCCGCTGGCCCTGGTGTGGATCGATTTTGACCATTTTAAGGCCGTGAACGATAGCTGGGGTCATGCTGCCGGCGATGCGGTGTTGTGTTCGGTCAGTCGAACCTTGCAGAACAGTGTTCGCAGTGTGGATGCGGTCGGGCGTTTTGGTGGTGAGGAATTAGTGATTGTGCTGCCTGAGATGGACATCGACGAGGCTCGGGATATGGCTGAGCGCCTGCGTCAGCGCGTATCCCAAAAGCCAGTCATGTTGGATTCAGGCCATTCAATCCCCTTGACCATCAGTATTGGTGTGGCAGTGTTTCCAATCCATGGCCACAGTCTTGATACGCTTTGCATTGCAGCCGACAAGGCGATGTATCAGGCCAAAATGCAGGGTCGGAACTGTGTGGTCATGGCACAGCCGTTTCAGCCGGTTCATAATGAGGACTGATGATCGCCGGCCTTAGTTGCTCGAGCGATTGGCCCGAGAGGGTCAGCAACCAACAATGAAAGAAGGCGCTCGTTATGCATTCACTCGCCCGTCGTGCATTGCACACTTGTAAGGTTCCTGAGGATCTTGCGTCGGTCACTTTCCGCAACTCTGAGACAGAGCACCCTGATCGGGTTGGTTTGTCGGAACGCGCAGTGGAGTCCGTATGGCGCAGTGTTGAGGGCTTGTACAGAACCGGCGTACACCCGGGTATTCAGCTGTCGGTGCGATACGGTGGTGAGCAGGTATTGCACCGGGCCATCGGCCACACCAGCGGCAACGGCCCGCATGATCCGCCGGCGCTGCCCAAAATACCCATGACCACAGACACGCCGATCTGCTATTTTTCCGCATCGAAAGCGGTCACGGCACTGTTGATGCACATGCTGGCAGAGCAAGGCCTCGTTAACCTGATGGACCCGGTGTCGTATTACTGTCCGGAGTTCAGGAAAAACGGCAAGCGCACGATCACGGTACACCAGATTCTGTCTCATCGAGGTGGCATTCCCGCCATCCCAAGAGAAACGCCAATTGATGTGCTTTGGGAGCGGGACGAAATCTGGCGACTGCTGTGTGAGGCTAAACCGGTCGAGGTTGACGGTGCCAAGGTCGCTTATCATGCTATTACCGGCGGATACGTGTTGCAGCGGGTGCTGGAGAAAGTCACTGGCGATACCATTGAGAACTTCCTCGACCGTTATCTGCGGGTACCCATGGGTATGAAGTGGTTTACCTACGGTATTGCGCCGGAGCATCTGAACGAACTCGCGAGTAATTATGCCACCGGCCCGACTCCGGTGTTTCCCCTGTCCTGGATTGTGAGCAGGGCGCTGGGTGGTGATATTGGCACGGTGCAAACGGTGACCAACGACGCCCGCTTTCAGGAGGCGGTCATACCGGCCGGCAATCTGTGCGGCACCGCAGAGGAAATGGGCCGTTTCTTCCAGATGATGCTTAACGGGGGCGTCTGGAATGGTCAGCGTATTTGCAGTGAGTTGACCGTTCGCCGTGCGATTCAGCAATTCGGATCTTTGCAGATCGACCGGACTATGATGATCCCAATGCGCTTTAGTGCCGGCATGATGCTGGGGGGTAATCCGGTTGGATTGTGGGGGCAGCAGAGCCGCTATGCCTTCGGTCATGTTGGCCTTATCAACAAGTTTTGCTGGGCCGATCCTGCCAGAGATATATCGGTCAGCCTGTTAAATACCGGCTTTCCGATTGTCGGGCATCACTTACCCGCGCTCGCCAAGTTTGTCTATACTGTGTGCCGGCAGTTTCCGGTATTGCCAGAAAACAAACGGCGGCTGGTGGCCGCCTGAGGGTTTTGGTGGGCCCCGGCACCCTCCGCCAGGCGGGGTAGCCGGGGCTTTAGTCAGAAAAAAGTGAAACCTTGTTCATTATAATTGCACTTTGTCTGACCGTTCGGCAGAATCCCGCAAAATGGAATATGTACCAGGCTCAAAGGATGAGGCGCTATGAACAGATCCGAACTTCCCCCCCCTTATTTGCGACGCGTTAAGTTGGACCAACACGACAGCGTGCGTGTTCACGTGCAGCAACAGGTTTGTGATGAGGTTCAGCGGCTTGAACGCCGCATTGAAACCCTAAGGCTTACCAAATCTCCCCATGCGGCGATCATGATCTCGACCTACGAGCGGATGATCAGTCGAAAGAAGGGGTTTCTGCAGAACTGGGATTTGTAATCAGAATTTAAAGCGCGTGGCTACCCGCGCGGAGATCATATTTTGCAGCAACGGTTTGTAGAAACCTCGGCCTGGGTGGCGATGCTCGTCCTGGTGCTGGTTTTTGTTGCTTTGCCGTCCCTGGCGCAGGCAAAAAGTGCCTGTGCAAGCGGGGCCGTGGTGCTTGATAGCACCACCACCAGCATCCAACATTTTGATGGCTGTCTTTGGTATCTGGAAGACGCCGGTCATCAACTGTCGATGAGTGACATGCTGGCACTGCCTGAACAACAGTTCACCCGGCATCACACCGGGGTGTTGAATTTCGGCTATACGAAGTCAGCTTATTGGGTTCGCTTCGAGCTGAACGCCCGCGCCATTGATACTACCAACAGCTGGATACTGGAACTGGCACTCCCACTGGTGGACGATGTCAGGCTTTACCTGGTGCGTGATGGTCAACTGGTAGACCAGCGCCGGGCGGGCTATCTGGACAACTGGGGCGACCGGGATCTGGCGGTACCCAATCCGGTCTTTCGTTTGCAGTTACTGCCTGAGACCACCACCACAGTGTTCTTGCGGGTAACCAACACCAATGCTTTCCGGTTACCGATCACGCTTTGGCAACTCGACAGCTATATTGAAAAAGTATCGATTGATGAAGCGGTCCGTGGTGTGCTGCTGGGCGCCATTCTTGCGATTCTGGCCTACAATCTTTTTGTGGCGGTGTCGGTCCGGGAACGCAGTAACATCTATTACGTACTGTATCTCGTCTGCGCCTCCATTTTTATTGCCACCGAACAGGTTCACGGTGCGCAGCTTCTGGAGAGTCGCCCGGCGATTCTGGATAAGTCCTACCTGCACTTCCAGATCATTCTGACCTGGTTTTTCGGCTTGCTGATGGCCAGGTCGCTGCTGGAAACCCGCGAGCGATCGCCAGATCTCGATTATGTGATTCTGCTGTGCCTCTACTCGGTGGCGGCTGCCTTCGTGTTGTCGTTTTTTATGCCTTACATCGTGGCGATGGAATGGATCGTCATTGGCTCCATTTTGCTGAGTATGATTCTGATCGTGGTCAGCTATCTGTCCTGGCGTTACTACAACCCGGCGGCACGGTCTTATTTCTTCGCCTGGACCCTGGCGTTGATCGGGTTTGGTATCTATGCGCTGACTGTGATGGGCTATGTTCCGTTGAACACCTTTACAACTTATGCACCGCAGTTTGGTCTGACCGCGCAGATTATCCTGTTTTCGTTTGCCCTGGCCGATCGTATCAAGCAAGTCCAGGGTGAGGCGTTGGCCTGGAATCAGCGTGCCCTGGCCAACCTTCAGCGTTGGGAGCAGGAACGGCTGGAGAAGGAGCTGGCGAAACACTCCGTACAGGCCAAAAGCCAGTTTCTGGCAAACATGAGCCACGAAATCCGGACACCGCTGGCCGCTATTATCGGCTAT
The DNA here is from genome assembly GCF_014859525.1 of Marinobacter sp. Classification (GTDB taxonomy): domain Bacteria; phylum Pseudomonadota; class Gammaproteobacteria; order Pseudomonadales; family Oleiphilaceae; genus Marinobacter. The sequence goes on from NZ_JACUUB010000050.1 coordinate 3,642, forward strand.
GGCGAAACCTTGCTGGACCCGGACCTGAGTGAACGAGAAAAGCGCAGCAGTGCCGAGACTGTGGTTCGCAGCGGTCGCCACCTGCTGGAGCTGGTCAACGATATTCTGGACCACTCGAAAATCGACGCCAACAAACTCGATGTAGAGGTGGTTCCGGTTTGGTTACCGGATCTGCTGGACGAAGTTCGCGCGTTTTTTGAACCCCGCGCCCGGGACAAGGGCCTGGGCTTCAGCATTAACTGTGATTTCCCGCTACCAGAGCAAGTCCTGACCGATCCGACCCGGTTTCGTCAGATCCTCATCAATGTTTGTGGAAATGCCCTCAAATTTACTGAAAAAGGTTCGATTGCACTGACCTTCTGGTGTGACCGCGAATCTGAAACTCTGTTCGCCCGAGTGGTGGATACCGGTATCGGCATGAAGCCGGAACAGCTGGAACGATTGTTTGACCCGTTTGCGCAAGCCAGTGCGGCCATTTCCAGGCAATACGGTGGTACCGGGCTTGGCTTGAGCATTTCACGGCGGTTAGCAGAGCTGCTCGGTGGCAATATCCGGGTGTCGAGCACTTACGGGGAAGGCAGTGAATTTGAGGTCTCGATCCATACCGGACGCCTTGATGGGGTCCGGTTCCTGCGTGACACCTCTGAACTCCGTCAGCGCCGTCGAGGTATTCCGGTTGTTGTGGCGCCAGCACTCAAAGGGCGGATTCTGTGCGCTGAAGACAACGATGTAAATCGTCGACTGGTGGCTTTGCTGGTGGCTCGTACCGGTGCTGAACTGGTGCACGTGAGTAACGGTGCCGAAGCACTCGAATTGGCCAGCCGTGAGCGTTTTGATGTGATTCTGATGGATATCCAGATGCCGGTGATGAATGGCCGGGATGCCACCGTCGCTTTGCGGGAAGCCGGGGTGAGCACCCCTGTTATTGCCCTGACCGCCAACGTGATGACCGAGGATATCGCCGACTACCGGATGGCGGGCTTTACCGAACACTTGGCCAAGCCCATCGATAAACAACGTTTCTATGAGGTGCTGGCCAGATACCTGGAGGTTGGCGAGAACGTCAGCAAAGGGAATCACTGCCGGTACTGTGGCAATGTGTTGATTGCGGCAGAGGATGATGGCAACCGAGCACTCGTTGAGCGCATGCTCCGGTGCTACGGTGTTGAGCCGCTGACGGTGGCCAGTGGTGACCAGGCTGTTCGTCAGGCCCTTGCGAATACCGTGCATCTGGTTCTGATGGATCGCCATATGCCAGAAATGGATGGTGTGGCGGCAACCCGGCTGTTGCGCCAGGCCGGATTTCGTCGTCCAATCATTGCGTTCACCACCGGAGACCGGTCAGACGATGACGTCATGCTTGCCGCAGGCTGTGACGGAGTAATAGGCAAGCCGCCGGATCAGAGCTGCTTGAAGGCGACACTGGCGCGCTATCTGACGGCAGGAGCGGATGCGGGTGAGACCGATGAGGAGATCGCTCAGCTGGTGCCCCGTTTTCTGGAAAGCCTGGGTAGCCGGCGTGAGCAGTTGCGCCAGGCGTTTCATGCCCGGGACCTGGCCGCATTGACGCGGCACAGCCATCAGATCAAAGGCACGGCTGGGGCTATGGGTTACCCGCTCATGACGCGTCAGGCGGCGGTTCTTGAAGCTCAGTTGAAAGAGCAACAGCCGGACTGGTCCGACATTGGCAACACGTTGAACACGCTTGATGACATGGTAGAAAGAGCCCTTCAGAGTGCTCCTGGCCAGCGGGGATCAATACAGGGACAGGCCATTGAGTGACGCTAACATCCTGGTGAAAACAGGTCAGGGCACTGACTGACCGGGCCGAAATATACGGGAGAAAAGAAGATGACGGACTTGAAAGTATTGGTCGTGGAAGATGAGCCGCTGATGCGCGAACGACTGGTAAACATGCTCTACAAAGCAGGTGCAACGCGGGTGTCTGAATGTGGCGATGCGGCGTCTGCTCGGGCGGCATTTGAGGCCAGTGAATATCAGATCATTCTGCTCGATCTGGGTTTGCCGGACGGCAACGGTCATGACCTGATGACCCGCTTCAAGCAGGTCCGGGAAAACCAGCATATCGTTTTGGTGACGGCGGATGACTCCATCGAAAGCATTCAGCGAGCGATCAGTGCAGGCGCCAACGGCTACGTGGTCAAGCCCTATTCGCAGGAAAAGATTCTCGATGTGGTCAACAATTATGCGATGGTTCGTGGTGGTGATCTGGCCATGATTCAAGCGCTGAACCGTCGCCATTGACCGGTTCAGCGTTTGGCTATTGAGGATCAAGCCACCTGGCGCGCGATCCACGAGTTATGGCGAGTGGCCAGTGCCCGAACGTATCGAGCTTCTGAGCCGTCCAGATTGCTCAGCACACCTTTGAAGATCCAGCCCCGTTCGTACAGGCCCAGCACCCGGGGTTCATCGTCCAGATTGACGCGCTGATTCAGTTTCTTGCAAATGGCATCCAGTAGCGGCAACTTTTCCGGGCGTTTGATCGGAGCCTGACGGTTAGCCATCGGCTGGTTGGCGGCCCGGGTAGTTGGATGTCTTCTCATGATCTTCTCCTTATCGTTTTGCGCCTGCAAAAACAGAAAACCCCGGGGCCTGAGGCAACCGGGGTCTGGCAGAGAAGCTGCCCCGGTTACCGCACTGGCTCCCGGGGACTGACCGAAAGCCGTTAGATGTCTTTCACCATGGCACACACCAACTGCCCTTGTTGGCAGTAGGCGACTGAGTAAATGGTGTTTTCGGTTATCATTCGGATCATGTCGGCTCTTTGAGTTTGATTCGCCATCAGTGTATCGGCTATTGGGCGGTTTGCAATAGTACGAGCGCTTCGGCAAACCCGTACAGACGCTCCGGGTAGCCGCCGGCATACTTTATTTCGTCACGTGTTTTTACGTTGTGCAATCCACGGTGCTTGTTTTTCAGGCACCGAATGGATCTCTCCTTTCTACGCAGCCCATGGGTTGCGTTTTTTTTGCCCATAATCCGGTGGTGGCCCAAAGGTTATTGCGCAGCGGTTTCGCCCTGGCAAATCACTCTTTCCCAGGTCTTGTGGAGAATCAGGGCATCGTTGGCAGCCCGGTGTACGGGCAGGCCAAGATCCGCGATAACCTGTTGCCGGATGCCCGCCCACTGCCTTACCTGCCCCGGATCAAGCAGCATCGATACGGATTCAAGCTGGAACGAAGGGGTTTGCCCTGCGGCCCGGAACAGACGGTGCAACCAGAAACTGTCGAAGGTCCAGGCGTCACAGAACACCTGGTCTAGCTGCAGCTTGTTCAATTGGGTTGCAACCTCCCTGACCGGTATGCCTTCGCGCTCAAGCCGAGATCGGGAGATGCCGTGGATGGTTTCGGCGCTCTCGGACCAGTCCTGCCAGAGCACATGAGGGCAAATCAGCCAGCTGTGTAGAGTGCCGTCGGGCAGACAAACGCCCACCTCAATCGGGTAGCTTGCGATCAGGTCTAGGCTGGAGGCTTCAAAATCAATGAATGCCGGGCTGCTGTCTGAAGTCATTGAATCAACGTAGGGTCATTGTCGTTTTCCTGCGAGTTTACCCCCGATCCGGTTCAGACGCGAACCCAAGAGCGTGCGGCGCTGTTACAATATGGCCACGCTTTGTAAAAGCCTGATGACAAATCCCCTTCTATTCTGGTGAACGCCCCATGACTGACACTGTTGTCGTTATTTACTCCGGAGGTATGGATTCTTTTACCCTGCTCCACCTGGCCCGGGCGCGGGGCTACAATGTTCACGCGCTGTCATTCAACTATGGCCAGCGTCATGTCCGTGAGCTTGAAGCGGCCAGGGCGGTGTGTCAGGCACAAAGTATTCCGCATAAGGTGATTGATATCCGTGCCATGAGCGAGGTTATGGCGGGATCATCGTTGACCTCGGACATGGATATTCCTGAGGGGCATTATCAGGAAGACAGCATGAAGTCGACCGTCGTGCCTAATCGAAATATGATCCTGTTGTCCCTGGCAACCGGGTATGCGGTTACGGTCAGGGCGCAATCGGTCTGGTATGGTGCTCATGGCGGCGATCATGCAATTTACCCGGATTGCCGCCCGGAGTTTGTGGAAAAGATGGACGCGGTGTGTCGGATCGCCAACTACGATCCGGTCGGAATTGAGGCTCCGTTCATGAAACTCGACAAAGGTGGGATTCTTGGGGAAGGCCTCAAGCTCGGTTTGGACTACGGCCAGACCTGGACCTGCTATAACGGTCGTGAACGGGCGTGCGGTGTTTGTGGGTCTTGCGTGGAACGACTTGAAGCGTTCGCCAGTCACGGCCTTGAAGATCCGTTGCCTTACGAACCGCATAATGTTGATAAGAGTAACGCCTGATGTATCGAGTTAAAGAAGCATTCTATACCCTGCAGGGCGAGGGGGCTCAGGCCGGTCGCGCTGCGGTGTTCTGTCGGTTCAGCAAATGCAATCTGTGGACCGGGCGTGAAAAAGACCGCGCCAATGCGGTCTGCGACTTTTGTGATACGGATTTTGTCGGCACTGATGGCCAGAATGGCGGGCGCTTTGACACCGCCGAAACCCTGGCGGCTCATATCCGGAGTCTGTGGCCGGATGCGCCGGGCGCGCCCTATGTTGTGTGCACGGGTGGTGAGCCTCTGCTGCAACTGGACAGGCCATTGATCGACGCGTTGCATGCCGCAGGCTTTGAAATTGGCGTGGAGACCAACGGCACCCTGGCCGCTCCTGAGGGCATTGACTGGCTCTGCGTAAGCCCTAAAGCCAATGCTGAGGTCGTGATCACCGAATGCGATGAGTTAAAGTTAGTGTATCCGCAACCTTTGGCACCGCCGGAGCGGTTTCTGGGCATTCGCGCCCACCACTATTTCCTGTCCCCGATGGCGTCGCCTTCAATCCCGGAGCAGAATGCCGATCCGGTCAAGCAGAGCAACACCCGTAAGGCTACCGAATACTGCCTGGCGCATCCACAGTGGCGCCTGACGTTGCAAATGCACAAAATTCTGGGCATCGACTGACTCAGGCAGTCTTGCGCAGGGCAGCCTCTTTGGTGCGGAAGTGACTGGGGCTAAGGCCAGTCCAGCGCTTGAAGGCGCGGGTAAAGTTGGCCGCATCCGCGTACCCCAGTGCATCGGCAATTTGGCTCAGGTTCATGCCGGTATGTTCCAGCAGTTCTCTGGCTCGCTCCAGACGAACTTCGTCAACAAGGTTTTGAAAGCTGGCGTGTTCTTCCTGCAGTCGGCGTTTGAGTGTGCGTTCGGAGACAAACAGGGTGGCGGCCACCCGTGCCAGTTTGGGGGGGAATGGATGACTGGTTTCGATGACCCGGCGAACCCGGCAGGCAAAGCCTGCATCCTCACGTAGTTGTTTCAGCGCTTCTTCGCATTGAGCCCGGGCGCTGATGGCAAGCTGATCGTCACTGAATCGTACGGGCAGGCCTAGCTGACTTACCGGGATGACCAGGGCATTCTCTGTGGCACCGTACTCGACCGGCACCCCAATCTGAGTGCGGAAGCGGTGAAAGTGGTTGGGTTCTGGCCCGCGCCGGATCACTCGGGTGCCCGATACCATGGCCCCGGTTAATTGTGCGCCCATAGTGACGCAACCGAACAAGACGGCATCCAGAACGAAGCCTTGCAGAGGTCCGAGTTCGATATCGCAGGTCACGTTGTACCAGGCATTCTGCCCCGAGATGTGTTTGTGGACTTGCAGGTGAGGTGCCCGCAGTGTCAGGTACCGTGTCATCAGCCCCAGTGCTTCTTCCAGAGTTCTGCTGCTCATCACTGCGGTGCCCAAGGCTCCGTGCAGTGGAAGCCTGAGCTCCTGTGCGAGCATGATGCCGAGGCCGGGTTCGCCGCTTTCGATGATGGCCCGGGTGACGAACTCGCTGGCCTGGGCTTGGCTGACCCGCAACTCCGTGGAATTCAGACGGGATGGGTCCAGGCCGACCCGGTGGATCAGATCCCGTTCGTCGATACCGATGGTGTGTAGAACTTCGGCCAGGGTATGCAGGTAGATGGCCGGCATGCCCAGATCCTGTGCGGTAGAAACGGAGGCGCGCATGGGTTTCCTCGTGAGCAACATTTTTTGTTATGTAAGAGTGTCAGCCCTGTCGATTATGACTCGTTGATCCCATCAGCCCCATGACTTGATTGACGGGTCAACGGGCCAGAGAGGCCAATTCAAGTTGTCTGGCCCACGCCGTCAGTGACTGTGACGGCGGATGAAGGTTTCCAGAACCTTGGCAGAGTGGCCGGGGTTTTCAAGCATCGGCAAGTGACCAACGCCACGAAACACATGCAGTTCAGCATCGGGCGTGGCGGTTTTGAACCAGTCGACACAGCGGGTGGGCGTGATGACGTCGCGATCACCCCATTGCACCTGAAGCGGTGGTGACTCCGGGCTCAGATATCTGGCGGGCGCCAGGGCGTCGGCCAGCATGTCGTCGAAGATATGCCGCAGGGATGCCCGGCGCTGCAGCAGATCCGGGCCAAGCAATCCGGTCATGGCAAGCCCGGGTAGCGTTGGTTTGCCTGAGCCGACGCTGTTGAACATGCGGTATACCCCGGCCCAGTCATGGGGAATAAGCAGGGCATCCCGATCAGATTTGAAGGGCGCATCAATATCGACATCGGCGTGCTCGGGAATGCCGGCACTGTTGAGCAGCGTGACGGTGCGCGGTGACCGTTCGAGCTTGTGGGCCAGTACTGCGGCGATGGCGCCACCCATGGAGCTGCCGGCAACGTGCAGATTGTCTGTCTGGAATCCCGACAGCCAGTCACTCAGTCGTTGTGCCTGGCTCTCGTAACGGTAGCAGGCGTCTGGGTGGTATTGGCTTTCACCAAGGCCAGGAACGTCCGGCACCAGAATATGCCAGTCAGCAGGCAGCTTCTGCATCCAGAGCGCCCAGTTCTCTTTCATCGAGGCAAAGCCGTGAATCAATACCAGGGTTGGCCGGCCAGGTGCCGGTTGGCCGCGTTCCAGAAAGACCATGTTATGGCCGTCGACAAACGCTTGCCGCCGGCGGGCACGGAGCAGCCAGCGCTGTCCGGTACGGGCTGCAGGCCAGAAATTTGGCGTGGGTACTTTCATGAACGCGACAACCTCGTGACAGTGAATCCGACGCTAATTGTAGCGGGCTGGCTGCCGAGGGCTATTGCCTTGTCGCCTGAATCTGCCGTCTGCGGGGCAACCAGCGTCAGGGTGTTTGAAAGTTCAGATCTGTAATCACCGGGTTGTGATCGGAGGATCGCCAGGGACCGCGCACCGAGTGTCCGTGTGCTTGGCCATAGCCCAGGGCCCTGGGCTCATCGGCATTAATATTCCAGCTTTGTGCGTTCTGCACATTGGGCGTCAGCGTGCCCGAGGCCAGTGCATAATCCAGCGATCCCTTTTCGCCCCGATAACGATAACTGTGGTGGTTACAGCGCTCGCCGTCGCAAGGGTGAAAATGGTGCACCAGACTGGTGTAACCGCCATCAACCAGGACCTGTATCGGATCTTCTTTGGCGTAGCTGTTAAGATCGCCAGTGATCAGGTTGCCGGCAAAGCCCTCTGGTGGTGGCAAGGAGTTGAGCCAGTCGAGCATGGCTTTGGCAGACTGGGTTCGCTGATGGTTAAAGCAGCCCTGACCATCGTTCTGATCTGAGTCGGCACCATGGGCGTTGCGACAGGATTTCGATTTCAAGTGTGCAACGACCACTCTCACGGTGTGACTGTGGCCTGGAAAGTGAAAAACCTGGGCTATTGGTGGCCTGCCCAGGTTGCTGGCGCGTCCTGTATCTGGCCGGTTTGCATCACCGATCGGAATTACCCGATCTGACCGATACAGAACAGCGTTACGGATGGCATCACTGCCATCACGCCCCGGGGTTGCGATGAAGGCCCAGTCAGCACCCAGCTGTCTGGTCAGTTCGGCCAGGGCGCTGTGGGGACCATAGCCGTCATTTTCCATTTCGGTAACGGCGAGAATGTCCGGGTCAGGTTCAAGGATGGCCGCTACCAATCGCTGACTCTGCTGTTGGAACGCGGAGCGGTTTGCTGCGCCCCGGGCTGTTGGAAATCCGCCGCCTTGACCGTCTCCGTTGAAGTAATTCTCCAGGTTCAGGGTCATTACCCGATAGCTGGGCTTGGGTGCCCTGGCGGGCGGCTGTGGACGTGCATTCACACGTTTGAAACTGGGTTGGCTGGATGGCTGAACACGCCATTGGCCAAAGCGGAAATCCAGCACGCCCTCGATCCCGGCAACGGTGTCACCTGCCCGTACCGTGTTTGGGTGTGCCAGGCCCGCCGGCGGCCAGGGCACGGGGTCCGGATTGCGTACCGCTTTGCCGTCGTCCAGGACTACCCGGTGCTGATGATTTTGCTGACGCTGGCGAGCGGCCTTTTTACCTGGCGGCAGGTACTCGGTGGGCGTGACCTGGTCGGTCGCGGCCAGTGTCAGCTCGCCAAATACCGTCAGGTTGTAGTGATCGATCACCGTTAGCGGACCAGTAAACCTTACCCGCATATTCTCAAGGCTTTCCGGTGGCTGCGACCAGGGTAATGACACGTCGATGGGGGCTGGCAGCGGAGCATCGCCGCAAACCTTCAGGGTACGAATGTCGACCAGCTCGGTGAGACCGTGATACTCCTTGACGGTACCGCTGAGCCTGAGCCGTTGGCCCGGTTTGCCTTTGCCCAGGCGAGTGTAGATAAAAAGAGCTTCGGAGGTGGCAGGGTTCTGATCCGTTTCGGCATCGGCTTGTTGTAGATAAAATCCGCCAAAGCCGCCAGGGTGTCGGCTGTCCTGGGTGAGGATGCCTTCGACGGTCACTTTTTGCCCGGTCAGAGGAGACGCTGGGCCGCTGCCCTGTATTTGATGGATAGCTGTGGCTGGCGCACCGCAAACCTCAGCGGCTGCCTGGCCGGGGAGACCGGCACCCAGCAGCAGGCTGAAAATGGCAAGCAGAGTATTAACAGAAGGTTTAGTCACCCGCGCAGTCTAGCAGAGACCGGCCACCGCTTTGAGCGCTTGTTCACGCTTGCTGCCGAAGCCCAACTGATCCGGGTTAGCCAGTTCCAGCTGTTGTATCAGGGGGTCTGGGTGGTTGTTCTCAAAGGTAATGCCAAGCCTGGACAGCACATAAGGCGCCAGCGCAGCACGGGTCTCGATGGCAAGTTTACCGTGCTGCATGCCGTAGTCGTTGGCAATGATAGTTTGCTGGGCCTCGGTCAGTCGCTGATCGGGTGTAATCTGAAGGGTGACCAGCCGTTGCCAGTCCTCATCCTGCTGCGCCGAGTGCCGGGATTTCTGGCGCAGGGCTTCGGGTTGGCCTTGAAGACGGCTCAGGGCAAAATCCCGGAACTCGCGGTTGGCACTGCACCAGGCCCGCATGTGCCAACTGTTACCGGAACACACCAGCGAGTGAGGCTCCAGGATACTGTCTGCAGCCTCTGGCCTGCTCAAAGAAACGTAGCTGGCCCTCAGTTGGCGGTGATAGCGGGTGGCGGCTACAACGGCTCGCATTGTTTGTGGCGCAATTCGTCGGGCCGGCTCCGGTATGACCGTGTTCCCGGGCAAACTCAGTTCCAGATCTGCAAAGGTGTCGCTGAGGTTCTGCTGGCGAGAAAGCAGCTCCTGGTATTCACTAACCTGGCCGCGTGTGACCACGGGTGCAAAGTTGTCTGAGGGGACGTAGCCTTTCAGGTGCCGGTCATAAATCAGGTTGCCTGGCGCAAGTTCTCGCAGGTAGGTGTTGATGTCCTTGGATGCCTGCTGGCGACCAATGCCGAAACTGTGGCAGATATGGTTAGTGGTCAGTCGACCTTCCCAGAGTGCGACGATTTCGATCAGGCGATAGCGAAGCAGTAAATCCCAGCGAATGGGCCAGTCCGTTTTCTTCATAACCAGGCGCTCACGGTCCAATAGGTAGCTTGGAGTTTATGGTACCCGCTACGGTGATCCGGTTCTGTTACGGCACATTAATGTAAAATAGTGTGAAACGGCGCGCCATTAAGGGATTCCAGGTCTCGGCAAGTCCCTAGTGGTGTCGCCTGAGCATGCCTGTTTAAATAACGGCCAGCAGGCAACTCATAATGTTGCTATCTTTTTTTTACGTCACTCTGGTGTAACCCAGCTTGCGGAGTCATCCATGACCCGAATGGTCGCTTCCCTTTCGGCGCTTATTCTAAGCATCGTACTGCTGGTCAGTGGCAATGCCTTTTTGATGACTCTGTTGGGTATTCGGCTCAGCATTGAGCAAGTCTCGCCCAATGTCATTGGCTGGGTGCTGGTGTGCTACTCCATCGGGTTTGTATTAGGCACCCTCTACGTTCACAAAATCATTGGTCGGGTTGGTCATATTCGGGCCTTTGCGGTGTTCGCGGCCATGGCCGCGGTGGTTTCTCTGATGTACCCGATGGCCCTGTCGATGGTCTTCTGGGCAGTGCTCCGAGTGCTGTCTGGTTTTACGATTGCCGGTGTTCTGGTGGTCATCGAGAGCTGGTTTTCGAGTCGGGCGACTAATGCAAACCGGGGCGCACTGTTTGCGGTCTATCAGATTGTATTTTATCTGTCGGCGGCCGGCGGTCAGCTGATCGTGAACGTGGGTGACCCCACCAGCTTTTTGCCCTTCTCGCTGGCTGCCATCCTGCTCACGATGGCGTTGATTCCGTTGTCTTTGACCCGGATGGAAGCGCCGGTTATTGAGCAGTCGCCCCGGATGTCTTTTTTCAAGTTGGGGCGAGAATCCTTTACCGGCGTGGCCGGCGCGCTGATTTGCGGCGTGCTTATCGGCGGGTTTTATGCGCTTGGTCCGGTGTACGCGACCATGGTGGGACTGGACGTTGCCCGTACCTCTACGTTCATGGCCAGTGCCATCGTTGCCGCAATGTTACTTGCCTGGCCATTGGGCCGGTTGTGTGACCGCTTTGATCGTCGGCGGGTGATGTTCTGGGTGGCGTTGTTCGGGGCGGGCTCTGCGGGAGCGGTAGCGTTTACCGGTGCCGCCAATCTGGCGCTGTTGACGCTGCTGGTGGGTCTTTTCACGGGCTTGTCGGCAACGATTTACCCAATTGCAGTCGCGATCACCAACGACCGTATGGAAAGCAATCGCATTGTTGCAGCCAGTGCTACCTTGTTACTGAGTTACGGCATCGGTAGCGTGATTGGCCCGATTGCCATGGCGGAGCTAATCAACCAGTTGGGCCCTGCGGGCCTGTTCTACGGCAATGCCGGTTTCTTGCTGCTGTTAGCGGCGATCACCAGCTATCGCATTACTCATACCGATGATGTACCTGTGGCTGAGCAGGAGCACTTTGTGCCGGCCATGCCTGAGACGTCTTCGGTACTGACAGAAATGGATCCACGCAACACCGAGTTCCACGAATCCGCAGAAGTGGAAGAAATGCAGGAAGAGTTGCGTCAGGCTGGCTGACGCAACTCTCGGTATTCCCCAATGTTATTTCCACCCTGAAATTTGTTTTTATTTGAATGGTTAGCTTACTATTGGTGAATTTCCAATAAGGTAAGTTTTTTGTCGGTTTTCGGGTTGGCGTTTGCTTGTCCCATGCCGAATCACCTACAGGAGTGTTTAGCCATGAGAGATCAGTTCCCGTTTGCCGTTGCCCGTGTTACCCGCCGCTGGCGGAAAATGCTTGATGAGCGCCTGAAAGACCTGGGGGTCACCCAGGCCCGCTGGAGCACCATGGTGTATTTGCAGCAAGGTGGAGAAGGGCTTACTCAAAGAGAGCTTGCCAGCCTGATGGCCATTGAAAACCCCACTCTGGTGCGCTTGCTGGACAGCCTGGAGCAGCAAGGACTGATTGAACGGCGCGCATGCCCGAACGATCGCCGTGCCCGTCGCCTGCACCTGACCAAGCCGGGGGCCGAGTTCATGGATGAGTTATCAGAGCGCGCAGAAACCTTGCGTGAAGAGATGCTTGAAGGGGTATCAGACAAGGAAATCGCGTGTGCAATCAAGGTGTTTCACAAGATCCTGGAAAACGCCGAAAAGCAGAAGTAACGATTGCACAATAATTCGATTGAGGGCCTGACTGCCCGTTATGGCGAGCGCTGGCGCTGGCTTGCGGTAATCACCGTGGTGCTTGGCACCATGGCGACCGTGCTCAGTGCCACGGTGATCAACGTTGCCCTGTACGACATCATGCAGGAGTTCGGGATTGGTCAGGGCCAGGTACATTGGCTGGCGACGGGTTTTATCGCTGCCATGACTACCACCATGCTGGCGTCTGCCTGGTTGCTCGATCGGTTTGGCGTACGCCAAACCCTGGGTGTTGCCATGGCCGCTTTTACCGTTATCTCTATCATTGGCGGGTTTGCCAACACCCCGGAGCAGTTGATCGCTGCGCGCATCGGCCAAGGTGCCATGGCTGGCCTCATGCAGCCTATGGGTATGTACCTGGTGTTCCGGATTTTCCCGACAGAGCGCCGTGGCCAGGTCATGGGCATTTACGGCATGGGAGTGATCCTGGCCCCCGCGCTGGGGCCGGTGCTCGGCGGGTTTCTGGTGGATCAGTTCAACTGGCGTTATGTGATGTATGCACCGGCGCCGGTGACCTTGTTGGGCGTCTGGATGGCTTGGCGTTTTTTGCCGTTGCCGCGCAAGCGTCCGGCTCATTACCCGTTTGATCTGATCGGCCTGGTCTTGCTCGGAGCCACCGTTGCGCTGACCCTGGAAACGCTCACTCGTATGCAGTTGTGGGCCGGTCAGGAGGGGCGGATTCTGTTGCAGTGCGTGTTGTCGCTGGTTTTTCTTGTCGCCTTTGTGCTGCGTGAGCGTTCGGCCAGGCATCCGCTGGTTAATCTTCAGCTGCTGCGCCAGCCGGTTTTCCTGTATGCCACCCTTGGCGCTTTGGCATTGGGTTTTGCCCTGTTTGGTTCGACCTATCTGATTCCGTTGTTTGTTCAAACGGCGCTCGGCTTCTCGGCAACCGAAGCCGGCTTACTGATGTTGCCTGCCGGTGTGGTCCTGGGCATTGTGTTTCCATTGGCCGGCAGGTTGGCCGACAAACGCAGTGCCCGGGGCTTGGTGCTGTTCGGCATTGCGGTGTTTGCTGTTTCTGCTGTGTTGTTCGCGCTGACCGGTGCCTATGCGGGTTTTGGCTGGTTGGCGTTCTGGGCGGTGCTGGGCCGGATCGGCATCGGTTTCATGTTACCGGCCTTGTCGACCGGCGCACTCAACCCTCTTGCGCCCGAACAGCTTGGAGCGGGCTCCAGTACCATTAACTTTGCCCGACAGCTGGGTGGCGCACTTGGGGTCAATCTGGTGGCCCTGACGATTGAATTTGGGGAGCATCAGGCGGGAGTGCCGACGTTCGGCGCATTTGCCTCTGCCTGGTGGCTGGTGGCCATGTTTGTCGCCCTCGCCGCTGTTCCGGTCTGGAAGATGAAAGCCTGATGTTGCCATTGTCAGGGCGTTTACCTATCATGGCCGCTACTTCGGGGGAGTAGCCTCCGCGCCGGGAGACCGGGCGGACGGTAGTCAACATACTTGGAGCTCAATCTCCATGGCTACCGTGTTCCACAAAAAACGTGGAATTGGCAAGACCTGAGGCAGATCATCTCCAATGGGCGGAAGGTGAGCTGTCTCACGTCTGAATCAATCCGCCCTGAGGTCTCTCCTAATGGATGCATTTCTCGCGTCAACCCTGGCGGTCGCCATCGCTGAAATCGGTGACAAGACCCAGCTTCTCTCGCTTTTCCTGATCGCCAGATACGCGCAGCGAACTCCGATCATTCTTGGTATTCTGGTTGCAACCTTGCTAAATCACGCGTTATCAGCCTGGCTTGGTGCCTGGGCTGCCAGCTGGATTCCGCAAAACTGGCTGCCCTGGATCCTGGCGGTCAGCTTTGTTGCAATTGCCCTGTGGTTATTGATTCCGGATAAAGACGACAGCGCCGACTCCCGGTTTTTGGGAATGGGTGCCTTTGGTGCAACGACGGTCATGTTCTTTCTGGCGGAAATCGGTGACAAAACCCAAGTGGCCACGGTGGTGCTGGCGGCAAAGTATACTGAAACGATATGGGTTATCATCGGTACGACGGTAGGGATGTTGCTGGCGAACATCCCGGTTATCATGGCTGGTAGTTGGTTGATGGAGCGGATGCCGCTGGCGACTGCCCGGATCAGTGCCAGTGTTTTGTTTGCGGTTCTGGCATTAGTGACGATCTGGACAACGCTGGTGAACTCCTGATCCCCAACGCGGTCTGTGTAAGACGTCAAGCTCTGGAAGAATTTGGATAGGATCAAAGTGATATGTACTTAAAACGCTGTGCCGTTTCTCTGGTATTCGCGGTGGCGACCACCACGTCATCACTGGCAGTTGCCGGGAATGATCGAGCTCCCAGAGTGCCAACGTTTGCGCTGAACGGGGATCTTGCCGGTGAGTTACAGGTACATACCACCCGCTATGAGGACACCTTCGCGGAGTTGGGCAGTGACCTTGCGCTGGGCTACCTTGAGCTCGTGAAGGCCAACCCCGGTGTCGATCCCTGGCTGCCGGGCGACGGCAGTGTCATCACCTTGCCCCGAATGTACGTGCTGCCCGATGCGCGGCGGGAAGGCATCGTGATTAATCTTGCAGAGTACCGGCTCTATTATTACACCGAAGGTGGTGTGCAGGTGTACCCGGTCGGTGTGGGCCGGGAAGAAAACCCGTCACCCCTGACCGACGCAGAAGTCACCATGGCCCTGGAGTCTCCGGCCTGGTATCCGCCGGCGAGTATTCGCGCATCTTATGAGGCGTCTGGCGAATACCTGCCAAGAATGATTCCCCCGGGGCCGGACAATCCTTTGGGCACGCACGCACTGATGTTGAGTGAAAAGGGCTATCTGATCCACGGCACCAACAAGCGCTTTGGTGTCGGGATGCCGGTCAGCGCCGGTTGTTTCCGCATGTACAACGATGATATTTCACGCTTTGTGTACCAGGTGCAGAAGGGCACCTCCGTTCAGGTGGTCCGTGAGCCGGTCAAAATAGGTTTGTCTGGTGGCGAGGTCTGGCTTGAGGTGCACCGCCCTCATGAAGACTACTCACCCGAGGATCGGGACCGGCTCTGGCAGGCGGTACTGGAACGCCTGGAATCGTTCCGTCAGCAGCATCCCGATGTGGAAATGCAGCGGCACTCCATCGAGCTGGTGGTGGATCAGGCGGATGGCATTCCGACCATGATCGGAGAGCGCCTGACTCAAATGGCATCGGATCAAACCCGAAGCGAACGTGTCCCTGAAGAGGCGGCGGAGCCGGAGCAAACGTTGTATTTTTGATCTTTAATCCGGTGTTTGCTGAACTCTGATGGACGTAGAGTCAATAATAAGAACCACAGGCAGGAGTGCTCATGAGCCGCACCATTCTGATTACCGGGGCCAGTTCAGGACTGGGCGAAGGCATGGCCCGGGAATTTGCCGCCAAAGGCAACCATCTGGCACTGAGTGCTCGCCGTATCGAGCGCCTGGAAGCGCTCAGGGAGGAGCTGAAAGCGAAGCATCCAGACATCACCATCGGCGTGCGCGCTCTCGATGTGAACAATCATCAACAGGTGTCTGATGTTTTCCGGGCGTTCCGGGATGAGTTTGGCCAACTCGATCGCATTATCGTCAACGCCGGCATCGGCAAGGGGCAGCCTCTGGGCACCGGGCGATTTGACGCTAACTTCCAAACCGCAGAAACCAACTTTGTTGCCGCTCTGGCGCAGATCGAGTCGGCCATGGAAATCTTCCGGGCACAGAACCACGGCCATTTGGTTGCCGTATCTTCAGTAACGGCGGTGCGTGGCATGCCGGGCAACGTTACAACCTATGCGGCTACGAAAGCCGGGCTGGCAGCACTTTGCGAAGGTTTGCGCGTCGAACTCAAGAAGCGACGCTCGCCGATCCGGGTGACGACACTCTACCCCGGCTATATTCGGACCGAGATAAATGAGAAGGTAAAGAACACACCGTTTATTGTGGATGCACAGACGGGTTGCCGTGCCATGGTGCGTGCGATTGAGTCAGGCAAGGCCGAATGTTTTGTGCCCGGCTGGCCCTGGACACCGATCGGATTCATTGTGAGGCGCTTGCCGGAGTCTGTTCTGGCCAAACTGTTCTGATCATCCTGCCCGGGAGGTCGCTATGAAGTCACACCCGCTCCAACGCCGGAACCAGAGTAACCGGCTTAATTTCTGGTCGCTGATCTTTGTGGCAGGTGCCTTGCTGGGACTGATCGGACTGTCCTGGCAGGTCATTGCCCAGCAGAACGAATCCCGCCACGCTCTGGTGCTGACGGTCGAGGGTGCCATCGGCCCCGCTACCATGGATTACGTGACCCGAGGTATCCAGCGGGCACAGCAGGAAAATGCTGGACTGGTGATTCTGGAAATGGATACACCGGGCGGTTTGATGGACTCGATGCGAGAAATCATCAAAACCATCCTCGCCTCTGAAGTTCCCGTTGCAACGTACGTATCCCCTCAGGGTGCAAGAGCCGCCAGTGCCGGCACCTACATCCTCTACGGTAGCCACATCGCCGCCATGGCACCCGCCACCAACCTGGGATCGGCGACACCGGTGCAGATGGGTGG